>NZ_BAAAZU010000006.1:144340-456419 GCF_039537065.1 Luteimonas lutimaris | reverse complement strand
GCCCCCGACACAAGGCCGTGCCGGGCTCAGAACCCCAGCACGTACCGCATCGACACCGTCCGCGCGTCGCCGCGCGGGCCGAAGCGCTGGTCGTAGCCCAGGCCCAGCACGCTGTTGCGCGACAGCCAGGCGGACACGCCAAGCCCGTACAGGCCGCCCGAGCGCGCCGGCTGCAGGCCCGGCAGCGGCGCCCAGGCGTCGGCGCCGACGAAGCCCGCCTGCGCCTCCAGCCCGTCCGCGGCCAGGGTCTGCTGCCACTCCGCGTAGCCGTGCACGTCCAGGCCCCGCCAGTCGTAGCCGGCGCGGAAGCCGGCGATCGCCTGGGTGCGGCTGGACGTCCAGCCGTTGCCCTGCAGGCCGAAGCCGTCCGCGCCCTGCTCCAGGAAGCCGTCGCTGCGCAGGCGCGCGTGCTCCATGCCCAGGTACGGCACCAGCTCGCCGCCGCCGGCGCGCAGCCGGTAGCCGGCCTCGACGTTCGCGGTGAAGTAGTCGCCGCCGTAGCGGCTGGACACGCCGGGTCGCCGGTCTTCGCCGGTGAACAGCTGGCGCTCGATATTGCGGTCGAAATGGCCGGTGCCGAGCTGGCCGAGCAGGTAGCCGTCGCCGAGCAGGCTGCCGGCGTACAGGCGGCCCTGGGTCTGCCGGTCGCGGCTGCGCTCGCGGTCGTCGCCCAGGGCGTCGTGCGCGCGCGTTTCGCCGAAGGCGAAGCCGGCCACGGCGTGGTCGCCGATGCGCCGGTCGCGACCGAGCATCCAGCCGTCGACGCTGAAGTCGTCGCCGATGAAGCCACCCTGCCCGCCGCGGCCCAGCACCTGCGTCCACGCGCCGGCGCGGTCGGGGCGACCGGCGAAATCCGCGAACCGCGACGACAGTGCGCGCCGGCCCAAGTCGATGCTGTCGAAGGTCATCGACGCGGCGGCCGCGTGCGCGTTGCCCGACAGGCTGGACAGCGCGCGCCTGGCGGCCGCCTCGCTGGTGATGCCCTGGAACGCGCCGGCGGCTCGGATGAAGCCGTCGCCAATCACGCCGTCGCCCGTCGCCTGCTGCTCGTCGATGCGGCGGAACGCGTTCTCCACGCGCTCGGCCGACGCCATCGACGACGCCGGCAGCCGGCCCAGCGCCATCGCCGCGGCGGTGACGTCCATGCGCGTGATGTCGAGGAAGACATTGGTGTCGGAGTAGGCGAGCGTGCCTTCGAGGAACACGCTCGGGGCCGCGCCCAGTTCGGCGAAAGTACCGGAGATGGCGTTCGCGGCCAGCACGGTCACGCGACCTGACGCGGTGTAGCCGTCGTTCGCGCCCAGCACGTACAGCTCGCCGTCGATGAAGGCCGTGCCCGCGACCAGGAACTCGTTGCCGAGCACGACCGCCAGCCGCCCCTGCGCCGACTGGTGGTAGTCGCCATGGACGTTGAACACATGGTCGTCCACCTGCAGCGTGCCGTCGTTATGCACGCTGCCCACGCCGCCGTAGCCGGCCAACGTGCCGTCGGCGCCGATGAACACGTCCGACGCCAGGGTGTTGTTGTCGATGATCCGCAGCGTGCCGCCTTCGACCCGCGTGTCACCGAGGTAGTCGCTTGACTCGCCCAGCACCAGGGTGCCGGTGCCGCGCTTGACCAGGCCGCCGTCGCCGGTGATGGGGTTGCCCCAGGTCGACTCGATGCCGTCGAAATCGACCGTCACGTCGCCCCAGTCGAAGCGCGCCGGGCCGAGCACCGCGCGGCCGGCGTCGAGCTGGCCATAGCCGAAGGTCGCGTCGACGCCCGTGTCGCCGATGTCGGTGGCGGTGCCGAGGATGGTCTGCCGCACCAGGTCGTTGTCGAAGTACGGGAACGCTTCCCACACCAGCGCCGCGGTGCCGGAGACCAGCGGCGCAGCCAGCGACGTGCCCGACCACTTCCAGTATTCGGGCGAATCGGGGGCGTCGTCGGTACCGGTCACCACCACCGTGCCCGGCGCGGCCAGGCAATAGTGCATGGCGATGCCGCAGGCGTTGGAATAGTCGGCGAGCTGGTTCGCACTGCCTTCGGACAAGGCCACCACTGTCAGCCAGCCGCGCTCCAGGTCCGCGGCCGGCAGGCTGCCGCCGGGCCCGGCCTGGCTCGGCAGGGCCGCCATGTCGGAGGGGTCGGCGAATGACGAATTGCCGGCGGCGAACACCACCAGGCCGTCGTTGTCGGTGATGAAGCGGCGGTATTCGCCGGCGATCGGCGCCGTGGCGCCGGGGTCGTTCCAGTACAGCCCGCCCCAGGAGTTGTTCATGATCCGTACGCCGCGGGCGATGAGGTCGTCGTGGATCGGCGCCAGCCCCAGCGCGCCGTGGACCTCGTTGCCCTCGCCGGAGCCGTCGTCCTCGGGCGCCTCGTCGTTGATGATGCGCGCGGACACGATCTCCGCGCCCGGCGCGATGCCGCCCGGCCAGGCGCCGAAAGGCGCGCCCGCCGCGGCCTGCGCGACCGCGGTGCCGTGGCCGACCACGTCGTCCACCGTCAGGTCGTTGCGCGAACCGTCGATGTAGGTGAGGTTGGAGACCACCCGCCCCTGCAGCGCCGGATGATCGCGGTTGACGCCGCTGTCGATGATGCCGATGCGCACGCCTTCGCCGGTGAAGCCCGCCGCGTGCGCGGCGTCGGCATGGGTGACGGCCAGGTGCTGGCTGTAGGCAGGATTCGGATCTTCCACCACCGGCGGGCCCGGCGGCGGCGCGACCGGCGGCGGCGAGATCGGCGGTGGCGGGACCCTGACGTTGTTTCCGCTTCCACCGCACCCGGCCAGCAGGCCGGCCGCGAGCATCGCGGCTGCGATCGGCGCCAGCCTGAATGCGGTCATGCACCGGCTTCTTTCCATTGCGCTCCCCATGGTCCCCTTCCTTTTCCCCTTCGCCCCCCGGCGATCTCCGGTGAAGCATGTCCACCGGCCGCCGATCCTGCAAGACAGGGCAAGCCCGATGGCGCGGGCCGACCCGGGCCGGGTGCACTTGCCGCAGTGCAGCATCCGGCACAATAATCGGGGATTCACGCATTCCGGAGTCCCCCATGTCCGACATCGTCATCGTCGGTGCCAAGCGCACCGCCATCGGTTCCTTCCTCGGCCAGTTCACCGGCGTCCCCACCCCGACGCTCGGTGCCACCGCCATCGAGGGCGCGCTCGCCGATGCCGGCGTCGCCGCCGACCAGGTCGACGAGGTCATCATGGGCTGCGTGCTGCCGGCCGGCCTGGGCCAGGCGCCGGCGCGCCAGGCCTCGCGCGCGGCGGGCATTCCCGACGCCGCCGGTGCCACCACCATCAACAAGGTGTGCGGCTCGGGCATGAAGGCGATCATGTTCGGCCACGACCTCATCAAGGCCGGCTCGGCCGCCGTCGTCGTCGCCGGCGGCATGGAGTCGATGACCAACGCCCCGCACCTGCTCAACGGCTCGCGCACGGGCATCAAGTACGGCAGCGCGCAGATGCTCGACCACATGGCGTGGGACGGTCTGACCAACCCCGACGACGGCCAGGCGATGGGCGTGTTCGGCGACGCGGCCTGCGCGAAGTACGACTTCGGCCGCGAGGACGTCGACGCCTTCGCCACCGAAAGCGCCAATCGCGCCAAACAGGCGCAGGCAGATGGTTCGTTCAAGGACGAAATCGTTCCCGTGACGGTCAAGACCCGCAAGGGCGAGGTGGTGGTCGACACCGACGAGGAGCCCGGCAAGATCGACACCGGCAAGATCCCGAACCTGCGCGCGGCGTTCGGCAAGGACGGCGTGCTCACCGCGGCGTCCTCGTCGAGCATTTCCGACGGCGCGGCCGCCACCGTGCTGATGTCGGCCGACGAAGCGGGCAGGCGCGGGCTGGAACCGGTGGCACGCATCGTCGCCCATGCCACCCATTCGCAGGCGCCGGAATGGTTCACCACTGCCCCGGTGAAAGCGATTTCCAACGTGCTGGAAAAGGCCGGCTGGCAGGTCGGCGACGTCGACCTGTTCGAGGTCAACGAAGCCTTCGCCTGCGTGGCGATGGTGCCGATGAAGGAGCTGGGCATCCCCCACGACAAGCTCAACGTGCATGGTGGTGCATGCGCGCTTGGCCATCCGATCGGTGCCAGCGGTGCCCGCCTGGTGGTCACGCTTTTGAACGCCTTGAAGGCGCGCGGGGGCAAGCGCGGCGTCGCTTCGCTGTGCATCGGCGGCGGCGAAGCAACCGCAATCGCCGTCGAGATGGCGTGAATGGAATCGTGAATAGTTAATGGGTTCTTTACAAAAAAAAGGCCATCAAACGCTTGACAGTGGACATGGGCTTGTCATCATGTTGGCGGGCGCGCTGCCGCGCGTTGCCATCCGTTATTAACGACGAGGAAGATTGACATGACGATCAACAAGGCGCTGCTCGCTCTGGCCATGGGTTTTGCCCTGGCTGCATGCAGCAACCAGCAGCAGGCCGACAACTCGGCCGCCGACGCCGCCGATGCGGCCGCCGCCGCTCAGACCGCCGCCGACGAGGCCGCAGCTGCCGGTGACATGACCGCCGACGTGGCCCAGGACGCTGCCGACACCGCAGCCGACGCCGCCGCCGAAGCCAGCGACCAGGCTGCCGACGCCGCCAACGCCGCGACCGACGAGGCCGCCGACGCTGCCGCCGACGCCGCCGACGCTGCGGCCGACGCTGCCGAGCAGTCCAAGGACGCCGCGGAAGAAGCCCAGCAGTAACCGGCTTCCAAACGACGTGCTACAAGGGAAAAGTCGCTGGTTCGCCAGCGACTTTTTCCGTAAGGGGGGAAGCGTTTCCGCATTCGCGCGCGCTTCCGACCGCCGGGTCCGATTCCAGGGCCAGACACCGAGGAGTACGCAATGAACACACGTATCGCAACCGTCCTGCTGGCCGCCAGCGTGCTGGCGCTGTCGGCCTGCAAGAACGACACCCCGACCGCACAGCAGGAAGCCGACGAAGCGCAGTCCGCCATGGAACAGGCCGGCGATTCCGCTTCCGCAGCGATGTCCGACGCCGGCGACGCGATCGCCGAGGGTGCCGATGCCGCCGCCGCTTCCACCGGTGAAGCCGCTTCCGAAGTCGCCGACGCCACCCGCGCCGCGACCGACGATGCCGCCGTCGCCACCGACGACGCCGCCGCCAACACCCGCGAAGCCGCGGACAAGGCCAAGGACGCGATCTCCGGCGCGGTGCAGGACACCAAGGACGCCGTCCGGGACGCGGCCAACGACGCCAAGGCCGCCGCGGACGAAGCCGCCGACGACGCCACGGACGACAACTGAGTCCTCCGCTTCGGCCATTCGCACGCAGACCCGCTTCGGCGGGTCTTCGTGTTTTGGGGCGGCGGGAATCCATTGCCGGCGCTTTCAGTGCCATGCGACGGGCCTGGCACGGCGGCCGGGGAAGGCTGCGGTTATCCTTTGCACTCCACGGTTTCGATCGGTCCGCCATGCCCGTCATTCGCTCCGCACTGGACACACGCGCGCAATCGTTCGTCGAGAACGCCGCCTACCACGAGGAGCTCACGCGCGAACTCGACCGCCGCCTCGCGCATGCCGCCGAAGGCGGCGGCGAGAAGGCACGCGCGAAGCATGTCGCGCGCGGCAAGCTGCCGGTGCGCGAGCGCATCACCGCCCTGCTCGACCCGGGCTCGCCGTTCCTGGAAATCGCGCCGCTCGCCGCCGAAGGCATGTACGACGATGCCGCGCCTGCGGCCGGCATGGTCTGCGGCATCGGGCGGGTGATGGGCCAGGAAGTCGTGGTCGTCGCCAACGACGCCACGGTCAAGGGCGGCACCTACTTCCCGATGACGGTGAAAAAGCACCTGCGCGCGCAGGAGATCGCGCGCGAGAACCACCTGCCCTGCGTGTACCTGGTCGACTCCGGTGGCGCGTTCCTGCCGCTGCAGGATGAAGTCTTTCCCGACAAGGAGCACTTCGGCCGCATCTTCTACAACCAGGCGCGGATGAGCGCCGACAACATCCCGCAGGTCGCGGTGGTGATGGGCAGCTGCACCGCCGGCGGCGCCTACGTGCCGGCGATGAGCGACGAATCGATCATCGTGCGGGAACAGGGCACGATCTTCCTCGGCGGCCCGCCGCTGGTGAAGGCGGCCACCGGCGAAGTCGTCGATGCCGAGGCGCTGGGCGGCGCCGACGTGCACACGTCCGTATCCGGCGTGGCCGACCACTTCGCCGAGGACGACCGCCACGCGCTGCAGATCGCGCGCAGCGTGGTCGGCAACCTCAACCGGTCCAAGGCGGTGCCGCTGGCCTTACGCGAGCCGCGCGAACCGGCCTACCCGGCCAGCGAGCTGTACGGCATCGTGCCGAAGGACACGCGGCGCCCGTTCGACATCCGCGAGGTGATCGCGCGCATCGTCGACGGCAGCGAACTGGACGAGTTCAAGGCGCGCTACGGCAAGACCCTGGTCACCGGCTTCGCCCACCTGCACGGCTATCCGGTCGGCATCATCGCCAACAACGGCATCCTGTTTTCCGAGAGCGCACTCAAGGGCGCGCACTTCATCGAACTGTGCAACCAGCGCGGCATCCCGCTGGTGTTCCTGCAGAACATCACTGGCTTCATGGTCGGCCGCAAGTACGAGAACGCGGGCATCGCCAAGGACGGGGCGAAGATGGTCACTGCCGTGGCGTGCTCGAGCGTGCCGAAGTTCACCGTGGTCATCGGCGGCAGCTTCGGCGCCGGCAACTACGCGATGTGCGGCCGCGCCTACGGCGCGCGCTTCCTGTGGATGTGGCCCAACGCGCGCATCAGCGTGATGGGCGGCGAACAGGCCGCCGGCGTGCTGGCCACGGTGCGCCGCGACGGCATCGAGGCTCGCGGCGGCGACTGGCCGGCGGACGAGGAAGAGGCCTTCAAGGCACCGATCCGCGAGCAGTACGAGCACCAGGGCAGCCCGTGGTACGCCACCGCGCGGCTGTGGGACGACGGCATCATCGACCCGGCCGATACCCGGCGCGTGCTGGGCCTGGGGATCTCCGCATCGCTCAACGCGCCGATCGAGCCGGCGCGGTTCGGCGTGTTCCGGATGTAGCCGCCGCGCATCGCGGCGCCGGCATCTTCGCGTAGGGCCTGCCAAACCCGGCGCAAGCCCTTGTTGGGACTTGGATTCGGTGAGCCGCGTCACAGCTGGCCGAGGGCCGGTGCGTGCTAGTCTGGGGGTTCCCCCAGCCATCCAGTCCTGTCCGAGGAAGCAGCTCCATGGCCATTTTCAACCAGCAAAGCACCGCCAAGAAGGACGTGCCGTCGTTCGCCAACGACGCCGCGCCGAACCCGCAGGCGGCCCCGGCCCCGGTCCGCGATACGCACGCCGTGGCCGACTTCAACCCGACCCAGGCCGCACCGCCGCGTGCCGCCGCTGCCGAGGCTCCGGCCAAGGAATCGCTGATCGCCGCCGACCTGACCATCGAGGGCAAGATCGAAGGCGCCGGCCACGTCCGCATCGCCGGCAAGTTCAAGGGCGACGTCAACGTGCGGGGCGACCTGACCATCGAGAAGGGCGCCAAGCTCAGCGGCGGCGTCAAGGCGAAGAAGGTCATGGTGGCCGGCGAGCTGGACGGCAACATCGAATCGGCCGAACGTGTGGAACTGCTCGACACGGGCGCGCTCAGCGGCGACATCAAGGCCGGCACGCTCACCGTCGCGGCCGGCTCGCGCATCCGCGGCCACGTCGAATGCGGTTGGGGTGACAAGGACGCACCGAAGGCCAACGGCAAGTCCGACAAGGCGGAACGCGAACTCGCCTCGTGAGCAACGCCCGCCCGGGCACGGCAGGTGCCACGCGCACCTGCCCGCACTGCAAGACGACGATCCTCGAAAGCTCGAGCATCTGCCCGTCGTGCAGGCACTACCTGCGCTTCGATTCACCGGACGCGCAGCCGTCGAAGACCATCACCCCGCTCAACGTGGAAGGCAGGATCCGCCATCCGGCCGAGGGCGGCGCATGGGAATACTCGGTGGTGCTGACCATCCGCGACGACGAAGGCAACGAGATCGCGCACCAGGTGGTCGGCGTCGGCGCCATGCATCCCGGCGAGGAGCGCACCTTCAGCCTCGCCGTGGAAGTGATGCCGACCAACGACATGCGCCGGCCGGGCAAGCGCGGCATGAAGCACTGACATTGACGCCAGGCATGAAAGAACGAAGGGCGCCGCGGCGCCCTTCGCAGTGTCCGGCAGTTCGAAAGCCCCGCACGCACGAACTGTAGGAGCGGCTTCAGCCGCGAGCTTTTCCGCGGCCGTCAGAAAAGATCAAAAGCTCGCGGCCAAAGCCGCTCCTACAACGCGAAGGGGCCTTAGTCGCAGTTGCTGCAGCCGCCGCAGGCATCGCTGCGCGAAGCGCCCCCGCCCTGTGCCATTCCCGCCGGCGCCACTACCCTGCCGATGCCGCGCAGCCACGCCGGCCGCCCTTCGCGCAGCAGCGGCAGCGCCATCGCGATGCGCAGCCGCCGCGTCGCGCCCGGGAACTGCTTCTTCATCACCACGCCCGCGCTGGCCAGCACGGCCAGCGCAATCACGACGTACTGGATGACCAGTCCGGTGTCCATGTCGCGGCCTCAGCCCGCTCCCAGCGCCACCGCGACCTGGTAGGTCAGCAGCGACATCAGGTAGGCCAGCGCGAACAGGTAGCCCGCGTTGATGCCGACCTGCTTCCAGGAATTGGTCTCGCGGCGGATGGTGGCCAGCGTCGAGATGCACTGCGGCGCGTAGATGAACCACACCAGCAGCGACAGCGCGGTGGCCAGCGACCAGCCGTCGGCGATCAGGGGCGTGAGCGCCTGCGAGGCAGCGTCGTCGTTGGCGGCCGACAGCGCGTACACCGTCGCCAGCGAGGACACCACCACCTCGCGTGCGGCCAGGCCGGGGATCAGCGCGATGCAGATCTGCCAGTTGAAGCCGACCGGGGCGAAGATCGCGGTCATCGCGTGGCCGATGCGGCCGGCGAAGCTGTAGTCGATCGCCGGCATCGTCGCATCCGCCGGCGCGGCCGGGAACGAGAGCAGGAACCACAGCAGGATCGTCAGCGCCAGGATGATGCCGCCCACCCGCCTGAGGAAGATCATGCCGCGCTCGTACAGGCCGATCAGCAGATCGCGCGGGTGCGGGATGCGGTACGAGGGCAGCTCCAGCATCAGCGGATGCTCGCTCTTGTCGCGGCGCCAGCGCTTCATCACCCACGACACCGCCAGCGCGCTGACGATGCCGCCCATGTACAGCCCGAACAGCACCAGCCCCTGCAGGTTGAACCAGCCCACCTTCTGCGCCGGGATGAACGCACCGATCAGCAGCGCGTACACCGGCAGCCGCGCCGAGCACGTCATCAGCGGCGCAACCATGATCGTCGCCAGGCGGTCGCGTGGGTCCTGGATCGAACGCGTGGCCATGATGCCCGGGATCGCGCAGGCGAAGCTCGACAGCAGCGGGATGAACGAGCGCCCGGACAGGCCGGCGGCCGCCATCATGCGGTCGAGCAGGAAGGCCGCGCGCGGCAGGTAGCCGGACTCCTCCAGCGCGAGGATGAAGGCGAACAGGATCAGGATCTGCGGCAGGAAGACGACCACACCGCCGACGCCGGCGATGATGCCGTCGACCAGCAGGCTGCTCAGCGGCCCTTCCGGCAGCGCACCGGCAACCCACTCGCCCACCCACGCGGTGCTTGCGTCGATCGCGTCCATCATCGGCGTGGCCCAGGCGTACACCGCCTGGAAGATCAGGAACATCAGCACCGCCAGCACCAGCAGGCCGGCGACCGGATGCAGCAGCCAGCGGTCGAGCACGTCGTCGATGCGCGCGGTGCGGCTGGGCATTTCCACCGCCAGCGACAGCAGGCGGCGGGTTTCGGCATGCAGTGCTTCGGTGGCGTCCTGCCCGTCTCCGGCGGCGGCCGCCAGCCTGGCGGTCGGCGCCTGCGGCGCGTCGCCCAGCGCCTCGATGCGTGCGACCAGTTCCTTCGCGCCGTTGTGGTGGACGGCGACGGTTTCGACCACCGGCACGCCCAGCGCTTCCTCCAGCGCGGCGCGGTCGATGCGGATGCCGCGGCGACGCGCCACGTCGGCCATGTTCAGCGCCACCACCATCGGCCGCCCCAGTTCGCGCACTTCCAGCGCGAAGCGCAGGTGCAGGCGCAGGTTGGTCGCGTCGACCACGCACACAAGCACGTCGGGAGCCGCCTCGCCCGGATAGAAGCCGCGGCACAGGTCGCGGGTGATGGCCTCGTCCAGGCTGGACGGATTCAGGCTGTAGGCGCCGGGCAGGTCGAGCAACGCATAGCTGCGGCCGGACGGCGTGACCAGGCGCCCTTCCTTGCGCTCGACGGTGACGCCGGCGTAGTTGGCGACCTTCTGCCGGCTGCCGGTGAGCTGGTTGAACAGCGCGGTCTTGCCGCAGTTGGGATTGCCCACCAGCGCCAGCCGCAGCGGGGAAACGGCTGCGGTGCTCATTCGCGCGCGTCCCCGTTGCGCAGCAGCACGCGCGCGGCCTCGGCGCGGCGCAGTGCGAAGCGGGTGAAGCCGACCTGCACCAGCAGCGGCTCCGCGCCGATCGGACCGGAGGCCATCACCTGCACGCTCTCGCCGTCGACGAAACCGAGTTCGCGCAGGCGGCGGGCGATGGGGTCGTTGGGCATGTGGTCCTCCACGCGTTCGACCGTGGCGCTCGTGCGCCGCGGCAATTCGGATAGCCTCATGGACAGATCAAAATGGGAATTGTTCTCATTATAGCCCGCACACGCGGGCAATGGCGCCCGCACGCGGCCGGAACGCTGCGGGCCAGCGGCTATCATTCCGGTTCATCCGCCGCGCCAAGGAGCGCTGATGCCTGACTCCCTGCTGCTGGAACGCGCCGGTCCCGTCGCCCGGCTGCGGCTGAACCGGCCGGCGCTGCACAACGCCTTCGACGCCGGCCTGATCGCGGCCCTGGTCTCGGCGCTGGAAGGGCTGGCCGGCGACGACGGCGTGCGGGTGGTCGTGCTGGAGGGCGCGGGCGCCTCGTTCTCCGCCGGCGCCGACCTCAACTGGATGCGCGGCATGGCCGCGGCCAGCGAACAGGAAAACCGCGACGACTCCCTCGCCCTCGCCCGCCTGATGCGCGCGCTGGACGAACTGCCCAAGCCCACCATCGCACGCGTCCACGGCGCGGCCTTCGGCGGCGGCGTCGGGCTGGTGGCCTGCTGCGACATCGCCATCGGCGCCGAGGGCGTGAAGTTCGGCCTGACCGAAAGCAGGCTGGGACTGCTGCCGGCGGTGATCTCGCCCTACGTGCTCGCCGCGATCGGCCCGCGCCACGCGCGGCGCTACTTCGCCACCGCGGAAATTTTCGATGCCGCGCAGGCGCAGCGGATCGGACTGCTGCACGAGGTGGTCGCCGCTGATGCGCTGGACGCCGCGGTCGATCGCCAGCTATCGCTGCTGCTCAAGGCCGGGCCGGTGGCGTCGGCGCAGGCCAAGTCGCTGGTGCGCGACGTCGCCTGGCGCCGCGATCGGGATGCCATCGATGCGGCCAACGCCGCGCTGATCGCGCGGCTGCGGGTATCGCCGGAAGGCCAGGAAGGCCTGTCAGCGTTCCTGGACAAGCGCGCACCGGCGTGGACGGAGACGAAGTAACCAGGCAGCCGCTCCAGAGCCCTCCCCTTCAAGGGGAGGGTTGGGTGGGGATGGGTTTCCCCACCGTACAGAAAATCCCACGGAGGAGAAGCAAACGCCATGGAAGGCCAGACCAACAAGCGTACGCGGAACGAACAGCGCCAACGCACGCTGCGATGCAACTCGACCGACGCCGAACGCGAACTGTGGCAATCCTTGCGGGGCAGGCAAATGGATGGCGCAAATTTCCGAAGGCAGCACCCTTTCGGCGATTACATCCTCGATTTCGCCTGCATCGAACGAAAGCTCGCAATCGAACTCGACGGAGGGCAGCATGCCGAAGCGACGAAGTACGATGACTGGCGGACGCGACAGTTGGAGCAGGCGGGCTTCGCTGTACTGCGTTTCTGGAACCACGAAGTGTTCGAGAACCGGGAAGGAATCCTGCAAGTGATCCTGGCTGCGCTGCAAGAACGGGCGAAACCCATCCCCACCCAACCCTCCCCTTGAAGGGGAGGGCTCAAGAGCGACGACACTGCATGTTCAACAAAATCCTCATCGCCAACCGCGGCGAAATCGCCTGTCGCGTGATCCGCACCGCGCGCCGCTTCGGCATTGCCACGGTGGCGGTGTACTCGGAGGCCGACGCCGATGCGCAGCACGTGCGGCTGGCCGACGAGGCCTGGCCGATCGGCGGGCCGCGGCCGCAGGACAGCTACCTGCGCGGCGACGCGATCCTGGAGGTCGCCCGCCAGTCCGGCGCACAGGCGATCCATCCCGGCTACGGCTTCCTCAGCGAGAACGCCGACTTCGCCGACGCGGTCAAGGCCGCGGGCCTGGCGTTCATCGGGCCGTCCGGCGATTCGATGCGCAAGATGGGCAGCAAGGCCGGCGCCAAGGACCTGATGGCCGCCGCCGGCGTGCCGGTGGTGCCCGGCTACACCGGCGAGGACCAGTCGCCCGACCTGCTCGCACGCGAAGCGCAGCGCATCGGCTTCCCGCTGATGATCAAGGCCGCGCACGGCGGCGGCGGCAAGGGCATGCGCATCGTGCGCTCGGCCGACGAGTTCCTGCCCAACCTCGAAAGCTGCCAGCGCGAGGCGAAGAACGCGTTCGGCCGCGACCGCGTGCTGCTCGAGCGCTACATCGAGTCGCCGCGCCACATCGAGATCCAAGTGTTCGGCGACAGCCAAGGCAACGCCATCCACCTGGGCGAACGCGAGTGCTCGGCCCAGCGCCGCTACCAGAAGGTGCTGGAGGAATCGCCCTCGCCCTTCGTCACGCCCGAACTGCGCGCGGCGATGGGCGCGGCCGCGGTGCAGGCCGCACGCGCGATCGACTACGCCAACGCGGGTACGGTGGAATTCATCGTCGCGCCGTCCGGCGAGTTCTTCTTCATGGAGATCAACACCCGGCTCCAGGTCGAGCATCCGGTGACCGAGTTGGTGACCGGACTGGACCTGGTCGAATGGCAGCTGCGCGTGGCCGCGGGCGAACCGCTGCCACTGGCGCAGGACGACATCACCCAGCGCGGCCACGCGATCGAGGTGCGGCTGTACGCCGAGGATCCGGAAGCCGGCTTCCTGCCCGGCTCCGGCCGGCTCGAACGCCTGCGCCTGCCGCCACCTTCGGCGCACGTGCGCATCGACTCGGGGGTGGTCGAGGGCGACACGGTGACGATCTTCTACGACCCGATGATCGCCAAGCTGATCGTCCACGACGCCGACCGCGCGCGCGCCCTCGCCCGCCTGCGCGAGGCGCTGGCGCAGTGCGCGATCAGCGGGCCGAAGTCGAACATCGCCTTCCTCGAACGGCTGGTGCGGCACCCGGCCGTGGTCGACGCGACGATCGACACCGGCTACCTCGACCGTCACCTCGACGAGTTCATGCCGCCCGCGGGCGAGGTCGAAGCCGAACCGCTGCTCGCCGCCGCCGTCACCCGGCTGCTGGACCAGGAGCGGCAGGCCCAGGCCGACGCCACCGCCTCCGGCGATCCAACGTCGCCCTGGGCCATCGCCGACGGCTGGCGGCTGGGCCACGGCAGCCTGCGCAGCCTGGCCTTCGGCCACGGCGAACAGCGCCTGGAACTTCGCGCGCGCGGCAGCGGCGGCGACTACAGGATCGAGTCCGCTACCGGCAGCCACGACGTCGCCGGCGCACGCCTGTCGGACGGAACGCTGAGCCTGCGCATCGACGGCCACGCGCGCCGCTTCACCGTGGCCGATGACGCCGACGCGGTCGTCGTGCACGACGGCGCGCGCCGGCTGCGGCTGCAGCCGCTGGCGCTGTACGAGCACGAGGCCGGCGCCGCCGACAGCAACGCCGGCAACGTGGCCGCGCCGATGCCCGGCCGCGTGGTGCTGGTGAAGGCCGCGCCGGGCGACGCGGTCGAGGCGGGACAGGAAGTCATGGTGATCGAGGCGATGAAGATGGAGCTGAGCCTGAAGGCGCCGCGCGCCGGCACCGTCGCCGAGGTGCGCGCCCAGGCTGGCGAGTTCGTCGACGCCGACGCGGTGCTGGTCACGCTGGAGGATGCGTCGTGAGCGACTTCGTCCGCATCGTCGAAGTCGGCCCGCGCGACGGCCTGCAGAACGAGAAGGCGACGATCGCCACCGCCGACAAGATCGCGCTGGTCGACCGGCTCTCGGCCACCGGCCTGCAGAGCATCGAGGCGACCAGCTTCGTCAGCCCGAAGTGGGTGCCGCAGCTGGCCGACGCCGCCGAAGTCTTCACCGGCATCACGCGCCGGCCCGGCGTGCACTACCCGGTGCTGGTCCCCAACGAAAAAGGTTACGACCGCGCGCGCGAGGTCGGCGTGGAGGAGATCGCGGTGTTCACCGCAGCCTCCGAAGCCTTCAACCGCAAGAACATCAACGCCTCGATCGACGAGTCGCTGCAGCGCTTCGCGCCGGTGCTCGAACGCGCGCGCGGCGATGGGGTCCGGGTGCGCGGCTACGTATCGACGGTGCTCGGCTGCCCCTACCAGGGCGAAGTGCCACTGGCCGATGTGGTCCGCGTTGCACGTGAACTGCACGCAATGGGGTGTTACGAAATCTCTCTGGGGGACACGATCGGCGTCGGCACGCCGGCCAAGGCGCGCGCCATGCTGCGCGCGGTGACCGCCGAGGTGCCGATGCCGGCGCTGGCGGTGCATTTCCACGACACCTACGGCCAGGCGCTAGCCAACATCCTGGCCTGCCTGGAGGAAGGCGTGGCGGTGGTCGATTCGGCCGTTTCCGGCACCGGCGGCTGCCCCTATGCGCGCGGGGCGACCGGAAATGTTGCCAGCGAGGACGTGGCCTATATGCTGCACGGCATGGGCATCGCCACCGGCATCGACCTGGACGCGCTCAGCGACACCGGCCGCTGGCTCGCGGCATTGCTCGGGCGCGAGACGGGCAGCAAGGTCACCCGGGCGCGGATGGCCTCATGAGCACGGGCCGACAGCTGCCGGAGGAAACTTCGAGGCTGTCGGCCAATGACGGTACCGCGCAGATCGCCCGCGCCTTGGACGCGGCCTGCCGCGACCTGCGCATCCCCGCCGAAGTGCGCGCCCTGCTCGCCGAGGCGCGCGACGCGCTGCGTGCGGCCAGCAGCGACGCCGAAACCGCGCGCCTGCGCTACCACGCCCTGTTCGATGCCGTCCCCGACCCGGTCAGCATCCTCGACGAACGCGGCATCGTGCTCGACCTCAACAAGGCCGGCATGGCGGCCTACCGGCGCCCGCGCGAGGAGATCATCGGCCAGCCGATCGAGGTGCTGAACCCGGAACTGCCCAAGGGGCACCTCGGCCCGGTATGGGACACGATCAACCGCGGCCGTACCTACGTCATCGAGGTGACCAACATGCGCGCCGACGGCACGCGCTTCCCGGTCGAGGTGCACAGCGCCGGCTTCGAGCACGACGGCCGCAAGTGCCTGGTGGCGGTGGCGCGCGACCTGAGCAGCCGCCGCGAGGCCGAGCTGCGCTACCGCGAGCTGATGGAGGTGATCGACAAGGGCATCGTGGTCCAGGACGAGCAACTAAACTTCGTCTACGGCAACTCCGCAGCCCTGCGCCTGCTCGGCGTCGACAGCGGCCATTCGCTGGAAGAAGCCATGCAGCCCGAGCACTGGATGATCGTGCGCGAGGACGGCACGGTCATGCCGGAGGCCGAATACCCGACCGTGCGCGCCATCCGCGGCGGACGCATCATCGAGAGCACCCTGCTGGGCCTGTACCACCGCGGGCGGCGCCAGCTGAGCTGGCTGTCGACGACGGTGGTGCCGCAGTTCGCCGCCGACGCCGACCGGCCGCACCAGGTGCTGTCGATGTTCAGCGACGTCACCGCGCTCAAGCGCGACAGCGCGCTGTTCGACCGCGTGCAGTCGCTGGCGCACATCGGCGGCTGGGAGTGGGACTGCACCAGCGACCTGCTCTACCTCACCGACGAATCGGCGCGCATCCTCGCCCAGGACCGCGCGCCGGCGACGATGCCGGAGATGGTCGACTGCCTCGCCCCCGCGTGCCGGCTGCGGCTGCGCGCGGCGCTGGACCGGACGATCGCCGACGGCCGGGGATTCGACCTCGAACTGCAGGGCGCGCGCGCCGACGGGCACGCATTCTGGGTGCGCGCGATCGGCGGCGCGGTGCCCGGCGACCCGGCCACCTCGCGCCTGACCGGCACCCTGCAGGACATCACCGAACTCAAGCACGGCGAGGAAACCCTGCGCGTGCAGGCGCGCAGCGACCCGCTCACCGGGCTGATGAACCGCGACGCGATCCTCGGCGAGATCTCCGCGCGCCTGGCCGATCCGGGGCAGGCGCGCGTGGCGGTGCTGTACATCGACCTGGACCGCTTCAAGGTGGTCAACGACGTGCTCGGCCACGGTGCCGGCGACGAGCTGCTGACCAACGCCGCGCACCGGATCGTGCGCGCGGTGGGCACCGAGGGCCTGATCGCCCGCTTCGGCGGCGATGAATTCCTCGTGGTGTGCAACACCGAGGACGACGAACACCGTCCCGAGCGCCTCGCCGATGCGATCCTCGACGCCTTCGGCGACAGCTTCCGCTTCGAGAAGGAGGAGTTCGCGATCACCGCCAGCATCGGCATCGCCCATGCGCCGGCGCACGGCGACCGGCCACAGGTGCTGATCCACAACGCCGACGCGGCGATGTACGACTCCAAGCGCCGCATCCGCAACGGCTGGCAGATGTTCACCCCGGCCCTGGCGCAGTCGCAGCAGGACCGCCTGCGTGTGGAAACCCACCTGCGCCGCGCGGCCGACAACAACGAGTTCCACCTGGTCTACCAGCCACAGGTCGACCTGCGGCACGGCCGCATCGTCGCGGCCGAGGCGCTGATCCGCTGGGAGAACCGGCAACTGGGCGAAATGCGCCCGGACCATTTCATCGGCCACGCCGAGACCACCGGCGACATCGTCCGCATCGGCAGCTGGGTGCTGCGCGAAGCCTGCCGCCAGGCCGCCGAATGGCGCGACGCGGGCCTGGGCATCGTGCGCGTCGCGGTCAACGTGTCCTACCGCCAGTTCCTCGGCGACGACCTGGCCGACACCGTGCACGGGGTGCTGGAGGAGTTCGGCCTGCCCGGCACCGCACTGGAGCTGGAGTTCACCGAGCGCGTGCTGATCGAGGACGCGCCCGACACCCTGCGCACCTTCGCCCGCCTGCGCGAACAGGGCGTGGTGCTGACCATCGACGACTTCGGCGAGGGTTACAGCGCGCTCAACTACCTGCGGCGGCTGCCGATCCACGGCCTCAAGCTCAGCCAGCTGTTCATGGAGGGGGTGCCAGACAACAAGTCCGATGTCGCGGTGTGCCAGGCGGTCGCCGGCATCGCCCGCAGCCTCGGGCTGGCGCTCGTGGCCGAGGGCGTGGAATCCGAACAGCAGCGCCGGTTCCTGCTCGAGCTGGGGGTGCCGGTCGGGCAGGGATTCTTGTTCGCGCCGGGGCTGCGTCCGGAGGAGTTCGCGCGCCGCCTGGCCGACGACGCGGTCGCCACCGTCTGAACGCCGCCGCCGGCGGGGCGGGTAAAATGCGCGGTTTCCGCACTGGGGTACCGCGATGCAACCCGATTCGATCCGTGCCGTCGTCACCGGCGGCGTTTCCGGCCTCGGCCTGGCCGTGGCCACGCGCATCGTCGCCGACGGCGGCAAGGTCGCGCTGTTCGACGTCAACGACGACAAGAGCGCCACCGCGGTCGCGGCCCTGGGCGAGGCCAACGCGCGCTACCTGCGTACCGACGTGACCGACGAGGACGGCGTGGTCGCCAACGTCGCCGCGGCGAAGGAATTCCTCGGCGGCCTGAACCTCGCGGTCAACTGCGCCGGCATCCTCGGCGCCGGCCGCGTGCTCGGCCGCGAGGCACCGATGCCGCTGAAGAACTTCGCCACCACGGTGATGGTCAACCTGGTCGGCAGCTTCAACGTCGCCAAGGCCGCCGCCGCGCAGATGCAGCACAACGACGCGGGCGAGGACGGCGAGCGCGGCGCAATCGTCAACACCGCCTCGGTCGCCGCCTACGAGGGCCAGATCGGCCAGGCCGCGTATTCGGCGTCCAAGGGCGGCGTGGTCGGCATGACCCTGCCGATGGCGCGCGAACTGTCGCGCTTCGGCATCCGCGTCAACACGATCGCGCCGGGCATCTTCTGGACGCCGATGGTCGACGGCATGCCCGACGAGGTGCAGCAGTCGCTGTCCGCCTCGATCCCCTTCCCCTCGCGCCTGGGCAGGCCCGAGGAGTTCGCCGACCTGGTTGCCTACCTGGCCGGCAACCGCTACCTCAACGGCGAGACGATTCGCCTTGACGGTGCGGTGCGGCTGGCGCCGAAGTAGGCGGGGTCGGGGTTCCGGGACTCGGGACCCGGAACCCGGGACTCGGGAAAGCTCGGGATTCGCTCTGGCGACCCCCGAGTTTCCACTCTTGATTCCCGGCTATTTGCCGTCGGGTTCCGGCAGGTCGGGCTCCAGCCCGGCCTTGCGCCGCTCCCAGTAGTGGGCGTTGCGGATACCCAGTGCCTGCGGATCGAACTCGTAATCGGCCACCTTCGCCCTGCGCTGCCGCTGGTAGTCACGCAGCGCCGCCAGCGCGGGCTTCTGCAGGATCACGATCGCGATCAGGTTGAGCCAGGCCATCAGGCCGACGCCGACGTCGCCCAGCGCCCACGCGCCGCCTGTGGTGCGCAGCACGCCCACGAACACGGCGCCCAGGATCGTCAGCCGCAGCAGCAGGATCAGCCACGGCCGGTGCACCTTGCGGTTGATGTAGGCGATGTTGGTCTCGGCCATGTAGTAATAGGCCACCACGGTGGTGAACACGAAGAACAGCAGGGCGATGGCGACGAAGCCCGCGCCCCAGCCGGGGAAGCTCGAATCGACCGCGGCCTGCGGGAAGTCCGCGCCCGCCACCGCGCCCGGCAGCGCCTGGTAGAGGAACTCGCCGGCCACGTTCGGATCGGGGATGTTGTACATGCCGGTCGACAGGATCATGAAGGCCGTCGCCGAGCACACCAGCAGCGTGTCGACGTAGACCGCGAACCCCTGCACGAAACCCTGCTGCGCCGGGTGCTGCACCTCGGCCGCCGCGGCCGCGTGCGGGCCGGTGCCCTGCCCGGCCTCGTTGGAGTAGATGCCGCGCTTGACGCCCCATTCCACCGCCAGGCCGAGCATCGCGCCGAAGCCGGCATGCAGGCCGAAGGCGCTGCCGATGACCATCTCGAACATCGCCGGCAGGCGCTCGTAGTTGAGCCCCATCATCACCAGCGCGACCAGGATGTAGGCCACCGCCATGAACGGCACCACCATCTCGGCGAAGCTGGCGATGCGCTTGATGCCGCCGAAGATGATCAGGCCCAGCACCAGCGCGATCCCGCCCGCGACCAGCAGCGGCGGCAGGCTGAAGGCGTTGTCCATGCTCGTGGCCAGGGTATTGACCTGCACCACCGGCAGCAGGAAGCCGCAGGCGAACACGGTGACCACCGCGAACACCCACGCATACCACTTCAGGCCCATGGCCTTCTCGATGTAGTAGGCCGGCCCGCCGCGGTAGCGCCCCTGGTCGTCCTTTTCCTTGTAGATCTGCGCCAGGGTGCATTCGACGTAAGAGGTCGACGCGCCCAGGAAGGCCATCATCCACATCCAGAAGATCGCGCCGGGACCGCCGAACGCGATTGCGGTGGCGACGCCGGCGATGTTGCCGGTGCCGACCCGACCGGCCAGCGAGATCGCCAGCGCCTGGAACGAGGAAACGCCCGAACTGGAGGACTTGTTGTTGAACATCAGCCGCAGCATTTCCGGCACGCCCCAGACCTGCATGAAGCGCGTGCGGATGGAAAAGTAGAGGCCCAGGCCCAGGCACAGCGCGACCAGCGCGCGGCTCCAGATGATGTCGTTGAGCGAGTTCAGGAAGTCATCCACGTCTCGTGATCCTTCGTTCCGGTTGCGGAAGAAGGCCCATTGCGCCTTCCGTATCCGGGGCTGCGAATGGGCCGAAGGGTCCGAGCCTAACAGCAAAACCGGCGACGACGCAGGCCCTCTGCCCCGCCCGCGGCCGGCCGGCGGCGGCCGGGTGTGGCGCGACGGCGCCGCAATCGGGAAAATCCACGCATCCACACCGCGCGCCGGCCGGCCTGCCCGGTCCGCGCCAAGCCACAGGAATCCGATCCAGCATGAAAGCCCAGGACGTCAAGAAGGGAAACGTCGTCGAGCACAACGGCACCGTCTACCAGGTGCGTGACATCGACCGCAGCTCGCCGCAGGGCCGCGGCGGCAACGTGCGCTTCCGCTTCACCATGTACAGCGTGCCCGGCGGCAACAAGACCGACGCGAGCTTCGACGCCGACGACGACCTGAAGGAAGTCGACCTGCTGCGCCGCCAGGCCAGCTTCTCGTACAAGGACGGCGAGGCCTTCGTGTTCATGGACGACGAGGACTTCACCCCGTACACGCTCGACGCCGGCGTGGTGGGCGACGCGGCCGGCTACATCACCGACGGCCTGTCCGGCTGCTACGTGCAGGTCATCGACGACCAGCCAGTGGCGGTGCAGCTGCCGCAGTCCGTGGTGCTGGAGGTGGTCGACACGCCGCCGGAACTCAAAGGCGGTACCGCCACCAAGCGACCGAAGCCTGCAAAGCTGAGCACCGGCATCGAAATCCAGGTACCCGAGTACATCGGCAACGGGGAGCGGGTGTGGGTGAACACGACCACGGGCGAGTTTGGCGGGCGGGCGGACTGAACCCGCGTCCCCCTGTAGGAGCGGCTTCAGCCGCGAGCTTTTCAGCGCGGCATCAGGATCAAAAGCTCGCGGCTGAAGCCGCTCCTGCAAGAGCACCCATCACGGATCGAACAGCTTCCCCGGATTCATGATCCCGTGCGGATCCAGCACCCGCCGGATCCCGCGCATCACCTCGATTTCCGCCGCGCTGCGGGTCGACCACAGGTAAGGCTTCTTCACCAGCCCCATGCCGTGCTCGGCGGAAATGCTGCCGCCGTGGCGCTGCAGCGTTGCGGCCAGCAGCTTCGTGACCTGCTCGCACTGGCCGACGAATTCCGCGCCGTCCATGCCTTCGGGCCGCAGCACGTTGATGTGCAGGTTGCCGTCGCCGACGTGGCCGAACCAGACCACGTCGAAGCGTGGATACTCCCTGCCAAGCAGGTCCTGCGCCTCGGCCAGGAACGCCGGCATCGCCGACACCCGCACCGACACGTCGTTCTTGTACGGCGCATGGCGCGCCAGGCTCTCGGTGATGCCTTCGCGCAAGCGCCACAGCTGCGCGGCCTGCGCATCGCCCTGGGCGATCACGCCGTCGCCGACCCAGCCCTGCGCGACGCAGTGTTCGAACGCGGCCAGCATCGCGGCCTCGTCCGCTTCGCCCTGCATCGCGAACTCGGTGACCACGTAGTAGGGATGGACATCGGCGAACGGCGCCTGCCCGCCGTGCGCCAGCACGTGGTGCAGCGCGCGGTCGGTGAAGAACTCGAAGGCCTCCAGCCGCAGCCGCGTGCGCAGCGCCGCGAAGACCTGCATCAACACGTCGAAGGACGGAAGCGCCAGCAGCATCACCTGCGTCGGCGGCGGCGGATCGGTGAGTTTCAGCGTGGCCTCGACCACCACGCCCAGCGTGCCCTCCGAACCGACCGCGAGGTGGCGCAGGTCGTAGCCGCTGGAGTTCTTGACCAGGCCGCGGCCGAGGTCGAGCAGTTCGCCGCTGCCGGTCACCAGTTTCAGCCCGGCGATCCATTCGCGGGTGTTGCCGTGGCGCAGCACGCGGATGCCGCCGGCGTTGGTGGCGATGTTGCCGCCGATGCTGCAGGAACCGCGCGCGGCGAAATCGACCGGATAGGCCAGACCGTGTTCCGCGGCGGCCTCGTGCACGGCCTGAAGGGTGATGCCCGGCTGCACGGCCAGCGTGCGGTCGACGGGATCGAAGCCGAGCACCCGGTTCATCCGCACCAGGCTGAGCACCAGTTCGCCATTGGCGGCCACCGCGCCACCCGACAGCCCGGTGCGGCCGCCGGAGGGCACGATCGCCACGCCATGGGCCGCGGCCCAGCGCACGATGGCCTGCACTTCCCCGACTTCCCCCGGCAGCGCGATGGCCAGCGGCGCCGGCGTCCAGCGCCGGGTCCAGTCGCGACCGTAGTGCTCGAGCTCCGCGGGATCGGTTTCCAGGCGCAGGCCGGGGAGCGATTGGCGGAGCAGGTCGAGGCGCGGGTCGGTCATGGGATGGGATCGCTCGGGAATACGTCGCTCGGAACGGGGAGGACCGCGCACCTCGATCCCCGCAGCCTGCCAGCCGCACCACCGCCCGTCCAGTGCGGCACTGCAGCAAACCGGCCGGGTTTGCTGCAAACTGATCCGGACCCCAGCCCGTTGCAAGCGATGAACAAGACTTCGTACCCCAAGCAGGACATCCGCGTCCTGCTGCTGGAAGGCGTCAGCCAGACCGCGGTCGACACCTTCCGCGCCGCCGGCTACAGCAACATCGACCTGCACGCGAAGTCGCTGCCCGAGGACGAGCTGCGCCGGCGCATCGCCGAGGCGCACTTCATCGGCATCCGCTCGCGCACCCAGCTCACCGCCGAGGTGCTGGCCGAGGCGCGGCGGCTGCTGGCGGTGGGCTGCTTCTGCATCGGCACCAACCAGGTCGACACCGGGGCCGCGCAGCTGGCCGGCATCCCGGTGTTCAACGCGCCCTACTCCAACACCCGCAGCGTTGCCGAACTGGTACTCGCGCAGGCGATCATGCTGCTGCGCGGCGTACCGCAGAAGAACGCGCTGTGCCACCGCGGTGGCTGGGCCAAGTCCGCCGCCGGCAGCCACGAGGCGCGCGGCAAGACCGTCGGCATCGTCGGCTACGGCCACATCGGCACCCAGGTCGGCGTACTGGCCGAGGCGCTGGGCATGCAGGTGCTGTTCCACGACATCGAGACCAAGCTCTCGCTCGGCAACGCGCGCCCGGCGGTCGACCTCGACGACCTGCTCGCGCGCAGCGACGTGGTGACCCTGCACGTGCCGGAAACCCCGGCGACGAAGCTGATGTTCGGCGCCGCGCAGATCGCCCGGATGCGCCCGGGCGCGCACCTGATCAACGCCTCGCGCGGCAGCGTGGTCGATATCGACGCGCTGGCCGACGCACTGCGCGGCGGGCACGTCGGCGGCGCGGCGGTGGACGTGTTCCCGGTCGAGCCCAAGGGCAACGACGATCCTTTCGAATCGCCGCTGCTGGGGCTGGACAACGTCATCCTCACCCCGCACGTGGGCGGCAGCACGCTGGAAGCGCAGGACAACATCGGCGTCGAGGTGGCGGCCAAGCTGGTGCGCTACAGCGACAACGGCAGCACGCTGTCGGCGGTGAACTTCCCCGAAGTCACCCTGCCCGAACACGCCGGCAGCCGCCGCCTGCTGCACATCCACCGCAACGTGCCGGGCGTACTGTCGCAGGTCAACGAAGTGTTCGGCCGGCACCAGGTCAACATCGACGGCCAGTACCTGCGCACCGATGCGAAGGTGGGCTACGTGGTGATCGACGTCGACGCGGACGAGCGCCAGGCCGCGGACCTGCGGGCTGCGCTGGCGGCGATCCCGGACACGCTGCGGGTGCGGGTGCTGTACTGAGGCCCAATTGCTCCTTTTGGCAGGAATGGCTTCAGCCGCGAGCTCTTGCGGCAAGACGCCCGGCAGCCCACGACAAGCTCGCGGCTGAAGCCGCGCCTACAGGGGCTTGTGGGGGCGGGCCAGCCATTTGGCGGCCATGCGCCGCAGTGATTCATCGGCGGTCCCGTCCTGTGCAACATCGGCGATGTCGCGCCAGGCCAGGGCGTGCGATTCGTCGCTGACGACGAAATCCCCGCCCTCCGCCGCGACGACGACGTAGCGCACGTCGTAATGCCAGTGCGCGGGCACGCCCTTGTGTTCGGGGATCATGTGGCGGTCGAGGTCGAAGATGCCGGGCACCACGCGCAGGCCGGGCAGCCCGGATTCCTCCTCCGCCTCGCGCAGGGCACTGCGCGCCAGGTCGCGGTCGCCATCGGCGTGGCCGCCCAGCTGCAGCCAGCGGTCGAGCTTGCGGTGGTGCGTCAGCAGCACGCGCTGCCCGGCCCTGTCGACCAGCCAGGCCGATGCGGTGAAGTGGCCGGCAAGCCGCCGTCGCTCGAACGCGTCCGGGTCGTCCAGCAGCGCGATGAAGCTGGCGGCGAGCGCGGATTGTGCAGGACAGCATGCGGCATGTTCGCGCAGTTGGTCGCGCAGTCCATCGTTCGGGGGCGTGGCATCCATCGGCGGGGGCAGATCGTCGGGCATCGTCGGGCCGGCCAGCATAGCGGGCGCGACCGCGGGACTGCGCACGCGCCCCGCATGGCCAACGGCACCTTGCCGCACGATTTCCCTGTGGGGTAAGGTGGCCCGCCACTCGCTGCGCCCGCCCGCCGGCGCTTCCGGTAGCCGCGACCGGTGCCGTCAATCAATTGGGGAATCGGATGTTCAAGAGTCTTTTCGCCACCAAACCGGTCGAGCCGACCGGCCATGTCGATGCGGGCGAGCCATTCGAGGGCAGCCTCGAAGGCGAGGTCACGCTCAAGCGCACGCTGACCGGCACCCAGCTGATCCTGCTCGGCATCGGCGCGGTCATCGGCGCCGGCATCTTCGTGCTGACCGGCCAGGCCGCGGCCGAATACGCCGGCCCGGCGGTCATGCTCAGCTTCGTCTTCGCCGGCATCGCCTGCGCGTTCGCCGGCCTGTGCTACGCGGAGTTCGCGGCCATGCTGCCGGTTTCCGGAAGCGCGTACTCGTATTCCTACGCGACCCTGGGCGAGGGCGTGGCTTGGTTCATCGGCTGGTGCCTGGTGCTTGAATACCTGTTCGCGGCGTCCACGGTCGCGGTGGGCTGGTCGGGCTACCTGAACGCGTTCCTGCACAACTTCGACCTCGCCCTGCCGGCGGCGCTGGCCAGTGCGCCCTACACCTACGAGGCGTCCACCGCGCAGTTCGTCCACACCGGGGCGCTGATCAACCTGCCGGCAGTGTTGATCATCGCCGCGGTCAGCGGCGTTGGCTACGTCGGTATCACCCAGTCGGCGTTCGTCAACTCGATCATCGTCGCGATCAAGGTCACGGTGATCCTGCTGTTCATCGCCTTCGGCATGCAGTTCGTCGATCCGGCCAACTGGCAGCCGTTCATCCCGCCGAGCGAAGGCGGCACCAAGTACGGCATGGACGGCGTGATCCGCGCCTCGGCCGTGGTGTTCTTCGCCTACATCGGCTTCGACGCGGTTTCCACCGCGGCCGGCGAGGCGAAGAACCCGCAGCGCGACATGCCGATCGGCATCCTCGGCTCGCTGGTGATCTGCACCCTGCTCTACATCGCGATGTCGGCGGTGCTGACCGGCATGGTCGATTTCCATCTGCTCGGCACCGCGGAGCCGGTGTCCACCGCGCTCGACTACTACCCGTCGCTGGGCTGGCTGCAGACGCTGGTCGAGCTCGCCGCGATTGCCGGTCTGTCGTCGGTGATCCTGGTGATGCTGATGGCGCAGCCGCGCATCTTCTACTCGATGTCGCAGGACGGCCTGATGCCCAAGCTGTTCGGCAAGGTGCATCCGAAGTTCCACACCCCGTACGTGGGCACCATCATTGTCGGCGTGCTGGCCGCGATCCTGGCCGGGCTGCTGCCGGTGGGCTTCCTCGGCGACATCGTGTCGATGGGCACCCTGCTCGCCTTCGCCACGGTGAGCATCGGCGTGCTGATCCTGCGCTTCACGCGCCCCAACCTGCCGCGCCCGTTCCGGGTGCCGCTGGCGATCGTGATCTGCCCGCTGGGCTTCGCGTCGTGCCTGTACCTGTTCTGGCAGCCGTTCAAGGAACACTGGCACCTGCTCATGGGCTGGATCGCGATCGGCGCGGTGATCTACGCGTTGTACGGCTACCGCCACAGCAAGCTGCGCCACGGCACCCGGTAAGCCGCGCCAATGGGCACGCGCAAGATCGGACCGGTCCTGGCGACCTTCGTGGTCGCCAACAACATGATCGGCTCGGGGTTCTTCCTGCTGCCGGCCAGCCTCGCCGCCTCCGGCGCGATCACCGTCTTCAGCTGGATCGGCGGCACGTTGCTGGCGCTGGTGCTGGGCGGGGCGTTCGCACGGCTGGCACGCGACTACCCGGACCTGTCCTCGGCGGACGACTACGTGCGGCCGTCGCTCGGCCGCGACGCCAGCTTCCTCGCCTCGACCCTGTACTGGGTGTCGTCGTGGATCGGCAACAACGCGATCGCGGTGGCGGCCTTCGGCTACCTGGTGACCCTGCTGCCGCTGGACGGCGGCGACCCGCACGTGCAGGTCGCCGGGCAGGTCGTGCTGATCTGGCTGATGTTCGCGATCAACCTGCTCGGGCCCAGGCCGGTGGCGAGGTTCCAGTCGCTGTGCGTGGTGTTCGGGCTGGCGCCGGTGGCGCTGGTGCTGCTGTTCGGCTGGGGCAGCTTCGACCGCGGGGTCTATGACGCTGCCTGGAACGTGTCCGGCCAATCCGACGCCGCGGTGGTGTTCGGGTCGCTGGCACCGGTGTTCTGGGCCTTCGTCGGGCTGGAAACCGGCGCGATGATCGCCGGCCTGGTCCGCGACCCGGACCGCGACATTCCGCGCGCGACCTTCGGTGGCGTGCTGATCGCCGGCATCGTGTACATCGTGTCGTCGGTGCTGGTGATGGGCATCGTCCCGGCCGCCGAACTCGAGGCATCGAGCGCACCGTTCGCGCTGGTCGCCGCGGAAATATTCGGGCCGTGGGCGGCGATCGCGATCGCCGCGGCCGCTGCGCTGAAGGCCACCGGCACGCTCGGTGGCTGGATGCTGGTGACCGGCGAAACCGGCGCCCGCGCCGCGCAGCACGGCTACCTGCCGGCGATCTTCGGCCGGCTCAACAGTCGCGGCGCGGCCGCCTGGGGCCTGCTCATCGTGGCCTCGGCGATGTCGCTGATCGCCGTGTTCACCCTGGCGCCACAGGTCTCCGAGCAGTTCGGGGTGATCATCAGCATCGTCGTCAACCTGGTGGTGCTCGCTTACGCGGCGGCCGGCCTCAGCCTGGTGGTGGGCACGCCGGAGCGGCGACCGACCACGCGCGACCGGCTGCTCGGGATCGGCGCGCTGGTGGCGTGCACGCTGCTGTTCGCGTCCTCGTCGGCGCAGATGATGCTGGGCGCCGCGGGGATGGTGCTGCTGGCGTGGATCCTCTACCGGATCTTCGGCCCCCGGCGCTAGACTGGGCGGCATGACCGCCGCCCCGCCCCTGCCCTACGACCACCACCGCCTGTGCGAACTGGCGGGCGAGATCATCGTCAACGTCCGCGAGCTCTCCGCGCTGGGCTGGACCCCGGCCACCAGCAGCAACTTCTCGCGCCGCCTCGACGAACAGCACGCGGCGATCACCGTCTCCGGCCGCGACAAGGGCAAGCTGCGCGAGGCCGACATCATGGTGGTCGACATGGACGGCAAGGCGGTCGGCAGCGACCACCGGCCTTCGGCCGAGACCCTGCTGCACACGCAGCTGTACCGGCGCTTCGCGGACGTGGGCTGCGTGCTGCACACCCATTCACGGGTGCAGACCGTGGCGTCGCGGCTGTTCGCCGGCGCCTGCCACGTGCGGCTGGAAGGCTACGAGCTGCTCAAGGCCTTCCGCGGCAACGACACCCACGAAACCGCACTCGACGTGCCGGTGCTGCCCAACAGCCAGGACATGCCGTCGCTGGCGGCGCAAGTCGACGCCCTGCTCGACGACGGCCCGATGTGGGGCTACCTGATCGACGGCCATGGCCTCTACGCCTGGGGCCGCGACATGGCCGAGGCGCGCCGCCACCTGGAGGCATTCGAGTTCCTGCTCGGCTGCGAGCTCGACCTGCGCAGGCTGCGCGCCGTCTAGCCGCGGCGTTTCCCGCCACCGGCAGCCGGACCACAGCGTTGCGCCGCGTCGATGCCCGCGCCCGCGCGGCTTTGATAGGCTGGCCTCCCCACCCCGAGCCATCGCCATGAGCCGCCTGCGCATCTTCGCCGACGACGCCCCCGACCGCCCCGAATTCGACAGCCGCGACGGCGACGCCATCGCCCGCGAGCTGGAGAAGATCGGCGTCACCTTCGAACGCTGGCAGGCCGCGCAGCCGGTCGAGCCCGGCGCCAGCCCCGAAGAAGTCATGGCAGCCTACCGCGCCGACATCGACCGCCTCGTCGCCGAACGCGGCTTCAAGTCGGTGGACGTGGTCAGCATCGCGCCGGACAACCCCAAGCGCGAGGAGATGCGCGCCAGGTTCCTCGACGAACACTTCCACAAGGAAGACGAGGTGCGCTTCTTCGTCGCCGGCTCGGGACTGTTCACCCTGCACGTGGGCGACAGGGTCTACGAGATCGAATGCGTGAAGGACGACCTGATCGCGGTACCCGACGGCACCACGCACTGGTTCGACATGGGCCCGGAACCGAGCTTCGTCGCGATCCGCTTCTTCACCGAGCCGGACGGCTGGGTCGGCCACTTCACCGGCACCGACATCGCACGGAAGTTCCCGCGTTACGAGAACAAGCCCCGCTGATTCCAGACCGATCTTGCAGGACGCCATGCAAGGCAACCAATGAAACCCACCATCCTCACCGACATCGAAGGCACCACCAGCAGCATCTCGTTCGTCAAGGACGTGCTGTTCCCGTACGCGCGGCAGGCGCTGCCCGGCTTCGTGCGTGCGCGCGGCAACGAGCCGCAGGTGCGCCACTGGCTCGACCAGGTGGCGATGGAGAACGGCGGCGTGTGCCAGGACGCAATGATCGTCGAGACCCTGCAGGGCTGGATCGACCAGGACCGTAAGCACACCGCGCTCAAGGCGCTGCAGGGCATGGTGTGGGAGGCCGGCTACCGCAGCGGCGACTTCACCGCGCCGGTCTATCCGGACGCCGTCGAAGCGCTGCGGCGCTGGGACGCGGAAGGCTACCCGCTGGCCGTGTACTCGTCCGGCTCGGTGCCGGCGCAGCGACTGCTGTTCGGAAACTCCGACGCCGGCGACCTGCTGCCGCTGTTCCACGCCTTCTTCGACACCGCCGTGGGCCACAAGCGCGAGCCCGGCAGCTACCGCGGCATCGCCCGTTCGCTGGGGCGCGAGGCCGGCGACGTGCTGTTCCTGTCCGACGTGGTGGAGGAACTCGACGCTGCGCGCGAGGCCGGCATGCGCACCGTGCTGGTCGACCGCCGCGAGGACTACCCGCAGCCGCGCACCGGCGAGGCCGCGCACGGCCACGCGCGCGTGGAGAGCTTCGCCGGGATCGATCCCCGGAGCCCCTGACCGGCGCCGGTCCACCGGCCGCTCAGTCGCCCTTTGCCTCTTGCCCGTCCTCGCCCGGCGGGCACGCCGGCGGCCAGTCCTCGTCGCCGCGCAGGCGCCAGACGAAGAACTCGCCGGACCTTTCTCCCTTGGTGTCGCGTGCGAACAGCATCGAGCGGCCGCTGGGCGAGAACAGCGCGCCCACCTCACCGCTGTCGGCGTTGAGCGCGTCGGGCAGGCGCACGCGCGGCTGCCAGGCGCCGTCGGCGAAATCGCTGCGGTACAGCCCGTCGCCGGTCATCAGCACCAGGAAGCGGCTGTCCGGCGACGGCAGCGCCTCGTATTCGTCGCCCGCGGTGTTGAGCGCGGGACCGGCGTTCTCCACCCGCCAGCTGCCGTCCGCCGCGCGCCGGCCACGCCAGATGTCGGTCTTGCCGTAGCCGCCGGGGCGATCGGAGCCGAAATACAGCCAGCCGTCGGCGGCCATGCGCGGGAACCACTCCCGGCCGCTGGAGTTCAGCGGCGCCGGCAGCCTGACCGGTTCGCCCCAGCGGCCGTCGGCGTCGCGGTCCACGCGCCACAGGTCGAGGTCGTCGCGCCGGACGCCGTCGGTCGAGCGGGTGCTGATGAAGTACAGCGCGTCGCCGCCCGCGTCGAACCACGGATCGGCCTCGACCCCGTCGCCCGCGAACGGCGGCGGCTCCGGCGCCGACCAGCCCCGCGCGGTGCAGCGGCTGACGAGGATCCGCCAGCCGCGGAACTCGGGCGTGCTGCGGACGAAGTACAGGTCTCCGCTGCGCGGGTCGAAGGCCGGATGCGACTCGAACATCGGGCTGGAAATGCCGTCCGGACGCCACGGCTCCACGCGCGCCGTGCCGTCGACGACCGGCGCCCGGCCCGCACCGGTCGTGCACGCCGCCAGCACCAGCACGACGGCCGCGGCGATGCAGGCGCGGGCGACGACCCGAGGCGCCTTCATGGCTGTGCCTCCAGCAGCCGGTAGCGCGTGCTCGCGCGCTGCTCGCCCTGCCAGGCGTCGAATGCGCGCACCTCGACCACGTGCTCGCCAACGCCGATGTCGGTCGGCAGCGCGCCGCGCCACAGGTGCGCGGAAGGTTCGGCCTCGGGCGAGCGGTCGTAGCCGCGCAGCGCATCGGCAAGATCGTCGCGGACGTTCTCGACCTGCAGGCGCGGGTCAGGCTGCGGCGTCTGGCGCATCGGCTTCCACTCGCCGCCGTCGATGCGGTACTCCACCCGCGTGTCGTCGCGACCCATGAAGACATTCGCATACACCGCCCATGCCGGGTACGCACCCGCGCGCAGCACCTTCGGCGCGTGCAGTGCCATCGCACCGGTGAACGCCAGATCGCCGTCGCGCAGCCGCGCCGGATGCCAGGCCAGCGCATAGCCGCCGCCGGCGCGCACCTGCAGCGTCGCGTATCCGTTGGGCGTGCCGTCGGCCATGGTCGAATCGGGGATGCCCGCGTCGTCCTTCACTCCGGACCAGAATGCACCGCAGTTCGCGCCGACGTTGTACTCGTGCAGCGGTTCGGCGCCGTGCCAGCCGGTCGACGCGTCGTGGAACCAGTGCTGCTGGGTGTGGTTGTGGGCGCTGAGTACCAGCACGTGCGGGAATTCGCGCAACAGCCCGAACAGGCGCTCGCGGTCCACGTCGCGGAAGGTGTCGCGGCCACCCTGCTCGAACAGCGGCATGTGCATGCCGACCACCAGCAACCGGTCCTTCGGCACCGACGGCAGCCAGGCCTCGAGGAAGGCGAACTGGTCGTCGCGGAAGCCGCCGATGTAGGCCGGCTTCTGCCCGGGCCGGTGGATCACGTCGTCGAGCATCACGAACGTCGCCCGCGCTTCCTCCCAGGCGAAGGTGTCGGGGCCGAAGTTGCGGCGGTAGGTCTGCAGCGCATCGGCGTCGTCCCGCGCATCGGTGTCCTGGTCGTGGTTGCCGGCCACGTGCAGCCACGGCACCCGCAGCGACGTGGTCACCGCGTTGACCTCCGGGTACAGCGACAGGTCGTCGTCGACGATGTCGCCCAGGCTCAGGCCGAGCGCGGCGCGCACGTGGCCGACCAGCGGCTCGACGATGTCGCGCCGGTAGTAGCCGATGTCGGTGCGCGACTTCGGCTGCGGGTCGGCGAACACCAGCACGTCCAGGTCCGTGTCCGCGGCGTCCGCCTTCTGCAGGGCGAAGTCGACCTGCGGCTGCAGCTCGCCTGCCGGAATGCCGCCGTATCGCAGCCCGGACGCTTGCGCGAGCGGCTGCTGCCGCCAGAACGCCGGCAGTCCGTCGGCACCCGCCGGCGCCCGCCAGCCGGCCGGCTTGACCACGAAGATCGTCTGCCCCGGCGCCATCGGCAGCACGTAGCGGCCCCCGGCATCGGTGCGGACCACGTCGCGGCCATTGGACACGGCGACCCCGGCGATTCCCGCCTCGCCATCGTCGCGCAGGCCGTTGCCGTTGCCATCCTCGAACACCACTCCGCCCGGGGCCTGCGCCAGCGCGCAGCCACAGGCCAGCCAGAGCATTCCCGCAACGATGCGGCGCATCGCACTCTCCATCATCGGATCCGCATTCATTATGCCCGCGCCGGCCCGCCGCCCCGGTCCCGTGCGGCTGCCGTAGAATGCCGCCGATACCCGCTGGACGGGACGGGGGGACATTCCGGGGATGGGAATGCGTATCGAAAGGATGCTCGCGTGGCTGGCCGCGCTGGGGCTGGCACTCGTCGTGGCCCTGCCCTGCGCCGCGCAGTCCGCGCTGCCGCCCGCGATCGAACTCGTGCCCGGCCACGATGACATCCAGCTCTCGCCCTACCTCACCTGGCGCCACGACGCCGGCGCCGTGGACGACGACGCCGACGCGTTCCGGCGCGTGCAGGCCGGCGAGTTCGCGCCCCTGCCCGGCGGCCAGTCCGAATTCGGCTTCCGCCCCGGCGCGTTCTGGTTCCACGCCCGCGTGGTCAACCGCCACGACATCGACAGCCGCTGGATCCTGGTGCAGCAGTACTCGCTGAGCGATTACATCGATCTCTATGCCCGCTACCCCGACGGCCGCGTGCTGCACATGGCCAGCGGCGACCACCGCCCCTTCAGCGAACGCAGCATCCGCGACCGCCATCCCAACTTCCTGTTCGACCTGCCGCCAGGGCAGCCGGTCGACCTGCTGGTGCGCGTGGAGAGCGAAAGCTCGATGCAGGTGCCGCTGGCGCTGATGACGCAGACCGCGTTCGCCGAACTGGCGCGCGACGCGCAGTTCGCCATCGGCATCTATTACGGCATCCTGCTGGCGCTGTTCTTCTACAACCTCGTGCTGTGGCTGATGCTGCGCGACTCCAGCTACTTCTGGTACCTGTTCCACCTCAGCGCCTTCGGCATGGTGCTGTTCACGCTCAACGGCCTGGGCTTCGAATACCTGTGGCCAAACTCCCCATGGCTGGCGGACAAGTCGGTGCCGCTGTCGATCTGCCTGGCGCTGATCGGCATGCAGCAGTTCGCACGCACGTTCCTGGAGCTGAAGACGCGCTTCCCGCGCGGCAACCTCGTCAGCCTCGGCCTGATCGGCTTCTTCCTGCTGCTCGGGGTTGCCTCGCTGTGGCTGCCCTACCATACCTCCACGCCGATCGCCGCGCGCGCGGTGCTGGTGGGCGTGCTGTGGATCGCCGTCGCCGGCATCGTCGTGGTCAGGCGCGGCTACGTGCCCGCACGGCTGTTCATGCTGGCGTGGTCGATGTTCCTGCTCGGCACCACGATGTTCACCCTGATCGCCTTCGGCGTGCTGCCCAAGACCTTCTACACCGAGTACGGCGTGCAGATCGGCTCGGCGCTGGAGATGCTGCTGCTGTCGGTCGCGCTGGGCAACCGCTACGCCTCGCTGCGCAAGGAAAACGAGCGCATCGTCGGCGAAGCCAACCAGAAGCTCGAACGCAAGGTCGCCCAGCGCACGCAGGAAGTCCGCGCCGCGCTGGTCCAGCTGGAGGAGGCGCACAGCCGGCTGCGTGATTCCAGCCGCCGCGACGGCCTGACCGGCCTGTACAACCGCACCTACTTCCACGACGCCTTCGAGAAGATGCTGGTCGAAGGACAGCAGGCGCGCCAGCCCGTGTCGCTGCTGATGATCGACCTGGACCACTTCAAGGGCATCAACGACCGCTACGGCCACCTCATCGGCGACGACTGCCTGCGCTTCGCCGCGCAGCGCATCGGCAAGGTCCTGCGTGCGCACGATGCCCTGCTGGCGCGCTTCGGAGGCGAGGAGTTCGTCGTCGGCCTGTCCAACCACGACCTGCACGACGCGGTGGAAGTCGCCGAAAGCCTGCGCCGCGCCCTGGTCGAAAGCCCCTGCAGCACCCAGGGCCACGGCATCCGCATCTCCGCCAGCGTCGGCGTACACACCGTCGCCCCGGGCGCCGTCGACGACATCGACGCCGCACTCGAGATCGCCGACCGCGCCCTGTACGCCGCCAAGGCCAACGGACGCGATTGCGTGAAAACATCGATTACGGCGGCGTGAGCCGGTGCTGCAGCGAACAATCTTTTGCAGGAGCGGCTTCAGCCGCGAGCTTTTTCCAATGCCCCGAACCAGAGCCACTGGATACCCGCCTGCGCGGGGATGACGACAAGAACCAGGAGCCCGCGGCTGAAGCCGCTCCTACACGCGGGGCGCTCTGCTTCCGGCTGTTACCCTGCCCACCGTCATGTCCCCGGAGGCCCCCCGATGACATCACACGGCCGCAATGCACTCATGGCACTCCTGTTGGCCGCAACTGCGTGGCCCGCAAGCGCAGGCGCTGCGGAAGGGCAGCAGCAGCCGGTGCAGGCGGATGCCACGATCCGCAGCCAAACGCAGCTCGACGAGTACCTGCGCCGGCACGCGGCGACTGGTGAACCAACGCCACTGGATGCATTTTCCGCCGGTGCCCGCGAGCGGTTCCTTTCCGACCTTGTGTGGGGCAGCAAAGGCCTTGGCGGTTTCAACCAGGGCGATCTTGCCGAAGAGCTCGACGATGACCAGATCCACGCCGTCCTCGGCCTGTTCGGCAGCGACGTAGCTGCCTACGCGCCACGCAGCCGGGCCGCCGTGATCGGCATCAACCGCACCGGGCTGACGGGTATCAGCGATCTAGAGCGCCGATACACCCGCTTCTACCTTGATGCCAACAGGGCCTCCGCCCACGGCAACGATGCAGCACGGAACGACACCGTCGCCGCCCGCTTCGACGCGCTGTTCCCCGAAGCACGCCAACCGGCCACGCTGCACGCACTGGCCGATCACGATCTCCGGCTGCTGTGGCGTGCAGCGTCGCAGGCAGCTGGCAGCGCGCCGCGCCCGGACCTTGCCGAAACCGCCCTGTCGGTCTTCGAAGTCACCGAACGCCGCGGCATCATCGACCGACAGGACGTGCTCAAGCTGCGTGGAATCCTCCTGGCGGGAAGGCGTTTTGAACAAGCTCGCCGTTTCACCGCTGCACATCCGGAAGCGGGCCTTACCACACTGCCCGCCTTCGATGATCCGCTGACGAACAAAGCACCGGCCGCGACCGTTTGGCGCATGAACGCCGATGGCAGCCGCCTGACGCGCACCGCCATCGACCTGGAACCGGCCCAGGTCCTGGTCACGGCCGGCTGCCATTTCTCGGCTGACGCCGCGGAGGACATTACCGCGGACCCCGTACTGGGGCCTGTTTTTGCCCGCCACGCACATTGGCTGGTCAGCACGCCGGGCGTCGAATCCATCGACGCCGTGCGCGACTGGAACCGGCGCTTTCCCGAGGCCCCGGCAGAGATGATCCACGACCGCGGTGAATGGTCGGTCCTGCCGACCTGGTCGATGCCGGAGTTCCACGTCGTGCGCGGTGGCAAGGTCATCGAAACAGTGAAGGGCTGGCCGCGTTCTCCGGCCTCCAACCGGCGACCCCTGATCGATGCACTGCACCGCGCCGGTCTGCTGGACCAGCCATCCGCGGAGCCGACGCCCTTGTAGGAGCGGCTTCAGCCGCGAGCTTTTGGCTTTTGTCGTCGTGCCCGCGCAGGCGGGACCCAGCGTCTCTGGTTTGGCGGCGCGGGGAAAAGCTCGCGGCTGAAGCCGCTCCTACACGCGGGGCGGGTTATTGTCCGCGCGACGCGATTCGAACCAGATCCAGGCCAGCAACACGCCGCCCAGGGCTGCGATGATTTCCATGACGGCGCGCGTGCCCAGGCCGTCGGGGTCGTGGATGCCGGCCAGCGCGATCTGCGCACGCGCCGGCGAGCCGGGGTTGACGAAGAACAGGCGGAACAGGTGCCACAGATCGGTACCGGCGCCGATCGCAACCGCGGCGAATGCGGCCCAGCCGATGGCGTGGCCTTCCGGCCAGCGCAGGGCGCGGGCGAGGACGTGGCTGGCCAGATAGGCCAGCAGGCCGACGAGGAAGGCGATCGCGCCGGCTTCCAGCGCGCCCAGCCAGCCGGTGTGCAGCGCGAGGTTCATCCGGACACGACGCCGCGCGCGGCGGCCAGAAGCGCACCGTCGGCGACCAGGCGCACCGCCGCGGCGACTTCGCCGTCGAGCGCGCGGTCGCGGTCGAGGAACGGGATCGCTTCGCGCAGCGCGGCGTGCGCGGCGGCGACCGCGGCACCGGGATGGTAGTCGTCGCCCGAGGCCAGTTCCGCGCGCAGCGCCTCGACCTCGCCGAGGAACCCGGCATGCGCTTCGGCGTCAGCCGCCGGTGCGCCCTGCACCTTCGCCGCCAGCGTCGCGGCGTCGGCGCGCCGGGCGGTGTCGCGGGCTGCGCCGATCATCCGGCGGCGCAGGTCCAGTGCCTGCGCGGCGGTATACAGCTCCAGCGCCAGTACCTTGCCCAGGTCGTCGACCATGGCCAGCACGTGACGCGCCTCGTTGGCGCCCATGGAAACGTGGTCTTCGGCATTCGCGCTGGTGGGGATCGAATACACCGAGGCCGGCATCGCGCGACTGGTGAGGTCGTTGACGATCGCCGCCGCCGTGTATTGCACGATCATGAAGCCCGACTCGGTGCCGTCCTCGTTGCCGATCAGGAACGCGGGCAGGCCGTCGTTGGTGGCCGGGTCGACCAGTTTGTTGAGGCGGCGCTCGGAGATCGACGCCAGCACCGGGATCGCGGCCTTGACGTAGCTCATCGCCAGCGCCAGCGGCATGCCGTGGAAATGGCCGGCGGAAATCACCTGCTGCTCGACGTGCTCGGCCTTCGCGTCGGGGAACACCAGCGGGTTGTCGGTGACCGCGTTGAGTTCGATATCGAGCACCCGCCGCGCCTGCGCCACCGCGTCGCGCACCGCGCCGTGCACCTGCGGGATGCAGCGCAGCGAGTAGCTGTCCTGCGGCTGGTGCTTCTTGCCGCCGCGGAACGGCTTGAAGCGCTGGTAGAACTTCTCGCGGCCGTGGCGCTGCGAGAACGGCACCCACTCCCAGCCGATATCGAAGTTCAGCGCCTGCGCGTCGTCGCCGGCCCAGCTCGATGGCTGCCACGAGCGGAACTTCGGCACCAGGTGGTACGGAATGTCGGCAAGCGTGGAGCCGGCGAGCAGCTCCCGCAGGTGCGCGGCCACTTCCACCTGCCCCGGATGCGGGCGCAGCGCGTGCACCTGTTCGGCGAAGGCGCCCATGCGGCCGGCGAAGGCGTCGATGGTCATCGCCGCGGCGAGGTCGGCGGTATCGAGCAGGTCTTCCAGCTTCGACAGCGCCAGCACGCCGGTGGCCAGCATCTGCGCGGTGCCGTTGTTCAGCGCCAGGCCTTCCTTGTACGACAGCGACACCGGCTGCAGGCCGGCGCGCTTGAGCGCCTGCGCACCCGGCATGCGTTCGCCTTCGTAAAAGGCCTCGCCGCCGCCGAGCAGCACGATGGCCAGGTGCGACAGCGGCGCGAGGTCGCCGGACGCGCCCACCGAGCCCAGCTGCGGCACCACCGGCACCACGCCGGCATTGAGCATCGCCGCCAGCGCCTGCAGGGTCTGCACGCGGATGCCGGAGTGGCCCTTGAGCAGGGTGTTGATGCGGATGCCGAGCATCGCGCGCACCACTTCCGGTGCGAACGGCTCGCCCACGCACACCGCGTGGGTGACGATCAGGTTGGTCTGCAGTTCCTCGTGCAGCGAACGGCCACTGGGCGCGGCGCCGGGCAGTTCGTCGCGCAGCGGATGCGCGCCGAGCAGCTTGTCGGCGTTGCTGCCGAAGCCGGTAGACACGCCGTAGATCGGCTCCTCGCGGCGGACCTGTTCGGCGAGGAAGTCGGCGGCGCGGGCAACGTCGCGCAGCGCGGCGCCGGACAACTCCACCGGCGCGCCGTACGCGATCTCGGCGAGCTGGCGCTGGGTGAAGGACTTGCCGTCGAGGAGGATGGGTTTCATGCAGCGAAGATCCTGTGGTTTGCATCCGTCCGGGCCCGTGCAGCCCCGGATTCCTGTAGGAGCGGCTTCAGCCGCGAGCGCTTGCCCTGGCCCTTCCCCATGCGACGGCAGGGAGAGGCTGGGAGGGGGCCGCCACGGTTCGGGCTGATCCGAAAGACACCCCTCCCCAGCCCTCCCCTGCCTTCGCAGGGGAGGGGGCCAAAGCCGGCAACCGGAACGGCCCGCGCGATCACGACTTCCGCTCGTCCAGCAGCCGCTGCGCGAGCTCGGCTTCGGCAACCTCGAACTGCTCGCCACGCCGCAAATCCTTGACCGCCACCGCGCCGCGCGCGGCCTCGTCTTCGCCCCGGATCACCACGAAGCGGATGCCGGCGCGATCGGCGTACTGCAGCTGCTTGGCCAGCTTGCGCGGTTCGAGCTGCGTTTCCACGTTGAGCCCGGCCGCGCGCAACTGCTGCGAGAGCGCCAGCGCACGGTCCAGGCCAGCGTCGTCGAGCAGGGTCACCAGTGCGTCGACCGAACTGTCCGCGCCGGCCACCAGCCCGGCATCGCGCAGCTGGAAGAACAGCCGCGTCAGGCCGATGGAAATACCCACGCCCGGCAGCTTCGACCTGGTGTAGTGGCTGGCGAGGTTGTCGTAGCGCCCGCCCGAGCAGATCGAGCCGATCTGCGGGTACGCGTCCAGCGTGGTCTCGTAGACCATGCCGGTGTAGTAGTCCAGGCCGCGCGCGATCGAGAGGTTGATCGCGTAGCGCGACGCCGGCACGCCCATCGCCTTCAGCCGGCCGAGCAGCGCGCGCAACTCCTCGCGCCCCTCCTCGAACAGCGGCGTGCCGGCACCGAGCGCATCGAGCTTCGCCAGTGCGTCGTCGTGGCCAGTCGAGCGCACGCGCGAGAACGCCAGCAGCCGGTCGGCGACGTCCGCGGCCAGGCCGAAACCCTCGCCCACCAAGGTCGCGCGCACCGCGTCCTCGCCGCGCTTGTCGAGCTTGTCCAGCTCGCGCAGCACCGCCAGCTGCCGGTCGCCGTCGATGCCCTGCCCCTCGAAGAAACCGCGCAGCAACTTGCGGTGGTTGAGCCAGATGGTGAACTCGCCGATGTCCAGCGCATCGAACACCGCCGCGATCACCGCCGGGATCTCGGCGTCGTGGCGCGGCGACAGCGCGTCCTTGCCGATCACGTCGATGTCGCACTGGTAGAACTCACGGAAGCGACCGCGCTGGGCGCGCTCGCCGCGGTACACGCGCTGCATCTGGTAGCGGCGGAACGGGAACGCCAGGTCGCGCTCGTGCTCGGCCACGTAGCGCGCCAGCGGCACGGTCAGGTCGAAGCGCAGCGCCAGTTCCGGCAGGCCGTCGCCGCCCCCGCTTTCCACCGACTTGTTCAGCGCCCCGGTCGACTGCACGAAGTACACCTGCCGCTCGGTCTCGCCGCCGGACTTGGTCAGCAGCACGTCCGACAGTTCGAACACCGGCGTCTCCACCGGCAGGAAGCCGAAGCGTTCGAAGGTCAGGCGGATCGTGTCCAGCATGCGCTGGAAGGCGATCTGGTCACGGGGCAGCAGCTCCATGACCCCGGGCGGGGTGCGGGGCTTGATCAAGGCGAAACTCCGGGCGAACGCGACAGCCCCACAGTTTAGCCGCAGGCAGCCGCCGGGCCGCCCGGCGACGGATTCGTGGCGGTCCCGCTATTGCCGCGACCCCGTCGACCTCTTTACAATGCGCGGCTCACCCAGTCGGGGTGTAGCTCAGCCTGGTAGAGCGCTACGTTCGGGACGTAGAAGTCGCAGGTTCAAATCCTGTCTCCCCGACCAATTGAATCAATGATTTAGACAAAACCGGCCCGCGCCGGTTTTTTCGTTTCCGGCCATTCCGAAGGTCGTTCCCGGCTCCCCCGCGCCGTTCCTGGATTCCCGCCGCATGCGCACGCAGGCAACATCGCCCTCCCCCGCCCGGTCCGGCCTGGCGGAAGGCCGCGCGCTGGTACTGGCCGGCATCGTGCTGTCTGCGCTCAACCTGCGCACCGCGGTGACCTCGATCACGCCGCTGCTCGACGAGCTGGGCCGCGTATTCGACTTCGGCGCCACCATGGCCGGCGTGCTGGGGATGCTGCCGAGCGCGGCGTTCGCGATATTCGGCGTCGCCACGCCGGCCATCGCCCACCGCATCGGGCTCGAACGCGCCGCGCTGGCGTCGATGCTGCTGGCCGCACTGGGCTTGGTGTTGCGCTCGCTGGCCGGCGGCACCGGCGGGCTGCTGTGCGGCTCGATCGTCGCGCTGGCCGGCATGGGCATGGGCAACGTGGTGCTGCCACCGCTGGTCAAGCGCTACTTCGCCGACCGCGTGGGCGTGCTCAGCACGCTGTACATCACCGTGCTGCAGCTGGGCACGATCCTGCCGGCGCTGGTGGCGGTGCCGGTGGCCGAGGCCGTGGGCTGGCGCATCTCCATGGGCGCCTGGGCGCTTGTGGCCGTGGCCGCCGCGCTGCCGTGGATCGGCGTGCTGTGGATTGAGCGGCGCCGGGAATCCGACCTGGCCCGCTGCCACGACGCCGCCGTCGCCGCCGGCGACGCGGCGCCGGAGCTGGCCGCGCCCGCACCGCGCGGCCGCGCCTGGCGCACGTCGCTGGGCTGGGGCATGGCGCTGATGTTCGGCATGACCTCGCTGGCAACCTATTCGATGTTCACCTGGCTGCCGAAGATCCTCACCGAGGCCGGCGCCACGCCCGCCTTCGGCGGCACGATGCTGGCGCTGTACTCGGCGCTGGGACTGGCGGGCGCGCTGACGATCCCCGCGCTGGCGGTGCGGGTGCGCAATCCCTTCCCGCTGGTGCTGGCCTGCGCGGCCTGCCACTTTGCCGGATTCGCCGGCCTGCTGTGGGCGCCGATGGTCGCGCCGCTGCTGTGGGTGCCGCTGGTCGGCCTGGGTCCCAGCACCTTCCCGCTCGGCCTGACCCTGATCAACCTGCGCACGCGCACGCCGGCCGGCTCGGCCTCGCTGTCGGGCTTCATGCAGGGCGTGGGCTACGCGATTGCCTGCCTGGGACCGCTGCTGTTCGGTGTGCTGCATGAGGCCACGCACGGATGGGCGTGGCCGTTCGCGATGCTCTGCGCGAGCGTGGTGGTGATGGCGGTTGGCGGCTGGCAGGCGTGCAAGCCACGGGTGCTGGAGGACGTCTGGTAGCGTTGGATCAGCGTACCGGCAGCTCGATATAGCTGGCCGCCTCCGGCGCATGCCAGATCCGCTGGGTCGCCTTGTGGTAATCCCCGGGCCCGGCGAAGAAGATGTTCGGCACGAAGGTCTGCGGGTTGCGGTCGTAGAGCGGGAACAGGCTCGACTGCACCTGCACCATCACCCGGTGCCCCGGTTGGAAGGTGTGGTTGGCATTGGGAAGCGGGAATGCGTATTCGAGCACCTTGCCCGGCTCGATCGGCGTGGCCGTTTCGAGGCTCTCGCGGTAGCGGCCGCGGAACATGGTCAGCGCGACCGGCAACTGGTATCCGCCCATTTCCGGCCGCGAGGCCATGGTCTCGGGATAGACATCGATCAGCTTGACCACCCAGTCGCTGTCGCTGCCCGTGGTGGAGGCCTGCAGGTGGACCTTCGGCTCGCCGGCGATGCGCAGCGGTTCGGCCAGCGGCTCGCTCACCCAGGTCAGCACGTCCGGGCGGCCGTCGACGAAGCGCTGGTCGTGCACCAGCCAGGTCGTCCAGCCCTCGCGGTCGCCGAAGCTCACCGGGCGCGGCAGATACGGCACCGGCTTGGCCGGATCGGAGACGTATTCGTCGTACTCGGCCTGCCCCGCCGCCGGCGCCTCGAACGAGAGCGCGCCGTCGGCGCGCAGGTACAGCGGCTTCGACCTTGCCACACACCCCTCTGCGCAACTGCGTGGCCATGCCTGCAAACGATCCCAGCGATCGGCGCCGGTGTCGTAAACGAGGACCGGCGGCGTATCCGCCTTCGGTGCCCCCGGCACCAGGTACTGGTCGAAGAACGGCTTGAGCACGTCGCGGCGGAACTGCAGCGCGGTGTCGCCGTTCCACTGCAGCGCGCCCAGCGAGCGCCCGTCGCCCTTGACCTGGCTGTGGCGCCACGGCCCCATCACCAGATAGTTGCGGTCGTTGTCGCGGTCCTTGCCTTCCATCGCCGCGTAAGCGTGGTTGGCGCCGTACATGTCCTCCTGGTCCCACAGGCCCTGCAGCCACATGGTCGGCACCTTGAGCGGCACCTTCGCCAGCAGCTTGTCCACAGCCTGCTCACGCCAGAAGGCGTCGTAGGCGGGATGCTCGGTGAGCTTGCGCCAGAACGGCACCTGGTCCAGGCCGATCGACTTCGCATACGCCGACGCCGAGCCGGCGCGCAGCAGCGTCGTGTAGTCGTCGTAACCGGTGCTGGCGACGGCCGCGCCGCGCCCGCGCGCGGTCATCTGGCCGATGAAGTACGAGAACATGACCTGGCGGAACGCGCCGTAGCTGAACCAGTCGTCGCCGATCCAGCCGTCCACCATCGGGCTGTACGGCGCAACGACCTTCAGCGCAGGGTGCGGGTCGAACAGCGCCATCGCCGCGGTGAAGCCGTCGTAGGACGAGCCGATCATGCCGACCCGGCCGTTGGACTCGGGGACGTGCTTCACCAGCCAGTCGATGGTGTCCCAGGCGTCGGTGGCATGGTCGGTGTCGCCGTGGTTGAGCGGCCCCCGCAGCGGCCTGGCAGTGACGTAGTCGCCTTCGGAGCGGTGCTTGCCACGGATGTCCTGGACGACGCGGATATAGCCGCCGCGCACGAACACTTCGTCGCCTTCCGGCAGGACGTCGAGCATCCGCGGCGAGGCCATGCGGCTGGTGCGCCCGTCGGCGTCGTACGGCGTGCGGGTGAGCAGGATCGGCGCGTTCTTCGCGCCCTTGGGCACGATGATCACCGTGTGCAGCCCGACCCCGTCGCGCATCGGGATCATCACTTCGCGCCGCTCGTAGTCGTAACTGCCGGTCGGCGCGACAAATTCCGGCGGGATGTCCGGCGTATCCGGAGCGGTCTGCGCCACCGCAGGCGCCGCGAACAGCAGAGCCGGCAGCACGCAGAAGGACAGGCGGAAGTTCGCAATGCGCATGTCGGCTCCCAGGCGGCGAAGGGGCCGACTTTAACGCGGATCAGCGCAACGCCGCCAACCTCGCCTGCAATGCATCCAGCCGCAGGTCGCCCGCCGCGCCCGGCGACGTCCGGGCCGCCAGGCTGGCCGCGGGATCGCCCCCGGCCCAGCGCGCCGGGTCCGCGGCCTGCCGGTAGGCATCGCGGAACGGCACGCCCTGCTTCGCCATGTCCACGGCCAGGTCGGTGGCATACATCGACGGCTCCAACGCCGCGCGCATGCGCTCCGGCTTCCATTCCAGGTTGCGCAGCAGGTCCGGCAGCAACGCCAGCGCCTGCAGGCCCTTGCCGAAGCCGTGGAACAGCGCGCCCTTGGACAGCTGCAGGTCGCGGTGGTAGCCGGACGGCAGCGACAGCAGCTGCTCGATCTCGCTGCGCGCCGCGGCCACGCTGGCATAGGTGGCGCGCATCAGCTCGATCACGTCCGGGTTGCGCTTGTTGGGCATGATCGAGCTGCCGGTGGTGTATTGCGCCGGCAGTGCGACGAAGCCGAACTCGGCGCTGGTGAACAGGCTCAGGTCCCAGGCCACGCGGCGCAGGTCCAGCATCGCGCTGCCCAGCGCTTCGATCGCCGCCAGCTCGAACTTGCCGCGCGAAAGCTGTGCGTACGGTGGCGAAAGCTGCATCCGCGCGAAGCCGAGTGCTCCCGTACCGTGGTCGCGGTCGAGCGCGAGGTTGACCCCGTAGCCGGCGGCGCTGCCGAGCGGGTTGGCGTCGACCCACGCATGCGTGTCGCGCGCGCGCGCGGCGTTGTCGATGAAGGCTTCCGCCCACGTCCCCCACCACATGCCCAGCGACGACACCACCGCGCGCTGCAGGTGGGTATAGCCCGGCAGCGGCACATCGGCCTCGGCGCGGGCGCGCTGCAGGGCGATGCCCGCGGTTTCGACGCACAGCGCCTGCGTGCGCGCCAGCTTTTCCTTCAGCCACAGGCGCGTGGCGACCAGCACCTGGTCGTTGCGGCTGCGGCCGGTGTGGATGCGGCGGCCGGTGTCGCCCAGGCGTTCGACCAGGCGCGCTTCGATCGCCGAGTGCCCATCCTCGAAGCGCTCGTCGAGGACGAATGCGCCGCCGCTGAAATCCTCGGCGAGGGCGTCGAGTTCGCGCGCGATGCCCGCCAGCTCGTCCGCCGACAGGATGCCGATACGCTGCAGCCCTTCGGCGTGTGCGCGGCTGGCGGCGATGTCGTGCAGGAAAAACTCGCGGTCCAGGACCACGTCGTCACCGGCAAGGAACGCCTGGATCTGCGCGTCGACGGCGACGCCGGGTTTTTGCCAGAGCAGGTCGGACATGGTCGGCCTCGTTGGTTGGTTGGTAGGTGACGGATGACGGGTGGCGAATGAGGCATGAGGCGAGTGGTGAGAGGCTGCAGGGTCGCTTGCCTCCTGCTGTCATCCCGAGCGCAGCGAGGGATGACAGGAGGAAACGGTTCACGCTTTTGCGAATCGCCAATCACCAATCACCGACTACCCTTCAAGACTCCACCGGAATGCCCTCGGTTTCCGGAAACCCGAAAGCAAGATTGAGATTCTGCATCGCCTGCGTTGCCGCGCCCTTGAGCAGGTTGTCCAGGGTCGCGACGACGACCAGCCGGCGTCCATCCTCCGACAGCGTGAAACCGCCGACCTCGGCACCGTGGCGACCGGCGATGCGGCTGACCCACGGTGCATCGTCGCCGATGCGCAGCAGCGGCTCGTCCCCGTAGCGTCCGGCATAGCGCGCGCGCACGGCTTCAAGCGTCGCCGGCTCGCGCAGGTGCACGTTGGCGGTGACCGTGAGGCCGCGGAAATGCGGCGCCACGTGGGGCATGAACTCGATCGCCAGTCCGGACTGCCGGCTGACCTCGCGCTCGTGCAGGTGGTCGACCAGCGCGTACGGCATCAGGTTGCCGCGCAGCTTGTCGACGTCGTTGCGGTCCGAGGGCGTGGTGCCGGCGCCGGAGTAGCCGGAGACGCCGAAGCACTGCACCGGCCCGTCGACCAGGTCGCGCACCGGCGCGATCGCGAATTGCATGGCGCTGGCGTAGCAGCCCGGGTTGGCGATGTGCTTCTGCCCGGCGTAGCGGTTGCGGGTGAGTTCCGGCAGGCCGTAGTACCAGTCGTCGTCGAAGCGGTGGTCGGCGGACAGGTCAACGATCACCGGGTCCGCGCCCGCGGCAACCAGGCTGTCCACGCAGGCGGCGGCATGGCCGTTGGGCAGCGCGAGGATGCAGGCGTCGGCCGCATGCGAGGCCAGCTCCGGCGCGGGAATGTTCGCGTAGCGCAGCCCGCCCGTGTACTCGGGCACGTGCGCGGACACCGGCTGGCCGTCGAGTTCGCGCGAGGACACGAACGCCAGTTCGAACCGCGGGTGCCCGGCGACCAGCCGGATCAGCTCCGCGCCGGTGTGTCCGCGCGCGCCGACGATGCCGACGGTTTTCTTTTCAGTCATGGCCGCGGTCTCCCTGTTCGAGCCGATCCTGCAGGTTGCGCTTCACCACCGGCCACTCGGATTCGATGATCGAGAATGCCACCGTGTCGCGGACGCTGCCGTCGGCGTGGCGGCGGTGGCTGCGCAACACGCCATCCTGCTTCGCGCCCAGCCGCAGGATGGCGGCGCGCGAGCGCGCGTTGTGCGTGCTGGTCTCGAAGCCCACGCAGATGCAGCCCATCGCCTCGAAGGCGTGCCCGAGCAGCAGCAGCTTGGCTTCGGTGTTGACCCCGGTGCGCTGCACGCGCGGCGCGTAGAAGGTGTAGCCGATCTGCAGGCGCGGGATGTCCGGCTCCATGCCGTAATAACGGGTGCTGCCGACCACCGCGCCCGCGGCATCCAGCACCGCGAACGCCCACGAACCGCCGCGCGCCTGCTTCTCCAGCGCCGCGCCGATGTACGCAGCGGCGTCTTCGGGCGCCGGCACGCTGGTGTACCAGCAGCGCGACAGCTCGCCGTCGCCAAGTGCCGTACGCAAGCCGTCGGCATGCGCGGGCGACAGCGGTTCGAGCGCCACGTGCCGGCCGGCCAGCCGCGGCGGCGGCGTCTTCCAGACCTGTTCGCTTGCGGCCATCGTTCAATCCCTCAGGGTGGGTTCGCGCACGGCGCAGTGCGCAACCGCCCGTTCGATCCGGTCGAAGCCGTCGAGCCCGTACCAGAACGTCTTCCACCTCTCCTGCCGCAAGCAGCCGTCGGCCTCGGCGTAGTAGAAGATGTTGACCGCGTTGTGGTGTCGTGAACGCCAGAACAGGCGCGGCGTTTCCTCGCGCATCACGTTCCATACCGCGCGACCGAGGCCCTCGCCCTGCGCGTCGTCGAGTACGGCGAACTTGTCCAGGTACGGCACGCCGTCGACTTCGACGAGGATCACCGCGGTGCGGTAGTGCTCGCTGACGTAGGCGCGCAGCAACGGCGTGCGCTCGAAATAGTCGTCGACCAGGTGGCGGCCGAACGCGGACTCGACCAGCCCGCGCAGGCGCGGCAGGTCCAGCTCGTCCCAGCGCGTCGCGCGCAGCACGCGCTCGCCGCGCCGCACCAGCGTGCCCGAGCCCTTGTGGGTGAACAGCTCCCTGGCGAGCTCCGCCGGCCGCGTGATCGACACCGACGACGACGGCGGCAGCGCCATCAGCAGGTCGTGGATCTGCTCGATCTTCACCCGCATGCCCGAGTGCAGCCAGGGCTGCGCCAGCAGCTCGTCGTACTCGGTGCTCAGGTTGATCGAGTCGATCACCCGGCCTTCGCCGTCGAGCAGCCCGCCGGTGCCGGTGAGGAATACGATCTTGTACGGCTGCAGGACCTTGATCAGCTCGTTGGCGGCCCAGTCGGCGTTGACGTTGACGATCTGGCCCCCGTCCGTTTCTCCCAGCGAGGCGATCACCGGGATCGAGCCGACCTTGATCGCGGCGAGGATGCCGTCGGTGTCGACGCCGGCCACGCGCCCGACCAGGCCGTAGCGGTCGCGATCGAGGAATTTGGCTTCGAACACGCCGGACTGGATCGACGTCGCACGCACACCCTCGGCCTGCAGTGCTTCGACCAGGCGCAGGTTTTCCCGGCGCAGCACGCGACGCACCACGGCGAGCACGGCCGCATCGGTATGGCGCAGGTTGTCGACGACCTTCTTCTCGATCCCCGCCGCCTGCATCGCCTCGTCCAGCTGCGGCCCGGCGCCGTGGACCACGATCGGCGTCAACCCAACCTGCTGCAGGAAGGCCAGCGATGACACCAGCGCGTCGGGCTCGTCGCGCAGCACCGCGCCGCCGACCTTGACCACGGCAAAGCGCGCCGCGTCGAGCTGCGAAAAGCGCTTGAGGTACTGGTCGATTTCCTTGGCGCTGCCCATGCCCGAAAGCAGGCGGACGATGGTCTGGCGGGTCTGGCGGTGGGGTTGCATGTGGGTTCCGGTGTTTTCGGATTCGAACCGCGGTGGAGGTAGGAGCGGCGGGAGCCGCGATCGCGCTTGGTATCGGGCAGGTCGCGGCTTCCGCCGCTCCTACGTGGCTCTACTGTCGTTGGCGATGATGCGTCGCACGGCTTCGGCGTAGTCCTGCAGCTGCGACAGCGACACCCATTCGTCGGCGGTGTGCGCCTGGGCGATATCGCCCGGGCCGCAGACCAGTGCGTCGAGGCCGGCGGCCGAGAACAGCGAGGCCTCGGTCCAGAAATCGACGGCGTTGCCGATCGGCAGGCCCAGCGCGTCGGCAAGGTCGCGCGCGGCCAGCCGGCGCTCTTCGGCCTCGGCCACCTCGCCGGCAGGCAGCGGCGGGCCACGGAAGGTTTCCTCGTAGCGCTCCAGCGCGCCGGTCCCGGCCAGGCTGCCGAAGCGTGCGTGCAGCTCGTCGATGTCGTGCGAGGGCAGCGGCCGGAACCCAAAACGCACCTCGGCCTCCGGCGCGATCACGTTGGCCTTGATCCCGCCCTCGACGCGGCCGATGTTGAAGCGCAGGCCGGTCAGCCCGCCGAAGCGGCGGTGCGATTCGGCGTCGACGAAATCCAGCGCGCGCGTCCCCCAGCGCATGGCCTGGTGCAACGCACTGGCGTCCATCGCCTCCGCGCCTGAGGCATGCCCGGCCTGGCCCTTGAAACGCAGCAGCACTGAGCTGATCCCGCGATGCGCGAGCACCGCCTCGCCATTGGTGGGTTCGGCGACGACCACGCTCGAAAACCCGTGCGGGCGCTTGAGGAAGGCGTCGATGCAGCGCGCGTCGTTGGCTTCCTCGTCGCTGCCGAACAGGAACGCGGCGTCGCCGCGCGCGGCCTGCGCGGCCGCCACCAGGCAGGCCGCCGCGCCCTTGATGTCACAGGCGCCCAGGCCGATCGCGCGGCTGCGGGTCACCCGCAGCGTGAACGGGTCGGCGGTCCAGGCCGGCGACGACGGCACCGTGTCCAGGTGCACGTTGAACAGCACCTGCGGCGTGCCGCGCACGGCGAACAGCGACACCGCGCCGTCGCCGTGGTCGGTGACCTCGACCCGGAAATCCGGCAGCTGTGCGCGCAGGTAGTCGAAGATGCCGCCCACGCCGATCCGGCGCGGCGGGTTGCGGGTGTCGAAGGACACCAGCGCGGCGAGGTGTTGGAGGACCTGTTCAAGCATGTCGTTTGTCTTGGTGTTCAAGTATCCGTAGGAGCGGCGGAAGCCGCGACTTGCACTTGCTCTCCCCCGCGAAGGCAGGACGTTCGTCGGCGCGCGAGCCAATGGCTCGCAAACGCACCTCCTCACCCCCTGCTCTTCGCAGGGGAGGGAGCAAACCTATTTGCGGTTGACCTCGGCCCACAGCGTGCTGCTCATCCCGAACAGCTTGATGAAGCCTTCCGCCTCCTCCACGCCCCAGTCCGCGGACTGCGCGTAGGTCGCGCCGCTGGCGTTGAGGATGTGCGGCGAAGACACGGCAACCGCATCGACGCGCCCGCCACCGGTTTCCAGTACGACCTCGCCGTTGACCATCGCCTGCGACGAGGCGAGGAAGGCCTCCAGGTCGGTCTTCAGCGGATCGTGGAAGAAGCCCTCGTACACCAGCTCCACCCACTTGCGTGCCACGTCCGGCTTGAAGCGGTTCTGCTGCTTGCTCAGCACCGCCTCCTCCAGCGCGCGGTGCGCGGCCAGCAATGCGGTGAGGCCGGGGGCCTCGTACACGATCCGCCCCTTCAGGCCGATCGTGGTGTCGCCGGTGTACAGGCCGCGGCCGACGCCGTAGCGCGCGAACAGCGCGTTGAGTTTCGCCAGCAGTTCGTGGCCCGGCATTTCCTCGCCGTCCAGCGCCACCGCCTCGCCGCGGACGAAGCGCAGCGTCGCGCGCAGCGGCTCCGCGGGCCATTCGTTGCGCGGGGCGCACCAGCCGCGCGCGCCCTCGCCCGGCGCCTCCCAGCGGTCGATTTCGCCGCCCGACATGGTCAGGCCGAGCAGGTTTTCGTTGATCGTGTAGGCCTTCTGCTTGGCGCGCACGCCGAAGCCGCGTTCCTCCAGGTAGGCCTGCTCGTAGGCGCGGGTCTGGGTGTGCTCCTTCTGGATCTCGCGGATCGGCGCCACGATGCGGTAGTCGCCAGAGGCCTTCACCGCCAGGTCGAAGCGCACCTGGTCGTTGCCCATGCCGGTGCAGCCGTGGGCGATCGCGTTCGTGCCCAGGTCGTGCGCGCGCGCCAGCGCGGCGTCGACGATCAGATAGCGGTCGGACACCAGCAGTGGGTACTGGCCCTGGTAGCCCTCGCCCGCCCACACGAACGGCTTGACGAAGCCGTCCCAGATCGCAGGCCCGCCATCGAGGGTGACGTGGCTCGCAACGCCCAGCTCGGCGGCACGCGCCTCGATGGTCGCGCGCTCTTCGGCATCGACGCCGCCGGTGTCGGCGAACACCGTGTGCACCGCCCAGCCGCGCTCCTGCAGCCACGGCACGCAGAAGCTGGTGTCGAGGCCGCCGGAGAAGGCGAGGACGATGTCGTTGTTGCCGGGACTCGGGACCCGGGACCCGGGACCGGAGGGGGCGACTGGGATTGGCATGGGGAGCTCCAGATTCGATACGGACAAGAAGGGATGAGTGCGTTGCTCTATTCGGGTCCCGCGTCCCGGGTCCCGCGTCCCGCCAAAGCCGCCATCACCGCCTTCTGCACATGCAGCCGGTTCTCCGCCTCGTCGATGGCAATGCAGGCCGGCGAATCCATCACCGCGTCGGTCGCCTTGACGTTGCGGCGCAGCGGCAGGCAGTGGGAGAACACGCCGTCGTTGGTCAGCGCCATCTTGGCCTCGTCGACGATGAAGTGCCGGTACTGGTCGCGGATCGGCTTCTCGGCTTCCCAGTTGCCGAAGTACGGCAGCGCGCCCCAGCTCTTGGCGTAGACGACGTCGGCGCCGGCGTAGGCGCTGTCGATGTCGTGGCTGACCTGCAGCGAACCGCCGCTTTCGGCCACGTTCTGCGCGGCCCAGCCCATGTAGCGCTCGTCGAGCACGTATTCGGGCGTGGGGCACAGCAGGGTGACGTCCATGCCCATGCGGGTGGCGATGGTCAGCGCGGAATTGGCGACCGCGGTGTTGAGCGCCTTGGGATGGTAGGTCCAGGTGAGGACGTACTTCCTGCCGCGAAGATCGGTGGTGCCGAAGCGTTCCTGCAGGGCCATCGCATGCGCAAGCTCCTGGCAGGGGTGGGTAATCGTCTCCATGTTGATCACCGGCACCGGCGAATGTTTCGCGAAGCCCTGCAGCACCCGGTCCTGCCGGTCCAGCGACCAGTCGACGAACTTCGGGAACGCGCGCACGCCGATCATGTCCGCGTAGCGCCCCAGCACCCGGGCGACCTCGGCGATGTGCTCCTCGGCCTCGCCGTCCATCACCGTGCCCAGGTCGAACTCGATCGGCCAGGCATCCTTGCCCGGCTGCAGCACCACCGCATGGCCGCCGAGCTGGAAGGCGCCCAGCTCGAAACTGGTGCGTGTGCGCAGGGAAGGATTGAAGAACACCAGCGCAATCGACTTGCCGCGGAGCGCGTCGCCGGCCGGGCTGCGCTTGAAGCGCGCAGCCTGCGTCAGCACGGCGTCGAGTTCGGCGCGGCTCCAGTCCTGGGTGTTGAGGAAGTGCTTCATTGTCGGTCTCGCTTTCGGCGCGTGTGGCCTGGTGGGCGGCTCCCGCGCCGGAAACGAAAAAACCCGGCACAGGGCCGGGTTTCGTGCAGGAACTCCAGTGACGGCAGGCTCCGGCTACCCGGCGGTTCGGGTGTCCGGTCGGCGCGCGCGCGAGGTCATGCCCGCTGCCATGCGGGCGGAGGTCAGGATGTCGGCGTTGGCGCGGGGCTGCTGCATTGCGGCGGCATCGTCGCACGCCGCCGTGCGGCCCGCAAGCGTCTCAGGGGCCGCCCGACACGATCGGCGTGATCGACACCCGCACCCGCAGCCGGTCGCCCGGGTCGTAGGGCATGCGCGATCGGTACTTCACGCCGTGGTGGACGTAGTCGACGTCGTAGGCGATCGGCCGCTGGAACTCGCGTTCGGTCGGCACCAGCTGACAGCCTTCGCGGGGCTGGACGGTTGTCGCGTCTTCTTCCGCGTCCTTGCCCGGGGTCAGCGCGTCCTTCACCGCCCCCACCACCCGCGCCAGCCGGCTTTTCTCCTCGCCATCCGCGGCCGGTACGCCGTCCTCGCACACCTCCACCATCGCCGTGGCGCGCAGGGTCTGGTAGACCGGCTGCGCGCGCAGCACGCGGGCGTATTCGGTGCGCACGTTCTCGACCTGGATCACCGTCTGCTGCGGCGACTGCTGCGCACGCGCCGGCCCGATCACGGAGGCGACCAGCAGGAGCGCCACCTGCAGCAGCGGGGACAGCGTGCGGATTCGAAGCATCTCTGGACGGGACACCTACCGGGACGGCATGCAGTGTAGAGGCACCCCGCCGAAAGGGGCTGAATCCCGGCTGTCGTGGCCCGGCCCCGGCGCGGCCGGTAGAATCGCTGGCCATTCCCGCGACCGACCGCGATGACCCTGCGCCTGCACAACAACCTGACCCGGCGGGTCGAGGATTTCTCCCCGCTCGACCCCGCCTGCCCCACGATGTATGTCTGCGGGCCGACGGTCTACAACTACGTGCACATCGGCAACGCGCGCGGGCCGGTGGTGTTCGGCGTCCTGGCCGACCTGCTCCGGCGCCGGTACGGGGCGCTGAAGTACGCCCGCAACATCACCGACGTGGACGACAAGATCAACGCCGCGGCGATCGAACAGGGCGTACCGATCTCCACCATCACCGACCGTTTCGCCGCCGCCTACCGCGAGGACATGGCCGCGCTGGGCGTGGCGCCGCCGGACATCGAACCCGAGGCCACGGCGCACATCGCGCAGATCGTGGGGATGATCGAGGGGCTGGTCGCCTCCGGCCACGCCTACGCCGCCGAAGGCCACGTACTGTTTTCGGTGGCCAGCTTCGCCGGCTACGGCAAGCTCTCGCGCCGCGACCCCGACGAGATGCTGGCCGGGGCACGGGTCGAGGTCGCACCGTACAAGCGTGACCCCGGCGACTTCGTGCTGTGGAAGCCCTCCACCCCGGAGCTGCCCGGCTGGGATTCGCCGTGGGGCCGCGGTCGCCCGGGCTGGCACATCGAATGCTCGGCGATGGCCGCCGCGCACCTGGGCGACACCATCGACATCCACGCCGGCGGTGTCGACCTGCAGTTCCCGCACCACGAAAACGAGATCGCGCAGAGCGAGTGCGCGCACGGCGGCGCCACGTTCGCGCGCTTCTGGCTGCACAACGGCATGCTCAACTTCGGTGGCGCCAAGATGAGCAAGTCGCTGGGCAACATCGAAAAGGTCCACGACCTGGTGCGCGCGCACCCGCCCGAGGCGCTGCGGTACGCGCTGCTGTCGGCGCACTACCGGCAGCCGCTGGACTGGTCGCCGGCGCTGGTCGAACAGTCCCTGCGCACGCTGGACCGGCTGTACGGCACCCTGCGAGATCTCGGCGACATCGCTGCAACGCCCGAAATCCCGGCCGCGGTCGAGGCCGCGCTCGACGACGACCTCAACACCCCGCAGGCGCTGGCCGAACTGGCCGCGATCGCCTCCGCCGCACGCAAGGCCGGCGACCACGACGAACGCGTGCGGCTGAAGTCCCGGCTGCTCGGCGCCGGGCTGGCGTTGGGCCTGCTGCAGCAGGTGCCGGCCGACTGGTTCGCCCGCGGCGCCGGCAGCGGCGACGACGCCCGCATCCAGGCGCTGGTCGACGAACGCGCGGCGGCGAAGAAGGCGCGCGACTTCGCCCGCGCCGACGCGATCCGCGACCAGCTCGCGGCCGAAGGCATCCTGCTCGAGGACACGCCGCAGGGCGTGCGCTGGAAGCGCGGGGCGTAGCCGCCCCGGACACCGCGCCGTGCCCGGCTAGCGGATGAACTCGAGGTTGTCGATCAGCCGCGTGCGCCCCAGCCGCGCGGCGACGAGGGCGACCAGCTCGCCGGTGTCGCCAGCAGGTGTGGCCAGCTGGCGGTCGCGCACCGCGGCGTAGTCGACCGCGAATCCGGCGGCCTCCAGCATCGCCACCGCCTGCGCCTCGACTTCCGCGCAGGACGTGCCTGCCTGCACCGCCTCGCGCATCGCCAGCAGGGTGCGGTGGATCGTCGGCGCCGCGGCGCGCTCGTCCGGGGCGAGGTACTGGTTGCGCGAACTCATCGCCAGGCCGTCGGACTCGCGCACGATGTCGGCCGGCAGCAGTTCGACCGGGAACGCCAGGTCGCGGACGAAATACCGGATCACCGCCAGCTGCTGGTAGTCCTTGCGCCCGAACGCAGCCGCGTCCGGCTGCACCTGGTTGAACAGCCGCGACACCACCGTGACCACGCCGTCGAAGTGCCCGGGCCGGTGCGCGCCTTCGAGCACGTCGGTGATCCCCGGCACGCGCATGCGCACCGCGTTGTCGGCGCCGAAGGGGTACATCGTGTCCACCGACGGCATCCACATCAGGTCGCAGCCGGCGGCTTCGAGTCCGGCGGCGTCGTCTTCCGGCGTGCGTGGATAGCGCGCGAAATCCTCGTCCGGCCCGAACTGGGTGGGATTGACGAACACACTGGCGACCACGCGGTCGGCGTGCCGGCGCGCAAGCGCCACCAGCGAGAAGTGCCCGGCGTGCAGGTTGCCCATCGTCGGCACGAAGCCGACACGCAGGCCCTCGCGCTTCCACTGCGACACCCGCTTGCGCAGGTCGGCGAGTCCGGTGACGGTTTCGATCATGGCGTCAAGCGTACGAATGCGCCGCATCCGGGAAGCTGCCGTCGCGTACCGCCGCGACGTAGGCCTGCACGGCGCCGGCGACCGAGCCGCCTTCGGCGAGGAAATCCTTGACGAACTTCGGCCGGTGCCCGCCCTGCAGGCCGAGGATGTCGTGCAGCACCAGCACCTGGCCGTCGCAGTGCGGGCCGGCGCCGATGCCGATGGTCGGAATCGCGACATCCGTGGTGATCGCCTGCGCCAACGGCGAGGGCACGCATTCGAGCACCAGCAGCGCGGCGCCCGCATCGGCGACCGCGCTGGCATCGGCGCGCAGCTTGCGGGCAGCTTCGTCCTCGCGTCCCTGCACCTTGTAGCCGCCCAGGCGAAGCACCGACTGCGGGGTCAGGCCGAGGTGGGCGCAGACCGGGATCTCGCGCTCGACCAGGAAGCGGATGACCTCGAGCTTGTGGCCGGCGCCTTCGAGCTTGACCATCCGCGCGCCGGCCTGCAGCAGGCGTGTGGACGCATCGAGCGCGCGTTCCGGCGTCGCGTCGGCCTGGAACGGCAGGTCCGCCACCAGCAGCGCGCGCGACACGCCGCGTGCGACGCAGGCCGTGTGGTAGGCGATGTCGTCGACCGTCACCGGCAGGGTCGAATCGTGCCCCTGCACCACCATGCCCAGCGAGTCGCCGACCAGCAGCAGGTCGACGCCGCTGTCGTCGAACGCCCGCGCGAAGCCGGCGTCGTAGGCGGTGAGCATCGCCAGTTTGTGGCCGCCGCGCTTGGCTTCGGCCAGCGCCGGGACGGTGAGGGGCTTGCGGTCGTCGGGGGTATACATGCGGGGTTCCGGAAAGGCTGGCGCGCCGCGATGGCGGGCCGTCAGGGTAGCGCTTCGATCCCGTCCGCGGCCAAGCCGGCAAGCGCCGAACGCACCGTTCCATGGCCGGGGATCACCGTCTCCGGCGCGATCGCCGCCAGCGGCACCAGCACGAACGCACGCTCATGCAGGTACGGGTGCGGAACGCGCAGGCCCGGCGCGTCGATGGACGCATCGCCGAACAGCAGCAGGTCGAGGTCGAGCGTGCGCGGGCCCCAGCGCGCGTCGTCGTCGTGGCGGTCGCGGCCGAACCGGCGCTCCACGTCCAGCAGCGCACCCAGCAGCGCGCGTGCTTCCAGGCGCGTTTCGAGCTTCGCCGCGGCGTTGATGAAGTCGGGCTGGTCCACGCGTCCCCAGGCCGGCGTGCAGTAGAGCGGCGAGGCGCGCAGCAGGCGCGTGTCGGGCAGGCCGTCGAGCGCGGTGAACGCCTCGCGCAGGGTCGCGGCGGCATCGCCGACGTTGCCGCCGAGGCCGACGAAGGCGATCACGGGCGGGTTCATCCGGTGGGCGCGGCGGACCTGCGGCGGCGACGGCGGCGACGCGGCGCGGAACGTTCGCCGTCCCCGCCTTCGCCCTCGCCTTCTTCATCGCCCGGCGGCGGCTGCAGGGCGATCGCGTTGTCGGGATCGGCCTGCGCTTCGCGCCAGAACGCGACGTCGTCTGCATGCCCGTCCGAGGCCACCTGGCGCAGCACCAGGAAATCGAACGCGGCGCGGAAGCGCGGGTGCGCCAGCGTGCGCATCACCCGCTTGCGCGGCCGCGCGCCGGACTGGGCCGACGTCAGCCGAGACTGCAGCAGCCAGATCTCCTGCATCGGCAGCGAGAAGCGGCGCGGCAGCGCGATGGTGGACAGCTCATGCACCGTCACCCGGTCGGCCGCGCGTCGCTGCGCCTCGATGGCATGCACGCCCTGCCCCTGCAGCTCGATCAGCGCGCGGCAATAGGCCGGCCACAGCAGCAGCGCGAACAGGAACGCGGGCGAGACCGGTTCGTCGGCATGCACCCGCGCATCGGTCCCGCGCAGGCCCTCGAGTACCACCCGCCGCAGCGCGCCGCTGCGGTTGGCCTTGAGCGCGGCCGCCGATTCCGGGAACAGCACCGCATACAACCCGAAGCGCTCCAGCCCCAGGAAGCACGCTTCCCCGTAGCCGGACAGGAACATCTTCAGGCATTCCTCGAACAGCCGCGCCGGCGCGGCCTCGGCCAGCAGCGGCGCCAGCGCGGGCACCGGCGCGGCAGTGGCATCGTCGATGTCGAAGCCGAGCTTGGCCGCGAAGCGCACCACGCGCAGCATTCGCACCGGGTCTTCGTGGTAGCGCGTTTCCGGGTCGCCGATCAGCTTGAGCACGCGGTTGCGGACGTCCTCGAAGCCGCCGACGTAGTCGTGGATCGAGAAGTCCTCGATCGTGTAGTACAGCGCGTTGGCGGTGAAGTCGCGCCGCACCGCGTCGTCCTCGATCGTGCCGTAGACGTTGTCGCGCAGCAGGCGGCCGTCGTCGTGGACCTGGCGGTCGCCGCTGCCGTCGTCGACGTTGGCGCGGAAGGTGGCGACCTCGATGATCTCGCGCCCGAACACCACGTGCGCCAGGCGGAAGCGCCGGCCGATCAGGCGGCAGTTGCGGAACAGGTGCTTGACCTCCTCCGGCGTGGCGCTGGTGGCGATGTCGAAATCCTTGGGATGGCCGCCGACCATCAGGTCGCGCACGGCGCCGCCGACCAGGAACGCCTGGTGGCCGCCGTCGCGCAGGCGGTACAGCACGCGCAGCGCGTTGGGACTGATGTCCTTGCGCGAGATCGGGTGCTGGTCACGGGGGACGACCCGCAGGGTCACGGAAGCAGGTTGGGACTGGGTCGGCATCGGGCAGCCAGGTGGAATTCGGGTGGGGCAACCGCTTGGCGGCACCCATATCACTGCTATACTAGCAAGCCGCGCGGCCCGGACAGGCGCCGAGTGGGCCGGTCGTCCAACCGGCGTCGCCCAGGCGACACCCTGCTCCCTTCGTCTAGAGGCCTAGGACGTGGCCCTCTCAAGGCTAAAACACGGGTTCGAATCCCGTAGGGAGCGCCAAAAAAACGTCGTTTCCAGTGCTACGCGCGCAACGCGCGGCAATGCCACCGGAACCGGCTCCAGCCCGACACGATCGCCCTTCCCCCGCCTGCGGGGGGTGAGGGCGGTTTGCTTGCACGGCACTGTCGTGCAACCGCCCGAACGACCGGCGCGCTGCGCCGGGCCGGACAGGGAACGGGTTGGGGGAGCCCGCGCACTGCGCGGGCTTCGCGCTTCAAGCTCCGCCATTCCCGGCCAGCACCGCCCGCCTTTGCAGGAGCGACTTCAGCCGCGCGCTCTGAATGGCGACCGGCGACGGTAGAAAAGCTCGGGGCCGAAGCCGCTCCCACGGGAAGCAACGGCAGCCCCACCCCCAAGCCGTTAAAATGGCCGCGCCATCGAACCAGAGTCCCGTCCATGCCCTTCGTCGTCACCGAGAACTGCATCAAGTGCAAGTACACAGACTGCGTCGAGGTCTGCCCGGTCGACTGCTTCCACGAAGGGCCGAACTTCCTCGTGATCGACCCGGACGAGTGCATCGATTGCACCCTGTGCGAGCCCGAATGCCCGATCAGCGCGATCTACCCGGAGGACGACGTCCCCGCCGGGCAGGAACAGTTCGTGGCGATCAACGCCGAGCTGTCGAAGGACTGGCCGGTCATCAACGCCCGCAAGGATGCCCCGCCCGACGCCAAGGAATGGGAAGGCAAACCCGACAAGCTGCCGCTGCTGGAGCGCTGAGCCTGGTCCTCAGCGCTTGTCTTCCCCGGGCAGCCTGACCGGCTGCCGGTAGCGCGCGACCTCCACCGGCACCGTTTGCGCCAGTTGTTGCAGCAGGTCGAACGACGCCTCGCTGCGATACGCCCCGCCCTGCCGCGCCAGTGCGTCGACGTGGGTGCGCAGGCCCTGCCCGGCCGTTTCGAGCGGCAGCGCGCGGGCACGGACGAGGAAGTGCTCGCCGCGGTAGTTCACGTCGTACAGGCCCAGCATCTGCGCGCGCCCCAGGTACTCGACGCCATCCAGCCGGACCAGGACCTGGCCGATGGTGTTCCAGGTGTCGAGCATGCTTTCGGCGACGGTGAACGCACCGCCATCGTCCGGGATCGGCGGAGGCGGCGTCGGCCTGGGCGCACGGTGGCAACCCGCCAGCGCGAGCGCGAAGGCGAGCGCCGGCACGACGGCCCAGGCGCCGCCGCACCACCGGCGGCTGCCTGTCATGTGAAAGCGGAAGCGGCGATCAATTGCCGCCGAGCGCGGCCTTCAGGTCCGACACCAGCTTGGCCGGCGCCTCACCGGAGGCCGGCATGCCGCGCGGGTCGACGGCCGAGACATAGGCGCCTTCGCCGGTCTTGCTCACCCGCAGCAGGAACTTGCTGCCCTGGTAGTCCAGGTCGTAGGTGCCCAGGATCTGCGCCTTGCTGGCGATGGTCACGCCGTCGGTCGCGGCCAGTATCTCGCCGATCCGGTTGAACACCTCGTCGCGGTCGCCCTGCACGGTGAAGCCCGCATCCTGCGCCGCTGCCGGGCGCGGGGCCATCGACGAGCGCGTCACCGATTCCGGCGAATCGCCGGGGAGCTTCATCGCGCCGGAGGTGTCGGGCAGGTTCAGGTCCGGCGGCACTTCCAGCGGACGGTTCTCCGGGCTCTGGGCGTAGAGATCGCTGCCCTTGCGGAACCAGCTGCAGCCGGAAGCGCCGAGCACGGCGACGGCCAGCACTGCCACGGCGAGGAAGCGGATCGGGGAAAGGGGAAGGCGCATCTGGATCTCCTGCAGGTCAGGCCGCGAGTGTATCGCGGCCGGAAAGGGGTGTTCACTGCTTGGCCGGCCGCGCCGGCCGGCCGCGGCCGTCGCGTCAGCTGGCGTTGTCATTCGCGGCAGCGGCCTCGAGCCGGTCGACCGCTTCGGCGATCTGTCCGGCCAGGGCGGCGTGTTCGGGCGAGAGCGTCGTCAACGGCAGGCGCAGGCCGTGGCCGAAGCCGCGCCGCGCCAGCAGCGCCTTGAGCGGGATCGGATTGGATTCGAGGCCAAGGAACTCGTAGAGAGCCCGCAGCTGCGCATCCAGCGCCTCCGCCGCGGCCTCCTCGCCGCCGCGCGCCAGGTCGCAGAGCCGGCGGAAACTCGCCGGCACCACGTTGGAGGCCACCGACACCACGCCGTCCGCGCCGGCCAGCATCGCGCGCACCGCGGTCGGGTCGTCGCCGCTGAGCACGCAGAAGCCGTCGTCGCGCAGCGGCAGCAGCGCCTGCATGCGTTCGGGTTCGTTGCGCGCCTCCTTGATGCCGGCGATGCGCGCGTGCCCGGCCAGTCCGGCCACGGTGTCCGGCAGCAGGTCGCAGCCGGTGCGCCCGGGCACGTTGTAGAGCACCACCGGCAACGCGCCGTCGTCGGCCACCGCGCGGAAATGCGCGGCCAGCCCGGCCTGCGTGGGGCGGACGTAGGGCGGCGTGACCACCAGCGCGGCGTCGGCGCCCAGCGCGGCGGCGCGGCGGGTCTGTTCGATCGTCCTGGCGGTGTTCGACAGCCCGGTCCCGGCGACCACCGGCAGCTGCCCGCCGAGTTCCTCCACCGCCGCGCGCAGCAGCGTGTCGTATTCGGCTTCGAACAGCGCCGCGGCCTCGCCGGTGGACCCGGCGACGACCACGGCATGGGTGCCGCCTTCGCGCTGCGCCTGCAGCAGGCGGCGCCAGGCGTCGAGATCGAGTTCGCCGGCGGCCGTGAACGGCGTCGCCAGCGCGGTGATGCTTCCGGAAAGTCGCAAGCTGGGGGTCCGCCGGGCTTGAATTCAGGGGGCCGCGCGTGGGCGCGGGCGCTCGAACGGGACTCCCGGGCCGGGAGTCCGATCGCGACCGATCTTACTTGCGGCGTGAAAGCACGGGCAAGTATGCTGGCGGAAGCCTCCCGGCCACGCCGGGCCGTATGCTGAAGACCTTCTCGCACCGGACGCCGCCTTGACCGACCCCGACACTGCTGCACGCCCCGCGCCGAACGAGAACCACCTGCTGATCAACGCCTACACGACGCATCCGCAGTCCCCCCTGCTGCCGGTGACGCGGCGCATTTCCGACAGCGGCTGCAACCTGGTCGACACCCGCCTGTCCACGGTCGGCCGCGACGTCTCCGTCACCGCGCTGGCAACCGGCTCCTGGGACTCGGTCGCCAAGCTCGAGGCCATGCTCACGCGGCTGGAGCGCGAGGAAGGCCTGAAGCTGATCTGGTACCGCACCGGCCCCAAGCCCGTGCAATCCAACCTGCTACCGTACATCGTCGAGGTGGTCGCCTCGGACAAGCCGGGCATCCTGTTCCAGCTGGCCGACTTCTTCGACCGCCAGGGCATCACGATCGAAAGCCTGCACTGCTCGCGCTACCGCGCGATGCAGACCGGCGCGGACATGTTCTCGGCACAGGTCACGATCGGCGTGCCGGCGGACATGCACATCGCCGCGCTGCGCGACGATTTCCTCGAGTTCTGCGACCACCTGAACCTCGACGCCATCATGGACCCGATGAAGTTCTGATGCCCGACACCTACGCGATCAATCCCGGCGACAAGGTGCCGGCGAAGCTGCCGCTGGCGCTGTCGAGCGGCGAAACCACGAAGCTCGGCGACTATGCCGGCCAGTGGCTGGTGCTGTACTTCTACCCCAAGGATTCGACGCCGGGCTGCACCACCGAAGGCATCGACTTCAATGCGCTGCTGCCGAAGTTCCGCAAGCTCGGCGCGACCGTGCTGGGCGTCTCGCGCGACTCGCTGAAAAGCCACCAGAACTTCTGCGCGAAGCAGGGCTTCAGGTTCGACCTGGTCAGCGATGCCGACGAAACGCTGTGCCGTGCCTTCGACGTGATCCACGAGAAGAACATGTACGGCCGCAAGGTCATGGGCATCGAGCGCAGTACGTTCCTGGTCGACCCGGAGGGCCGGATCGCGGAAGCCTGGCGCAAGGTCAGGGTGCCAGGCCACGCGCAGGCCGTGTTCGACGCACTGAAGGCGGCACGACCGACGTGATGCCCCCCGTTTCCGCACGCCTCCACTGCCCCGCTCCGCGGGACGCGGTGGTCCGCCCCTGCCCGCACGACAACCACTCCAGCGACGGAAGCCCCCGATGACCAAAGGCAAGCGCATCTACGTGCTCGACACCAACGTGCTGATGCACGACCCGACCGCGCTGTTCAAGTTCGAGGAGCACGACGTATTCCTGCCGATGCAGGTGATCGAGGAGCTCGACAACGGCAAGAAGGGCACGTCCGAAGCCAGCCGCAACGCGCGCCAGGTCAGCCGTTTCATCAACGAGCTGATCGAGGCCGAGGGCGCCGACAAGATCGCCTCCGGCCTGGCGCTCAGGCGCCCCAACGGGCTGCAGCTGCGCGGTGCGGACAGCATCGGCCGGCTGCGTTTCCAGCTTGGCGCGCTGGAAGCGCGCAAGCGCGGCGGCGACAAGGCCGACAACGACATCATCGATTCGATCCTCGCGCTGCAGAAGGCGGAACCGGATACGCCGGTGGTGTTCGTCTCCAAGGACATCAACCTGCGGATCAAGGCCGCGATCGCCGGCATCGCCAGCGAGGATTACGAGAACGACCGCGCACTCGACGATTTCAGCCTGCTGTACACGGGCGCCAACCCGCTGTCCGAGGACTTCTGGCAGCGCCATGGCAAGGACCTCAAGTCCTGGACCGACAAGGGCCGCACGTTCTACGAAATGGCGCTGGGCGAGGACGAGGACTGGTATCCGAACCAGTTCCTGTACCTGCCCGGCGACGAACAGACCGAGTTGCGCGTGACCAAGGTCGAGGAAGGCCGCGCGACCCTGCAGGTGGTCGACGACTACCGCAGCAGTTCGCACTCGGTGTGGGGCATCAACGCGCGCAATCGCGAGCAGAACTTCGCGCTCAACGCGCTGATGGACCCGGAGGTCGATTTCGTCACCCTGCTGGGCACCGCCGGCACCGGCAAGACCCTGCTGGCGCTGGCCGCGGGCCTGGCGCAGACGATGGACGCGCAGCGCTACCGCGAGATCATCATGACCCGCGCGACCGTCAGCGTCGGCGACGACATCGGCTTCCTGCCCGGCACGGAGGAAGAAAAGATGACGCCGTGGATGGGCGCGCTGACCGACAACCTGGAAGTGCTGACCCACAACCAGGAAGGCGGCAGCTGGGGCCGCGCGGCGACGAACGACCTGCTGGCGTCGCGGATCAAGATCCGTTCGCTCAACTTCATGCGCGGGCGCACGTTCCTGAGCCGCTGGCTGATCCTGGACGAGGCGCAGAACCTCACGCCCAAGCAGATGAAGACGCTGGTCACCCGCGCCGGCCCGGGCACCAAGATCGTGTGCCTGGGCAACGTCGAGCAGATCGACACGCCCTACCTCACCGAAACCACCTCGGGCCTGACTTACGCCGTGGACCGATTCAAGAACTGGGCCCACAGCGCGCACATCACCCTGCGCCGCGGCGAGCGTTCGCGGCTGGCGGATTACGCGTCCGAGGTGCTGTAGCCGGGTCCTCGTCCCAATCTGGGAAAAGCGTTGCTCCCTGGATGTCCCGGGCGCGGGAGCGGAGGCGCCTGGTTGCGAATGTCCCCCGGCCTCGTTCCGAGGCCTCCTCCTTTATTTCGCACCCAGGCGCCTCCGCTCCCGCGTTCCGACCTCGCGGCGATTCCAAAGGCAAAAAGAGCGGCGATTGCTTGCCCGGCAAGCCTGCGATCAGGCAGCCGCAACATTCCCCGTATTACCGCGCGCCGACTCCACGTACTGCAGCGCCGACGACAGGTCCTTGAAGTAGCTGCCTGGCTCCTCGCGCCGCACGATCTCGGCGCGCGCCAGCTTGCGCAGCACGCGCATGTTGGCGCCGGTGGGCAGCACTTCGATGCCGCGCGTGCGCAGGTTGCCGATGGTCGACTCCAGCCGCTTCAGGCCGGTCGCATCCATGAACGGCACGTGCTCCAGCCGCAGCACAACGTGTTTCGGCGGCTCCCGGGTCCACGACAGCGCGCGCTCCAGCGAGTCGACCGAGCCGAAGAAGAACGGTCCTTCGATCGCGTACACCACCACGTCACGCGGCAGCGCGTCGAGGCCGGCTTCGGCCAGTTCCTGGCGCAGGCTCGCCTGGCCGTGCTCGACCACTTCCACCGACGCGCTCATCCGGCGCATGAACTGGAACATCGCCAGGATCACGCCGATGTTCACCGCCACCACCAGGTCGGTGAGGATGGTCAGGGCGAAGGTGATCAGCAGGATGACCACGTCCGCGCGCGGCGCCTTGCGCACCAGGCGCAGGAAGCGTCGCGCCTCGCTCATGTTCCAGGCCACGACGAACAGGATCGCCGCCAGTGCGCACAGCGGCACCTTGCCCGCGTAGGGCGCGAGGATCAGCAGGATCAGCAGCAGGGTGAGCGCGTGCACGATGCCCGCGAGCGGCATGGTGCCGCCGTTGCGGATGTTGGTGGCGGTGCGCGCGATCGCGCCGGTCGCGGCGATGCCTCCGAACAGCGGGGAGAGGATGTTGGCCACGCCCTGTCCGACCAGTTCCTGGTTGGAATCGTGCCTGGTCCCGGCCATGCCGTCGGCCACCACCGCCGAAAGCAGCGACTCGATCGCGCCGAGCATGGCGATGGTGAACGCCGACGGTAGCAGCAGCAGGATCCGGTCGAAGGTCATGTCCGGCATCTGCAGCGTTGGCAGCGCGCGCGGGATCTCGCCGAACGTCGACTCGATCGTGGCCACGCCGGGCAGCTTGAACACGGTCACCACCGCCGTCGCCACCACCATCGCCAGCAGCGGCCCCGGCACCCGCGACAGGCCCGGGATGCGCGGCCCCAGCACCGCCAGCGCCAGGCTGCCCAGCGCCAGCAGCGACGTGGCCGGGTGCAACTGCCCGAACGACTGCAGCAGGTGCCAGGTCTTGAGGTAGAACGGACCCTCGCCCGGCGCCGGCAGGCCGAAGAAGTACTGCCACTGCCCGACCCAGATGATCACCGCGATGCCGGCGGTGAAACCGACGATCACCGGATCGGGAATGAAGCGGATCACCGCGCCCAGCCGTGCCAGCCCCATCACCACCAGCATCACGCCGGCCATCAGCGTGGCCAGCAGCAGGCCGCTGACGCCGAACTGCGCCACCACGCCGGCCAGGATCACGATGAAGGCGCCGGTCGGCCCGGCGATCTGGATCCGCGAACCGCCGAACAGCGACACCGCGATGCCGGCGATGATCGCCGTGTACAGCCCCTGCTCCGGCTTGACCCCGGAGGCGATCGCGAACGCCATCGCCAGCGGCAGTGCGACCACGCCGACGATCACGCCGGCAATGATGTTGGGCATCCAGTGTTCGCGCCGGAACAACCCGGCGCGCGCGGCTTCGAGCGCGGCGATCACGCGCCGCCTCCAGACTTGAGCCGCACGCCGCGGCCGCCGGCGGCGCTGGCCGCGTTCTCGCCGATCAGCTCCACGCCCGCCGCGTCCAGCGCGGCGACGACCTTGGTCAGCGAATCGACAATCCCGCGCACGTTGCCTGCGCTGGCTTCCATCCGCTGGATCGTCGGCAGCGACACGCCCGACAGGCGCGCCAGCGTGCGCTGGTCGATCCCGATCAGGGCGCGCGCCGCGCGCATCTGTGCCGCCGTCATCATCGCGTCATACCCGTCGGAAACTTCCAGAATGATGTACTGAACATCACTATAAGGACATGATACTGCAGTCGCACCCTTCCCTGTAAAGTCTGCCGACACACAGGCCAGCGCAATCGCGCGCGCAACGCACGAGTCCAGTCCATGTCCCGACCCATCAGCGCCCTGACCATCGCCGGCTCCGATTCCGGCGGCGGCGCCGGCATCCAGGCCGACCTGAAAACCTTCGCCGCGCACGGCGTGCACGGCCTGTCGGCGATCGCCGCGCTGACCGCGCAGCACACCCGCGGCGTGACCGCGGTGCACGTGCCGCCGGTGGCCTTCCTGCGCGCCCAGGTCGATGCCTGCTTCGAGGACTTCGACATCGGCGCGGTGAAGCTGGGGATGCTGGCTTCGGCCGAGGTGATCCACGCGGTCGCCGACGCCCTGCAGGCGCACCGGCCGCCGCACGTCGTGCTCGACCCGGTCATGGTCGCCACCTCCGGTGCGCGGCTGCTGGAAGCCGATGCCCTCGACGCCCTGCGCACGCGACTGCTGCCGATGGCCACGGTGCTGACGCCCAACACGCCCGAAGCCGAGCTGCTGCTGGGCCGGAAGATCACCGATGGCGCGGCCGCTGACGAAGCCGCGCAGGCCCTGCGCGCGCTGGGCGCCGGCTCCGTGCTGCTCAAGGGCGGCCATCTCGACGAAGGTGACAGGGTCGTCGACCGCTACGCCGACGCCACGACCAGCACACGCTGGCAACAGCCGCGCATGGATGTCGACGGCCACGGCACTGGCTGCACCCTGGCCTCCGCGATCGCCGCCAACCTCTGCCTCGGCCATTCGCCCGTCGATGCGTGTGCCGCTGCGATCGCCTACGTTCACGACGCGCTGCTGCGCGGCTACGCGCCCGGCCGCGGCGCGGTGCGCGTGCTCGACCACTTCGGCGCGCGACGCCCGTGACACCAGTACCAGCCGCCGCGGTCGCAACGCGCGAGATCCCGCTCGCAACGCCCGACGGCCACCGCTACGCGCTGCTCGCCCACCTGCCCGAACAGGCCGAACGCAGCCTGCTCTGGCTGCCCGCGCTGGGCGTGGCCGCGAAGCACTACGTGCCGTTCGCGCAGGCGCTGGCCGCGCGCGGGGTGGCGGTGTTCCTGCACGAATGGCGCGGCAACGGCTCCAGTTCGCTGCGCCCGGACCGCGACCACGACTGGGGCTACCGCGAGCTGCTCGCCGTGGACCTGCCGGAAAGCGAACGCGCGATCGATGCGCTGCTGCCCGGCGCGATGCGCGTGATCGGCGGCCACAGCCTCGGCGGGCAGCTGGCCTGTTGCCGGCTTGCGCTCGATCCTGCCGCGGCAGGCGCGCTGTGGCTGGTGGCCAGCGGTGCGCCGTACTGGCGTGCATTTCCCCCGCCGACGCGCTGGTGGCTGCCGCTGGCCTACCGCTTCCTGCCCTGGCTGGCGGACGCCCGCGGCGCCCTGCCCGGCCGCCGCATCGGATTCGGCGGCAACGAAGCCCGCGGCCTGATCCGCGACTGGTCGCGCACCGCCCTGGCCGGCCGCTACGCCGCGGCCGGCATCGACCTCGACCTGGATGCCGCGATGGCAACGGTCGAAGTCCCGGCCCGCGCCGCCGTCATGCGCAGCGACTGGCTGGCCCCCGAATCCTCGCTGCGCTTCCTGCTCTCGAAACTCCCGCGCTCGCCGCTGGACGTCGCCACGTTCGATGCCGCGGCGCTGGGGACGAAGCCCGACCACTTCGCGTGGATGCGCGAGCCAAGTGCGATAGCGCGCTTCCTCGCTCCCTGATCAAACGCTGTAGCGATCGCCAACGGCGGCTGAGGCTGCTGCTGCTGTTGCTGTTGTCTTGCCGCTGACGTTGCTCTTGATCTCCGGGGCCCCTCCGAAGCGGCGGAGCGGGCGCGCAGGCGGGGTGTGTTTCTTTGCGCCAGGTTTCTTTGCACAAGCAAAGAAAGGTGGCTCGCGCGCTCAGCGCGCGAAACGCTCTCGATCTTGCGTCGCAGCAGCGCGAGCAAGAAAAGAGAAAGTGCAAAAGCAGCAGTTCCCGCGCTGAAGCGCGGGTCACTTTTGTCTTGCCTTCCCTGCCTACGCGCTTGCGAGCGCGAGTTCGTCCGAGGTGCGTGAGGCGTCTTCCAGGCGCTCTGAACCGCCATATCCCTCCGGATTCATCGACTGCCACCGCCACGCATCGCGGCACATCGCCTCGATGCCAAGCTCCGCCCGCCAGCCCAGCAGCCGCTGCGCGAGCGAGGGGTCCGCATAGACCTCAGCCACGTCGCCGGGGCGGCGCGCGACGATCTCGCAGGGGACTTCCCGTCCGGACGCCTTCGCGAATGCGTGCACCAGTTCCAGCACGCTGACGCCACGGCCGGTGCCCAGGTTCACGGTCAGGCTGCGGTCTTCGCGCAGCAGGTAGTCGATCGCGTCCGCGTGCGCGCGCGCGAGGTCCATCACGTGCAGGTAGTCGCGCACGCCGGTGCCGTCCGCGGTGGGCCAGTCGCCGCCGAACACTTGCAGCCTGTCGCGCCGGCCGACCGCGACCTGGCTGATGTAGGGCATCAGGTTGTTCGGCACGCCGCCGGGATCTTCGCCGATCAGGCCGGACGGATGGGCGCCAACCGGGTTGAAGTAGCGCAGGTTGGCGGCGCGGAACGCCGGATCGGCTTCGCACAGGTCACCGATCAGCTGCTCCATCACCAGCTTCGTGCGGCCGTAGGGATTGGTGCTGCACAACGCGGCGTCCTCGCGGACGGGCACGCATGCGGGGTCGCCGTAGACCGTCGCCGAGGAGCTGAACACCAGCCGCTTCACGCCCGCGTCCTGCATCGCCTGCAGCAGGTGGATGGTGCCGGCGATGTTGTTGTCGAAGTAGTCCAGCGGCCGCTCGCAGGATTCGCCCACGGCCTTGAGCGCCGCGAAGTGCACGACCGCGTCGAAGCGCGGGCCGTCGAACAGCGCCTCGACCTGCGCGCGCACGCGCAGGTCCGCGCGTCGGAACGGCACCGGGCGCCCGATGATCCGTTGCAGCCGGTCGAACACGCAGGGCGAGCTGTTGACGAAGCTGTCGGCCACCAGCAGGTCATGCCCGCGGCTGGCCAGCACCGTGCAGGCGTGGCTGCCGATATAGCCGGCGCCTCCACACACCAGGACCCGCATCTTGGTTTGCTCCGTCGGGATACGCTGCCCATTGCCAACGCGGCAAGCGCCCGATTCCGGCAACGCCGCGGTCAGACCGGCCGCCGCTGGCCTGGCCGCCCCGCCGAATGCGTTGGCATGGCCACACCCCATCTCGCCACCGCGGCGGCGGAGCCGGTCCGATAGACTGTTCCGCGCCGCCCTGCCCGGGCTTCACGATGACTGCGACGACATGACCGCGGCGCTGCCTGCACAAGACGACATCCGCATTGCCGTGATCGGCCTGGGTTACGTGGGGCTGCCGCTGGCGGCCGCCTTCGGACGCCGCTACCCGACGCTTGGCTTCGATATCGACGCCGGCCGCATCGCCGAGCTTCGCGAGCACCGCGACCACACGCTGGAACTGTCGGCCGATGAACTGGAGGCGGCGGACAAACTGGCGTTCGCCAGTGACCCGGCCGCGCTGGCCGGCTGCAACGTCTTCATCGTCACCGTGCCCACGCCGATCGACGACTACAAGCGCCCCGACCTGCGCCCGCTGGAATCGGCCAGCCGTACCGTCGGTCGCGCGATCGGCCGCGGCGGCGTGGTCGTGTACGAGTCGACCGTCTACCCGGGTGCCACCGAGGAAGTCTGCGTGCCGATCGTCGAGGCCGAGTCCGGGTTGAAGTTCAACGAGGACTTCCATGCCGGCTACAGCCCCGAGCGGATCAACCCGGGCGACCGCGAACACCGGCTGGAAACCATCCTCAAGGTCACCTCGGGCTCGACGCCGGAGGCGGCCGGCTTCGTCGACGCGCTCTACGCCAGCATCATCTCCGCCGGCACCCACAAGGCCTCCAGCATCCGCGTCGCCGAGGCCGCCAAGGTCATCGAAAACACCCAGCGCGACGTCAACATCGCGCTGGTCAACGAACTGTCGCTAATCTTCCACCGCCTCGGGATCGACACCCACGAGGTGCTGGAAGCGGCGGGCACGAAGTGGAACTTCCTGCCGTTCCGCCCGGGCCTGGTCGGCGGCCACTGCATCGGCGTGGATCCCTACTACCTGACCCACAAGGCGCAGCAGATCGGCTACCACCCCGACGTGATCCTGGCCGGGCGCCGGATCAACGACGCCATGGGCGGCCACGTCGCCGAGCGCGTGGTGAAGCTGATGCAGCAGCGCGGCTTCCGGACCTCGGGCGCGAAGGTGCTGGTGCTGGGACTGGCGTTCAAGGAGAACTGCCCGGACCTGCGCAACACCCGCGTGGTGGACATCATCCGCGAGCTCAAGAGCTACAACGTCGACGTCGACGTGCACGACCCCTGGGTCGCGCCCGCACACGCCGAAGCCGAGTACGGCCTGTCGCTGGTCGACAGTCCTGGACCGGGCGGCTACGACGCCGTGATCCTTGCCGTTGCGCACGAACGCTTCGTCGCCCTCGGCGCCGACGGCGTGCGCGCATTCGCCAAACCCGGCGCGGTGCTGTTCGACGTCAAGCGCGCGCTGCCGCGGGAGAGCGTCGACGGCTGCCTGTGAGCCACTGCAGGAGCGGCTTCGGCCGCGAGCTTGAAGCCCGGCAATCGCTGCAGCCACCTGCAGAAGCGCGCGGCTGAAGCCGCTCCTGCAAGGCATGTCCCGTGTCAGCCGCGCGTGACCCGTTAATCTTTGCCCCTCCCTCCACGCACTCGAAAACACGACCATGCGCATCCTCGTCACCGGCGCCGCCGGCTTCATCGGCTCGAAACTCAGCGAGCGCCTGCTGGCGCGCGGCGACCAGGTGCTGGGCTACGACAACCTCAACGACTACTACGACCCGCGGCTGAAGGACGCCAGGCTGGCGCGGCTGAACCCGCTGGACGGGTTCTCGTTCGTGCGCGCATCGCTGGAGGACCGCGCGGCGATGGACGCGGCGTTCTCCGACTTCAAGCCCGAGCGCGTGGTCAACCTGGCCGCGCAGGCCGGCGTGCGCTATTCGCTGGAAAACCCGCACGCCTACGTCGACAGCAACATCGTCGGCTTCATGAACATCCTCGAGGCCTGCCGCCACAACGGCGTCGGGCACCTGGTCTACGCCTCGTCCAGCTCGGTCTACGGCAACAACCGCAAGCTGCCGTTCGCGGTCGAGGACAGCGTCGACCATCCGGTAAGCATGTACGCGGCCACCAAGAAGGCCAACGAACTGATGGCGCACACCTACAGCCACCTGTTCGGCCTGCCGACGACCGGCCTGCGCTTCTTCACCGTCTACGGGCCATGGGGCCGGCCGGACATGGCGCTGTTCCTGTTCACGCGCAGGATCCTCGCCGGCGAGCCGATCGACGTGTTCAACCACGGCCACCACACCCGCGATTTCACCTACATCGACGACATCGTCGAAGGCGTGATCCGCACCCTCGACCGCGTGCCCGGGCCCGACCCGGACTACGACCCGCTCGCGCCCTCCCCGGCCACGTCCAGCGCGCCGTACCGCGTCTACAACATCGGCAACAACCGCCCGGTGGAGCTGCTGCGCTACATCGAGGTGCTCGAGGACTGCCTGGGCCGCAAGGCCGAAAAGAACCTGCTCCCGCTGCAGCCCGGCGACGTGCCCGACACCTACGCCGATGTCGTCGCCCTGCAGCGCGACACCGGCTACTCGCCGTCGACGCCGATCGAGACCGGCGTGGCGCGGTTCGTGGCGTGGTACCGGGAGTTCTACCGGGCGTAACGCCCGTTCACCTGCGCCGGCAGGGCCGGCGATCGCCTCCCGGAGAACCGACGCCCGGTTCGCGGCGCCGGGCCAGGTCGACCACGCCGCCGGCACCCGTCCGGTAGCCGCATGATCGCCACTCGCCGCCGCGTGTCCCGGTCGCGGCCGTATTTGCGTTGGAACACCTAGCAACCAGAGGTGACGACGCATGGAAATTCTCAAGCGGCTGACGACCATCTTCCTGTTCCTCGCGCTCGCCGCCTGCGCGACCGTAGGGGAATCCCCCACCGCACCGCCCGCCCAGACCGGCGCGGCCGTCGACGACTACCTGATCGGCGTCGACGACATCGTGCAGGTGACCGTCTGGCGCAACCCGGAACTGGGCATCACCGTGCCCGTGCGGCCGGACGGCAAGATTTCCGTGCCGCTGGTCGGCGACGTCGCGGCCGGCGGCCACACGCCGGCGCAGGTGGCCGCCGATATCCAGGAGAAGCTGGCCTCCTACGTCCGCGACCCGCAGGTCGCCGTGATCCTCACCGACCTGCGCAGCCACGAATACCTGTCGCGCGTACGCGTGACCGGCGCGGTGCGCACGCCGGTATCCATCCCGTACCGCCAGGGCATGACCGTGCTCGATGCGGTCCTGGCCGCCGGCGGCGTCACCGAGTTCGCCGCGCCCGACCGCTCGGACCTGTACCGCAAGTCGGACAACGGCGCCACCAAGTCCTACGCGGTGCGCCTCGACCGCATCCTCAACAAGGGCGACCTTGCGACCAACTACAAGGTCGCGCCGGGTGACGTCATCACCGTCCCGGAGCGCACGCTATGAGCAACCCCGCGTTGGAATGGTCGCCCACCGAGGCCCATCCGACGGCCACCGCATTGGCACTGGTGCCGGTGGTACGCCATGAACTGAAGCGGCACATCGTGCTGTATGCCGGCATCTTCACGGCGCTGGCGCTGCTCGCGCTCGCGATCGGCATGCTGCTGCCGAAGAAATACGCATCCACGACCACGATCCTGGTCGAGGAAAGCAACATCATCGCCCCGCTGATGGAAGGCCGCGCGGTCCCGACCAGCGTGGTCAACCGCGCCAGCATCGCGCGCGAGGTCGCCTTCAGCCGCAAGGTGATGAACGAAATCCTCAAGGCCGGCGGCTGGATGGACAGCCATCCCTCGCCGATCCAGCAGGACCGGCTGATGGAGGACATCAAGTCGCGCACGGTGATGGGCAATCCGCGCGAGAACCTGATCCAGATCCGCTACGTCGACTCCGACCCGGAGCGCGCCTACCGCGTCACCGAGCGTTTCGCCGACATGATCATCAGCGAAAGCCTGGCCACCAAGGAGCGCGAGAGCCGCCAGGCGTACGGCTTCATCAACAGCCAGGTCGCCGACTACCACAAGAAGCTCACCGACGCCGAGGCCAACCTGGAGAACTACCGCAACTCCAACCCCGACGCCCGCCCCGGCGTGGGCGCGGACGTCAACGCGCGCATCAGCGAACTGCGCCGGCAGGTCGAGATGTCCAAGCTGGAACTGATCGACCTGCACTCGGCGGAGGGCGCGATCAACCGCCAGCTCACCGGCGAAAGCGAGGTCAGCGTGATGCAGACCCGCGCCGGCCAGATCCGCGCACGCCTGGCGGACCTGCAGACCCAGCGCCAGCAGCTGCTGCTGACCTACACCGAGCAGCACCCGGACGTGGTCCGCGTGCAGCACCAGATGAACGACCTGCAGGAAGAGCTCAAGCACGAGGAATCCCGTCCGGTCGCATCGGGCACGGGCCAGCCGGCATCGATGGACGGCTCGGTGACGATCAACCCGCTGTACACCGAGCTGCGCAGCAAGCTGTCCGAGGCCCGCAGCCGCAGCGCGGCGGTCGCGTCGCGGATCTCGACCGCCGAGGGCCTGCTGCAGCAGGAGATGGAGCGCAACCGCCGCATCGCCGCGTCCGAAAGCACGCTCGCCGAACTGACCCGCGACTACGAGGTCAACCGCGACCTCTACCAGGACCTGCTCAAGCGCCGCGAGAACGCGCGCGTGTCGATGAACCTCGACGCCGAGCAGCGCGGCCTGAGCTTCCGCATCCAGGAACCGGCGACGATGCCGCTGCGTCCGGTCGGGCTGCGCCTGATGCACGTGGCCGGCGCCGGCCTGGGCGCCGCCTTCTTCGCCCCGCTGGTGCTGCTGCTGGGCGCGGTCAAGCTCGATCCGCGCGTGCGCTCGCCGCTGCAGATCGAACGCGAGGCCGCGCTGCCGGTGCTCGGCACGATGCCGATGTACGTCACCCCGCGCAAGCGCCGGATGATGCTGCGCCGCTTCGCCATGGCCATCGGCCTGCTCCTGATCGCGGTGGCCGCGTACGGCCTCGTCCTCGGCCTCAAACTGGTGCACGTCCTATGAACAACCCGATCGCGAACGAGGCCCTGCCGGACGACCGCGAGGACGACGACGCGCGCAAGGCGTCGCACCGCTCGATCGCCCGCATCTCCTGCGGACAGGCGCTGACGCCATCGCAACTGCGCGACCGCACGGTCATCTACCGCACCGACGTCGCACGCCCGGAGGTCGACGCCTTCCGCGACCTGCGCACCAAACTGCTGGCGATGGTCGACGGCAACTTCGTGACCCTGGTAGTCCCGGTCAGCCGCGGCTGCGGCGGCAGCTTCGTGGCGCGCAACCTCGCCGCGGCGATGGCCTTCGACGAGACCAAGAGCGCGCTGCTGATGGACTGCGACCTGCGCCAGCCGTCGCAGGACGCGACGATGCGCATCGAAATCCCGACCGGCGGCCTGACCGACTACCTGGAAGACCCGGAAGCCGACCTGTCCACCGTCCTGTACGACACCGGCGTGCCGCGCCTGCGGCTGCTGCCGGCCGGCCGGCCGCGCGAGACCGGCGCCGAATACTTCTCCACCTTCCGCATGCGGCTGCTGGTCGATTCGCTGCGCAGCCGCTACCCGGACCGCTACCTGGTGATCGACGGCCCGCCGGTGATCGGCTCGCCGGACGCGCGCATCCTTGCCGACCTCGCCGACGTCGTGGTCCTGGTCGCCGGCTACGGCCGCGACACGCCGGCGACGATCGCGCAGGCAGCCGGCAACTTCGATCCCGCGAAGTTCGCGGGAGTGCTGTTCAACGAAGGCGTCTAGGGGACACTTCCCATGGCCAAAGCTCCCGGTATCCCTGTGCGCTCCGCGCTCGCCGCGGCCGTGCTCGCACTGTTGCCCACGGCGGCCGGCGCGGCGCAGATCAACTACGAAGTGGGCGTGGGGGTCCTGCAGAGCGACAACATCGGCCTGGCGTCCGGCAACGGCCAGGACGAGACGGTCGTGATGCCGCAGTTGCGCTTCGACCTCCTGCAGACAGGCTCGCGCCTGTCGCTCAACGGCAGCGGCCAGTTGCAGTACCTGGACTACCGCGACGACACGTTCGACGACGACTTCCGCGGCGCGTTCTCCGGCCAGGCGCTGTGGACGCTGCTGCCGGAACGGCTGGAATGGACATTCGAGGACTACCTCAGCCGCCAGCCGGTGGACAACCTGGCGGTCTTCAGCCCGGACAACCAGCAGCAGACCAACCTGTTCGTCACCGGTCCCACCCTGTACCTGAGGCTCGGCAGCGGGACGCGCGCGCAGTTCGACCTGCGCTACAGCAACAGCTACGCCGAAGAGACCGATGCGTTCGACAGCGACCGCTACAACGCCGCCGCGCGGCTGGTCCGCGACCTGGCGACCAACCGCACCCTGAGCGCGAACATCGAGGCGACCCGGGTCAAGTACGACGACGCCCCGATCGACGTCGACTACACCCGCTACGACGGCTACGCCACCTATTCGAGCCGACTGCGCACGGTCGATTTCAGCATCGACCTGGGCTACTCGCGGCTCGAGTTCGAGCACCGCGCGGGCGACGAGTGGCTGCCGCTCGTGCGTGGCACCCTGGCCTGGCGGCCAACGGCGCGCAGCACGCTGGACGTTGCGGCCGGCTACGAATTCTCGGATGCGGCCGAAGACATGGTCACCAGCGTGATCGGCGGCGGACAGGTAGTGATCGACACACCGGGAAGCCCGCTCGTCCCGATAACGCCGGAGGTGTTCAAGCAGCGCCGGCTGGAGGCCGGATACGAGTACGCGGGCGAACGCCTTGGCCTGCAGGTGCGGCCGTTCTACCAGCGCGTGAGCTATGTCGACTCGCTCGCCCGGGACGAGGAAAGCTGGGGCGGCTACGCCTCGGTGTCCTGGAAACTGCGGCCGCGGCTCACGCTGGCCGCATCGGCGGCAACGCTTGACCGCAGCTTCGACCAGCTCTCGCGCCGGGACCGTGATTCGTCCGTCGGCGTTTCCCTCGAGAACCAGTTCACCCGCAACTGGAGCGCACGGATCGACCTGCAACGCCGCGAACGCGACAGCAGCGAACCCGGCCAGGATTACCAGGAAAATGTCGCCATTGTCAGCTTTGCCTATCGCCGTTGAGGCCGAGCCCGCAGCCGAGCCCGCATGCGAGTTGCAGACGCCGGCTCCCGCGCGGATCCGGCTGCTCCTGCTCACCGACACCTCGATCGCGTTCTCCGGCGGCAGCGAGCGCTTCCTGCGCAACCTCGTCACCCTGCTGCCGCGCGACCGTTACGACATCACGGTCGTGCAGCTCGACGCCGGCGGCTTTCCGGAATCGGAGAAGCACCATCTGGCCGACGGCGACGCGGCGCGGATCGTCCACCTGCCGGTCGAGGCGATCTATGGACGCGGCGGCCTGCGCGCGCTGCGGACGCTGCGATCGATGGTCGCTGGCGGCGGGTTCGACATCGTCCAGTCGCACCACGAGAAGTCCGACCTGATCAACGCGCTGCTGCCGCGCAGGCCGGGCTGCGTGCACATCTCCAATCGTCGCGACATGGGCTACAAGAAGAGCGCGAAGCTCAAGTGGCTGTTCCGCCACCTGAATCCGCGCTTCGACTGCGTGGTGGCGCCGTCGCAGCAGATCCTCGGCGAACTGGCCCGGAGCGAGGCGCTCGAAGCGGGGCGGATGCTGTGGATCCCCAACGGGGTGGACACGCAGCGCTTCCACCCCCGCCCGCCGCCCGCCCGGGCAGCGATCCGGCAATCACTGTCGCTGCAAGCCGATGCGCTGGTATTCGGCTGCGTGGCGCGCCTGACGCCGGAAAAACGGCACGTCGACCTGGTCGATGCGTTCGCCCGGATGCACGCGACCTTCCCGCAGGCCCGGCTGGTGCTGCTGGGCGACGGTCCGCTGCAGGGGGAAATCGAGGCGCGGGTGGTCAGCCTCGGCGTGGCCGGCGCGGTGCGGATGACCGGCATGCGTCCGGACGTCGAGGCGATCCTGCCGGCGCTCGACGTGGGCATGCTGGTGTCGTCCACCGAAGGCATGTCGAACGCCATCCTCGAAATGATGGCCAGCGGCCTGCCGATGATCGCCACCGACGTCGGCGGCAATCGATCGCTCGTCGCGTCCGGCGCGACCGGCCTGCTGGTCCCGGCGCGTGCGCCCGGCCGGCTCGCCGAGGCGATGCTGGCCCTGGCCGCCGATCCGGCGCTGCGGCACCGCATGGGCGAGGCGGCGCGCCAGCGGGTGGAGCGCGAGTTCTCCCTCGCGGCGATGGTGCGTGCCTTCGACCAGGCCTACCGGCGGCTGGCGGACGTGGCCTGAGATGGCGACCGGCACGCCAGCGACCGTCCTGCAGCTGCGCTCCAGCGCCGGCATGTACGGCGCCGACCGCGTGGTGCTGGCGCTGGACGGCGCGCTGCGAAACGAGGGTGCACGCAGCGCCCTGCTGTGCATCCGCAACTACCTGCTCGACGCGCAGCCGCTGCACCAGGCGGCGGTTGCCGCCGGCAGCGACGCGATGCTGCTGCCCTGCCGCGGCCGCATCGACATGCGCACGGTCGACGCGCTGGTCGCGCTGGTCGATGCACGCGGCGCCGACATGCTGCACGTGCACGACTACAAGAGCGCCTTCTACGCCTGGCTGGCGGCGCGGCGGCGGCCTGGCGTGAAGCTGGTCGCCACCCTCCATGGCTGGGTGGAATCCTCGCGTGCGCTGCGCCTGTACACCACGCTGGAACTCGCGTTGCTGCGCCGGTTCGACGCGCTGGCCGTGGTCTCCCGGCCGCAGGTCGAACGCCTGCTGCGCGCGGGCGTTCCACGGGACCGCATCCACCAGGTCGACAACGGCATCGCGATGCCCGCGCCGGCGCCGGAACGCCCCGGGCTGCGGCGCGCGCTGGGCCTGGCGGGCCCCGGCCCCGTGCTTGCCGCGGTCGCGCGCCTGTCGCCGGAGAAGAACCTCGCCCAACTGGTATCCGCGTTCGCGGCCGCCTCCGCGGCGAGTCCCGGCGCCTGCCTGCTGGTGGTCGGCGACGGCCCCGACCGCGAGGCGCTGCAGGCGCTTGCCGGCGCGTCGGGCGCGGCCCACCGGATCGTCTTCGCCGGCCGCCGCGACGACATGGACGACATCTACCGGATCGTCGACGCTCTCGTGCTGCCTTCGCTGAGCGAAGGCATGCCGCTGGTGGTCCTGGAGGCGATGTCGCACGGCGTGCCGGTGATCGCCAGCGCCGTCGGCGAGGTGCCGCGCCTGCTGGCTGGCACGGAACACGGCGTCCTGCTGCCTCCGGGCGACGGCGCGCAGCTGCAGGCCGCGCTGCGGCTGGCGATCGCCCGGCCACCCGGCCACGATGCACGTGCCGTCGAGACCGTGCGTACCCACTACTCGACCGCCGCGATGGCAGCGCGCTACCTCGACCTCTACCACTCGCTCCGGGAACAGGACCATGACCGCCGGTCCGCCTGACAGGCCGCACCCGGCGTCGCCGGGCGCCGAGCGCTTCCCGCTGGCGGCGCGGGCGCTGCACGTGCCGGCCGCGCGCCTGCCGGCTGCGGCCATTCCGGAAACGCCGCACGGCAGCGCAGGCACCCGCGGCGCGGCGAAGGCCAAGGCGGGAGCCCGCACGCCCAACAACTGGGCGCTGTATGCATTCCTGTTCCTGCTGCCGCTGCAGAACATCCACACCGGCTACCTGCCCAACCTCGGCGGCGGACTCAATTTCCTCAATCTCGGCTTCGGCCTGTCGCTGCTCGGCGCGCTGTGGATGCACGGCAGGCTCGCGCCCTCCGAGCCGGTCAACCGCTGGGTGCTGGTCTACGCCGCGTACTCGGTGGTCTCGGTGTTCGTGAGCTACCACTACGTCAGCAATACCGAGTCGCACATGAACATCCTCAAGGACCACCTGACCGGTGTCTCGCTGCTGTTTCTGGTGCAGATGAGCGCCACCAGCTGGGCGGGCGTGCGCAGGATCGTGCTGGCGACGATCCTGCCGCTGCCCTACATCGCCAAGGTGACCTGGGTGGAACATGCCAGCGTCGCCAGCTGGAACTATTCCGACGACCTGCGCATCAAGGGCACGTTCGCGCTGCTGGGCGCCAACGAGTTCGCGGCCTTCTGCGTCACCGTCTCGGCGGTGCTGTTCGCGCTGCTGCTCGCGACCCGCGCCAGCCGCTTCTGGAAGCTGATGTTCCTCGGCGGTATCGCCTGCGCGGTGTTCGGCGTGCTGTACGCGTATTCGCGCACCGCCTATGTGGCGCTGATCCTGGCGCTGCTGGTGATCGTGGTGGCCTGGCGCGGGCGCTGGAAGCTGGTGCTGCCGCTGATGCTCGCCGCGGCGATCGTCCCGCCGCTGCTGCCGCCTTCGGTCGTGCAGCGTTTCGACAGCACCACCGTCGAGGAAGGCCACCGCGACGAAAGCACCGAGTTGCGCTTCGACTTCTGGCAGATCGCCTGGGACAACTTCATCGCCCACCCGGTGGTCGGGACCGGGTTCCAGTCGTTCCGCCATCCGGAAATCAACCCGTACCGGATGGACACGCACAATGTGTACCTGCGCACGCTGAGCGAAGGCGGCCTGGTCGGCGCGGTGATCCTGCTCGGCCTGCTGCTGTCGATCCTGCGCGCCGCGCGCCGCGAGCTTGCCGCATCCGTGTCCGGCACCTGGCGCTATGCGCTGGCGCTCGGGCTGGTCGGGGCCTGGATGGGGCTGGTCTGCGGCAACATCTTCGGCGACCGCTTCACCTATTACCCGGTCATCGCCTACTTCTGGACCTACGTGGCGCTGGTGGTGAAGGCGCGCCACCTGCCGCCCGACGATACCGGCGCGCGCGCGGGAGGGCGGCCATGATCACCGGGCTGCGTCGCTGGCTGCGCTACGCGATCGCCGTGGCCGCCCACCACGGCGGCCTCGATTTCATCTACCGGAAGGTCACCGGTGCCGGGCTGGTGGTGCTGATGCTGCACCGGTTGCGCGATGCGCACGACCCCTACCCGCTCAGCCTCTCGCGCGCCAGCTTCCGCCAGCTGGCGGGCTGGCTGGGCGAGCGCCACGCGCTGGTGGACCTGGAAGCCGGCCTGCGCGCGCTGTCCGACGTACGCGACACCCGCGTCCACTACGCGATCACCTTCGACGACGGCTACCGCGACAACCTCGGCCTGCTGGAGGCCGACGACATGGGCGGCATCCACGCATCGGTGCCGGCCGTGGTCTATGTCGCCACCGGCCACGTCGGCGGCGAGACCATCTGGGCCTACCGCCTGCAGCACGCGGTGGCCGCCCGCCGCCAGGATCGGCTGGACCTGTCGTCGCTGGGCCTTGGCTGCTTCGACCTGTCGCAGCCGATCGAGCGCGACCGCCTGTACCAACAGCTGCCGCCGCGGCTCAAGCAGTTTCCGCCGAAGCAGCTGGAAGCCCGCGTCGACGAGATCGCCGCGCAGCTGCGGCCGGACCCGGCGTCCACGCAGGGCGACATGCTCGACTGGCCGGACATCCGCACGCTCGATGCCGGCGGCATCCGGATCGGTGCCCACACCCGCCACCACGTGCTGCTCAGCCGCGTCGACGCCCTGGCCGCGCGCGACGAGATCGCGGGTTCCCGCAGCGACATCGATCGCGCCACCGGCATCGCTCCGGCGCACTTCGCCTACCCCAACGGCGGCGCCGGCGATTTCGGCGAACGCGACGTGCGCATGGTCCGCGAGGCCGGCTATGCAACCGCGGTCACCTCGATCGAGGGCATCAACCGGCGCGACGTCGATCCCTACCGGATCCGGCGGCACAACGTGTTCGAGGAGCGCTACCGCGCACCGTCCGGGCGGCTGTCGAAGGCGCTGTTCTTCAGCGAAACCAGCGGCCTGCTCGGCTGGCTGCAGGCGCGCAGGGCGGCGGCATGAGCACGGCCCTGCCGGTGCTGATGTACCACGGCCTGCACGCCGGTCCGGACAGTCGCGGGCGCTTCGATCCGGTGTACAGCGTGCATCCGGATGCGTTCACCGCGCAGCTGGACTGGCTGCTGCGCAACGGTTACCGCAGCATCGGCGCCAGCGCGCGCACGGCGACCGCGGATGGACGCCGGGTCGCCATCACCTTCGACGACGGCGACGTGTCGAACCTCGAGGTCGCGCTGCCATTGCTGCGCGAGCGCGGCATGGTGGCGACGTTCTTCATCACCTCGGGCTTCGTCGACCAGCCGGGCATGCTGTCGTCGGCGCAGGTCGCGCTGCTGGCCGATGCCGGCATGGAAATCGGCGCACACGGGCGCAGCCACGCGTTCCTGGAGGACCTGGACGACGCCGCGCTGGCCGCGGAGCTGCGCGACAGCCGTACGCGGCTGTCCGCGCTCACCGGGCGGGCCGTCGAATCGATGGCGCTCCCCGGCGGGCGCGGCAGCGAACGCGAGCGCCGTGCCGCGCGGGCACTGGGCTACACGCACCTGTTCGGCTCGGTGCCCGGCCCCAACCGCAACCCCGACCGCGACCGCTGGCTGCAGCGCATCGCCGTCACCCGCGGCATGGCGCTGGAGGAATTCGCGTCGCTCGTGGCCTGGCGCGGCCCGCGCCCCCGCCTGTCGCGCATGCGCTTCGAGGCGCTGTCCTGGCCCAAGCGCGTGCTGGGCAACGCCGGCTACGAACGCCTGCGCGCCCGGCTGCTGAAGGCCGCGCCATGAGCGTCCTCGCCATCCTGGCGTTCTGGGCCTGCGCGGGCGTCGTGGCCTGGGTGTATGCCGGCTACCCGCTGCTGGTGGCGCTGCTCGCCGACCGCTTCGGCGACGCCCTCGAAGAACCCGATCCCGGCCGCGAGGACTTCACGCCCCCCATTACGGTCGTCGTGGCCGCCTACGACGAGCAGGCGCGCATCGGCGCGCGGATCCGCGACATCCTGGCCCAGGACTATCCGTCCGACCTGCTGCGCGTGCTGGTCGTCAGCGACGGCAGCAGCGACCGCACGGCGCAGGCGGCGCGCGATGCGGCGGATGGCGATCCGCGCGTCGAGGTGCTCGAGCTGCCGTGCAACCGCGGCAAGGCCACCGCACTGAACATGGCGATGGAGCGCGTGCACACGCCGGTCGTCGTCTTCGCCGACGCGCGCCAGCGCTACGCGCCGCACGCCCTGCGCAGGCTGGCGGCACCGTTCGCAGACCCGGGCATCGGTTCGGTCAGCGGCGAGCTGGTGATCGAGGACGTCGCCGCCGTCGGCACGCCCACGCGCGCCGTCGGCCTGTACTGGCGGATGGAAAGGCGCCTGCGCGCGGACGAGTCGCGCCTGGAATGGCTGCACGGCGTGTCCGGCGCGATCCACGCCGTGCGTCGCGACTGCTTCCGGCCGCTGCCGCCGGGCACCATCCTCGACGACATGTGGATCCCGCTGCAGGTCGCCTTCGCCGGCCATCGGGTGTGGATGGCACGCGACGCGATCGCCATCGACCGCGCCAGCGCCACTCCAGGCGAGGAATTTGCGCGCAAGCTGCGCACGCTGGCCGGCAACTGGCAGCTGATCGCACGCATGCCCACGCTGCTGCACCCGCGCCGCAACCCGCTGTTTTTCGCCTGGTTTTCGCACAAGTTCCTGCGCCTGCTCGCGCCCTGGGCACTGCTGCTGGCCCTGGCGGCATCGGCCGTGGCGCCGGGGCCGGTGTTCCGGGTCCTGTTCGTGCTGCAGGTGCTTGGCTACGCCTGCGCGGCGCTGGGCGTGGCGATGCCGCGGTTCGCGGCGCGGATGCCGCTACTGCCCGCCGCGGGTGCGTTCGTGCTGCTCAACCTCGCGGCGCTGCTGTCGCTCCCCGCCTCGCTGGCGCCGGATGCATCGCGGCTGTGGAGGAAGCACTGATGGCGCGCATCCTCTTCGTCACCAGCCGCCTGCCGTTTCCGCCGAAGGAAGGCCACCAGCTGCGCTCCTGGCACCTGCTCCGCGCGCTGGCGTCGCAGCACGAGGTCATCCTGCTGAGCTTCCTCCGACGCGATGACGATGCGTCCGCCATCGCGTCGATGCCCGTGCGGCTGGCCGGCGTGGAGACCTTCCCCATCGAAAGCGAACAGTCGCGGCTGGCGCTGCTCATGGCACTGCTGCGCGGCAGCTTCGGCGCCGAACCCTTCGTCGCGGCGAAATACGCCTCGCAGGCGATGCGCGCGAGGATCGCGGCGCTGGCCGGCACGGTGGACGCGGTGCACTTCGACATGCTGCCGCTGATGCGCTACGCCGACGCGGTGCCGGCGTCGGTCCCGGTGGTCTACAACGCGCACAACGTCGAACACCAGCTGCTCGACACGCGCATGCGGATCCACCCCAACCGGCTGGCGCGCCTGTTCCTGCGCCGGCAGCTGCCGCTGCTGCGCGCCTTCGAACGCGATGCCTGCCGCCGCGCGCGGCTGGTGCTGGCGTGCTCGGGCACCGACGCACAGCTGCTGCGGCCACTCGCACCCGGCGTGCGCGTGGCCATCGTGCCCAACGGCGTCGACCTGGAGGCCAACGTCCCCGCGCGCGCGCCGGGCAGCCGGGCGCGCCTGGTGTTCGTGGGCCAGATGGGCTGGTTCCCGAACCGCGACGGCGTGGAATGGTTCCTGCGCGAGGTGTTCCCGCGGATCCTGATCATGCGCCCGGATGCCGAGTTCATGCTTGTCGGCAAGCATGACGGGCTGCCGATCCCGGCGGACGTGGCCTCCCACGTCACCCTCGCCGGCTTCGTCCCCGACCTGCGGCCGGCCGTGCACTCGGCGTCGGTCTACGTGGTGCCCCTGCGCGCCGGCAGCGGCACGCGGCTGAAGGTGCTGGAGGCGATGGCGCTGGGCAAGGCGATCGTGACCACGACGATCGGCAGCGAAGGCATCGTCCTGCGCCACGGCCAGAGCGCGCTGTACGCTGACGACGCGGCCGGGTTCGCCGATGCGGTGGTGTCGCTGCTCGAATCGCCCGCCCTGCGCGAACGGCTGGCCGGGGCCGCGCGCAGCTGCGCGGAGCGGCACTACGGCTGGCAGTCGATCGGCAGCGACCTGCTCGCCTTCTACGAACCCCTGCTCCCCGCCCCCGCCCCGCCCACCCCCGCTGCAGCAACCCCGAAGCCGGCGCGGCTGGCGCGCAGGAAGTCGCGGGCGCGGCGCAGGCAGGCGGCGCATTCGATCGATCCCGGCTAGGAAAGCCGCTCAATCGCCGCGTTGCGCGCCGCCGCCTGCCTGGCGCGGATGCCGGCGCGTGGTGTGTCGCCAGTCGAGCACGCGGTACCAGGCGATCCCGACCAGCTCGTGCAGTGCATCCTCGGTCTTGCCGATCGCCGACGCCTGCGGCAGCAGGTCGCCGGGGCCGCCGGGCGGCACCACGTCCGTGCCCGTGTCCTGCACGCAGGTCTCGATGCCGGCGGCTTCGAATGCCTGCAGCGCACGCGCGCGGTGCGGCGGCGACGTGACCACGCGCGCGCGCCGGCCCGCCAGCGCGCCGGCCAGCGCACGCGCGCTTTCGCGTGTCGTGGTGGAGTGCGCTTCCACGCGCAACGCCGACGATGGCACGCCCCACTCCCCGGCGAGGCTCGCGAGCACCGTGCTTTCCCGCACCGGATATGGCCCGCCACCGGCGATCCACAGCGTGCCGCTGCGCCCGGCGAGCCACAGTTCCGTCGCCGCGCGCGCGCGGGTCCAGCTTTCCGAGGTCAGCGCCCGATAGTCGGCGCTGCCGGCCGGCGGATGGTTGACGCCACCCGAGAGCAGCACGATCGGTCCGCGGTCGCCGGGGTCGCAGTAGGCGCGCGCGGGCACTGCGCCCTCGAGCACACGTTCGAGCAGATTCGCGCCCAGCGGCATGCAGCCCAGCACGAGCAGTCCGCAGGCGACGATGCCGACCCGGCGCCAGCCGCGCCCGAGCCTGTGCCGCAGCACGAACAGCACCAGCGCCAGCAGCAGGCACCAGGCGACCGGCGAGAACACGGCATCAGGCATTGCGACGACTCCCGTGCGCCGCCGGCGGCGCACCGGCATCCGCGCGGCCGTCGTCCAGCGTTGCCGCGCCCGGCATCCCGCTCAACCCGCGCCGCGCGCCTGGAACGGCATGCGCAAGCCGCGCCACGACAGCAACATCGTCCGCAGGCGCGCGTCGAGCGCCAGCACCGCGACGACGTAGGCCATGCCCGTCGCGCCGCCGCCCAGGACCAGCCGTGGCCAGCCGGACGCCAGCCCGAACGCCCCGCTCCACGACACCAGCGCGATGCACGCCAGCGCCACCACCAGTGCCGTGGCCAGGACCCGCGGCTGCGGCAGCTGCAGCAGGTCGCGCGGCACCCACGCACACGTCGCGACCGCATAGGCGGCGGAGCTGGCCGCGGTCGCGTAGACCGCACCCATCACGCCGTGCGTGGGGATCAGCCACAGGTTCAGCGCGGTGTTGACCACCAGGCTGCCCGACGTGAGCGCCAGCACCTTGAGCGTGCGCTTCTCCAGCAGCAGGCCGTAGCCGGACACCAGCAGCACCGGCATCAGCGCATACACCGCGCCCACCATCGCGAACACCGGCCCGGAGGCGGACTTGGAATGCCCGCTCAGCGCGATCACCGCATCCGCGCCGAAGCACCACAGCAGCGCGGCGATGCCGACCAGCGCGTAGGTCAGTGGCGGCAGGACGCGCTGCTTGAGCGCGCGCACCGCCGCCGGGCCGTCGGTGGTGAACAGGCGGTTGGCCATCGGCGTGAACGCCTCGAACACGGTGATGTTGGTGAACATGTTGACCTGCATCGCCAGCGCCGCGCCGATGCTGTAGATGCCCACCGCCTCGAAGTTGCCGATGATGCCCTTGATCATCACCCGGTCGAGCAGGATGAAGGCGACCGCGACGATCTCGTTGGCCACCAGCGGGAAGCCGTAGACCAGCCCCTTGCGCAGCGTGCCGCGGTCCACGTGCGCGCGCGAGAAGCCCAGGTTGCCGCGCATCCACCACAGGTAGAAGAACACCATCAGCCCGGCCGCGGCCAGCTTGCCGCCGTAGGCGGCCACCGCCGAGTGCTGCAGCAGCAGCACCGCGCCGACCATCGTCGCCACCTCGCCCCAGCGCCAGCCGATGCGCGAGACCATCACCAGGTGCGATTTCTCGCTGATGCGCAGCACCGTCTCGACCAGGCTGGCGAACACCAGCAGCGGCGCCGAGGCCAGCGCCATCCAGAACACCGGCGACTGCCGCGCACCGCCGAACAGGTCGAACGACACCAGCCCGGCTACCACCAGCACCCACAGCAGCAGCGAGATCCCCAGCGGCAGGAAGAACAGGTTGGTGGAGAACGCGCGCAACTGCCCGGCGTCGCCGCCGTGCGGGTAGAAACGCATGATCGCGTGCTGCGCGCCGAGCTTGCCGATGGCCACGCCCATCAGCACCCACGAGTCGTAGTAGTTGAGGATGCCGTACTGGGTGTTGTCGAGCAGCCGGGTCAGGATCGGGAACGAGACCAGGCCCGCTGCGATCACCATCAGGTTGCTGGTGGAATAGCGCAGCAGGTGCGTGGTGAAACCCGGCCTGCCCCCGCTCATGCGTCCTGCGCGGCCAGCCGGGCGCCGGCCTCCGCGCCGGGGGTGCCGCGCGGGCGCGCCGCGCGCCGGCGCGCAACATCGATGGCCTCGGCCAGCTTCGGCGGCAGTTCCGGTTTCTCGACGATGCCGCGGTGGGTGCCGGGCACATCGAGCACCTCGACCTCGCCGGCAAGGGCGCTCCAGCCCAGGCAGGGATCGTCGCCGAGCGACGGATCCTGCTGCGCGGCGCGGAACAGGGTCAGCCGCCCGGCCCAGGGCTGCACCACGTAGTCGCGGTAGGCGCGCAGGTGCGTGGCCTCGACGTGCGCGTAGCGCAGCTCGTGCGGCAGCGGCTCGCCGCGCTCGCGCAGCTGCGCGACCAGGCGCCGGCCGCGCACGGCGGCGATGCGGTTGCCCGGCATCCGCGCCAGTGCCGCCAGGGCCTTGCCCGGCGACAGCCCGCGCAGCCGCGCGCGCAGCCGGCTCCATGCCGATGGCGGATGCGCGGCCTGCTCGCGCAGGCGCTTGCCGTAGTGCGAGGACGTGTCGATCAGCCCGAGCAGCGCGACCTCCTCGCCCGCGGCGGTGAGCTGCTGCGCCATCTCGTAGGCGATCATCCCGCCCATCGAACCACCGGCCAGGTAATACGGGCCCGACGGCTGCACCTTGCGGACCTCGGCGACGTAGCGGCGCGCCATGTCCTCGATCCTGTCCAGCGGCGGCGTCACGCCGTCCAGGCCCAGCGCCTGCAGGCCGTAGATGGCCATGCCTTCGGGCAGGCTCGCGGCCAGCGCGCGGTAGTTGAGCACGTTGCCACCGATCGCGTGGGCGAAGAACAGCGCCGGCGCGTCGGGATCGGTGCCCGCGCGGATCGGCACCAGCGGTGCCCACGGATCGACGGCGGCCGATGGCGCATGCGCTTCGCCGGGCACGGTCGCGCCCGCGGCGCGGTAGGCGGCCGCCAGCGAGCGCGCGGTCGGCGCGGCGAACAGCGTCGCCAGCGGCAGGTTGACGCGGGTGGCCTTGCTCAGTCGATGGAACATCCGTACCGCCTGCAGCGAGTGGCCGCCGAGGGCGAAGAAGTCGTCGTCGACGCCGACGCGCCCGCGCCCCAGCAGCTCGGCCCAGATGTCGGCGACCTGCACGACCAGCGGATCGTCGGCGGCGAGCGCGGCCGGCGCTGCTTCCGGTGCAGGCGAAGCCGCTGCGGCAGCAGCCGGCACCGGCGCCCCGGCCGCGTGCTCGCGCCCCATCCGTGCCGGCTGGTCGTCGTCGAAGCGGGTGAGCTGCGCGATCGTCTGGGTGGGGTCGCGCACCAGCGATTCGAGCATCGCGCGGAAGCGCGCGGCCAGCATCGCCGCGGTGGATTCGAGCAGGGTGTCGGCGTTGTAGACCACTGCGCCGGCCAGGCCACCGCCGTTCTCCACCAGCCAAAGCCCCAGGTCCTGGGTGGCGCCGGGGTCGGCCAGCTCTATGCGCGAATGCCGGATGCTGCCCCACTGCAGGTTGCGCTGGCGCACGTCCTGGAACGAGAACATCGCGTGATACAGCACCTGTCCGCCGCCGCTGGCGCTGCGCACGCTGAGTTCACGCATCAGGTCCTCGAGGCGGATGTCGGGGTTGGCGAAGCTGTCGAGCAGCACCGACTTCACCTCGCGCAGCACCTCGGCGAACGGCAGCGCCGGATCGATCCGCGCGCGCAGCGGCAGCGTATTGGTGAAGTAGCCCATCAGGTTCTCGGTCTCGTCGCTGTTGCGCCCGCGCACCGGCGTGGCGACGATCAGGTCGCGCTGGCCGCTCACGCCCTGCAGCAGCGCGAAGTACGCGGTGAGCATGGTGACGAACAGGGTCGAATCGAGCTTGAGCGCGGCCGCGTGCAGGCCGTCGCCGAGTTCGCGCGGGAACGCGACCGGGTACTGGCGGCTGCCGCCGGACATGCCCGGCTTGCGCGGCAGGTCGGTGGGCAGCGCCTGCAGCGGCTCGTCGCCGGGGCGCAGGCGTTCGCGCCAGAATTCCACCTGCTTCGCGTATTCCGGCCCCTCGATCCACTCGCGGTGCCAAGCCGAGAAGTCGCCGTAGGACACCGGCAGTTCCGGCAGCGTCGGTTCGCGGCCTTCGATGAAGGCGGCATAGAACTCCGACAGGTCCTGGTACAGCAGGTCGAACGACCAGCCGTCCCAGATCGCGTGGTGGACCAGGAAGATCATCAGGTGGTGGTCGTCGGACAGGCGGTAGAGTCGCGCGCGGAACAGCGGCGGCTCGCCCAGATCGAAGGGCATGGCGATCAGCGCGTTCATGTCGGCCAGCGCCTGCGCTTCGGCGTCGGCCTCGGGCAGATGGCCGAGGTCGACCACCGGCAGCAGGCCGCTGTCGACGCTGTCATGGACGACCTGGAAGGCTTCGCCGCCGAGCGTGCCGATCGAGGTGCGCAGCACCGACTGCCGCTGCGCCACCGCATCGAAGGCGCGCTTGAACGCGTCGAGGTCCAGCGGCCCGCGCAGGCGGTGGCCGGACGGCGTGTTGTAGGTCACCTGCCCCGGCGTGAACTGCTCCAGCAGCCACAGCCGCTCCTGCATCAGCGACAGCGGTGCGGTCGACTGGTCGGCGAGCCTCTTGATCGGCTCGCGCGGGGGCGCACCCAGGGTGGCCGCGGCGATCCCGGCCAGGCCAGCGACGGTCGGCGTGTCGAACAGCGCGCGCAGCGTCAGCGCGGCGCCCAGCTCGCGGTTCAGGCGCGAGGTCAGCTGCGCGGCCAGCAACGAATGCCCGCCGAGCGAGAAGAAGTTGTCGTGGATGCCGACCGCCGGCTGGCCCAGCACCTGCGCCATCAGCTTCGCTATCGCGCGCTCGGTGTCGTTGCGCGGCGGCACCATGTCCTCGCTGCGCGCGTCCAGGTCCGGCGCGGGCAGCGCCTTGCGGTCGACCTTGCCGTTGGGCAGCAGCGGCATCGCGTCGAGCATCACGATGTGTTGCGGCACCATGTATTCAGGCAGCGCGCGCTTGAGCAGGTCGAGGGTTTCGCGCTCAATCGGCTTCGCGCCCGGCTGCGCCACTGCGTAGCCGACCAGGCGCACGTCGCCGGGACGGTCCTCGCGCACCAGCACCAGCGACTGCGCGACGCCGGGGCACGCGGCCAGCGCGGCCTCGATCTCGCCCAGCTCGATGCGGTAGCCGCGCACCTTGACCTGGAAATCGAGGCGGCCGAGGTGCTCAAGCGTGCCGTCGCTGCGCCAGCGCGCGCGGTCGCCGGTGCGGTAGAGCTTCGCGCCGGGGCGGTCGCTGAAGGGGTCGGCGATGAAGCGCTCGGCGGTGAGGTCGGCGCGGCCGAGGTAACCGAGGGTGACGCCGTCGCCGCCGATGCATAGTTCGCCGGGCACGCCCAGCGGGCACGGCTGGCCCTGCGCGTCGACGATCCATACCGTGGTGTTGGCGATCGGCGTGCCGATGGAGATGCCGCGCGCCGGGTCTTCCACCCGCGCGCAGGTCGACCACACCGTGGTCTCGGTCGGGCCGTACAGGTTCCACAGCTGGCCGCAGCGCGCGAGCAGCGCACGCGCCAAGTCCGGCGGCAGCGGCTCGCCGCCGCACAGCACGCGGAAGTCCTGGCCGCCCTGCCAGCCGGCGTCGATCAGAACGCGCCAGGTGGCCGGCGTGGCCTGCATCAGGGTCGCGCCGCGCTCGCGCAGCAGCATCGACAGCAGTTCGCCATCCATTGCCGTTTCGCGGTCGGCGAGGATGACCTCGGCGCCCACGCTCAGCGGCAGGAACAGCTCGAGCACGGCGATGTCGAACGACAGCGTTGTCACCGCGACCAGCCTGTCGTCGGCGCCCATGCCCGGGCGCTGCTCCATCGAGGCGATGAAGTTGGTCACCCCGCGGTGCGGCACCTGCACGCCCTTGGGCTTGCCGGTGGAGCCGGAGGTGTAGATGACGTAGGCGATCGACTCCGGGTCGATCCGCTGCGTCTCGCGTTCGGCAGACGCCTGCGCGAGTTCGTCGGCCAGCGCGTCGAGCGCCAGCACCGGGCGGCCGCGCAGGTCGAAGCGGTCGGCGTGGCTGCGCTGGGTGACCAGCGCCGCGAGGCCCGCGTCGCCGACCATGTAGGCCAGCCGTTCCTGCGGGAACGCCGGATCCAGCGGCACGTAGCCCGCGCCGGTCTTGAGGATGGCCAGCTGCGCGGCCAGCATGTCGACGCCGCGGTCCACCGCCAGCCCCACCAGCGCGCCGGCGTGCACGCCGCGCGCGCGCAGCAGCGAAGCGATGCGGTTGGCGCGCGCTTCCAGCTGCGCGTAGGTCAGCGCCTGGTCCCGGTAGCGCAGCGCGATGCGCTCGGGTGCGCGGTCGCACTGCAGCTCGAACAGCTCGTGCATGCCGCGCTCGGCCGGATACGGCGTGCGCGGCGGCTGCAGCGCGGCCAGCGCCTGAAGCTCCGCGGGCGGCAGCAGCGGCAGGCGGCCCAACGGCGTGTCCACCGCGGCCACCGCGCCACGCAGCAGCGATTCGTAGGCCTGCATCCAGCGCACGATGGTGGCGCGGTCGAACAGGTCGGTGTTGTACTGGCACTCCAGCCGCAGTTCGCCATGCGCCTGCACGGCGTTGATGAACAGCTCGAAGTTCTCGCAGCTGCGCGGGTTGCTCTGGAAGTCGAGCGACAGGCCCGGGAACGCGGTGGCCTGCTGGTCCAGCGCCTGGTCGATGTTGAACATCACGCTCACCAGCGGCAGGCGCGACGGGTCGCGGCGCACGCGCAGCTTCTTGAGCAGGGTGCCGAAGGTGTAGCGCTGGTGCTCGATGGCGTCCAGCAGCGTGACCTGCAGCGCGTCCAGGGTCTGCGTGAACGGCTGCGCCGGCGGCACGTCGCAGCGCAGCGGCAGCAGGTTGACGCAGTGGCCGACCAGGTCGTCGTGGCCGTCGACCGACTGGCCGGCGGCGGGGATGCCGATCACCACGTCGGCCTGCGCGGTCAGCCGCGACAGGGTGGCGGCGAAGCCGGCCAGCAGGGTGGCAAACAGGCTGGTGCCGCGGCGCGCGCCCATCGCGCGGATCGCGGACACCAGCGTGGCGTCGAGCACGTAGTCCTCGCGCCTGGAGGCGAAGGTGCGCTGCGCCGGCCGCGGGCGGTCGGTGGGCAGGTCCAGCACCGGCGCTTCCTCGACGAAGCGCGAAAGCCAGTAGCCCTCGTCCTCGGCGTACTGGCGCGTGGCCGGCTGGGTGGCCTCGGCCAGCGCGTAGTCGGCGAACGATTCCGGCGCTGGCAAGGTCGCCGCGCCGGCGCCCACGTCCTGCGCGTACAGCGCGGACAGCTCGCGCACCAGCACCCACCACGACCAGCCGTCGCAGACGATGTGGTGGGCGGTGAGCACCAGCACGTGCTCTTCGGCCGACAGGCGCAGCAGTTCGGCGCGGAACGGCGAGCCGCTGTCGAGCGCGAACGGCGTCTCCACCGCCAGCCGCAGGCGCTCGGCCACGGCGGCCTCGCGCGCGGCCGCGTCCGGGCCGGAGAAATCGCGGTGTGCCAGCGCGAAGCCGGCATCCTCCAGCACGCACAGCGTCTCGCCGTCCGGGCCGAAGCTCGCGCGCAACACATCGTGGCGGTTCACCAGTTCGAGCAGTGCCGATTCCAGCGCCGCCGCGTCGAGCGTCCCGCGCAGCCGCAGCGACACCGACTCGTTGAACGCCAGCGAGGCGTCCTCGCCGAGCCGGTCGGCCAGCCAGACTTCGCGCTGCGGCTCGGTGGTGGGCACCACGCGCAGCAGTTCGCCGCCGGCGAACGGGTCGTAGTCCACCGCATTCCTTGCCGTGTACCGCGGAAGTGCAGCCATCGTCATCCACCCACTTTCATGAATTTGCCGTCCTGCGCCGGATCCGGCACGAACCAGGCCGGGCGACCGTCGGGCTCGCGCCCCAGGCGCGCGCCGGCCACGATCGGCTGCGCGGCGTCCATCACCGTGCGCGGCGTCGCCGCGTGGCGCGGCAGGAATTCCGATTCCTGCAGCTCGACCACCGATTCCTTGAACGCGTCGATGATCTTCTGGAAGTCCGCCTCGCTGTGCGCGGAGGTCAGGAAGCACGGGAAGTTGTCGAGGATGTGCACGCCGCGGTTGCGCATCATGCCGAACAGCAGGTCCTGCAGCGGATGGTCCTCGAGGAAGAAGGTCTTCCACACCGACGCGAAGTGCCTGACCTCGATCGGCGCACCCATGTCGGCGCAGAATGCGTTGAGCTCGTCGCACATCGCGGTGACGCGCGCGTTGAGCCGCTCCTGCAGCTGCGGGCCCTGCTCTTTCACGTGCTCGAGCACGGCCCTGGCCGCGGCCAGCGCCAGCGGGTGGCGCACGAAGGTGCCGGCGAAATAGGTCACGCCGACGGTCGGGATCGAGTCGTCACCGAACTGCCACTGGCCGCCGTCGAGCGCGTCCATGAACTGGCGTTTGCCCGCGATCACGCCGATCGGATAACCGCCGCCGACCACCTTGCCGTAGGTGCACAGGTCGGCGCGGATGTCGAACAGCGCCTGGATGCCGCCCGGGTGCGAGCGGAAGCCGGTGACCACCTCGTCGAACACCAGCAGCGCGCCGGCGTCCTGCGTGACCTGGCGCAGCTCGCGCAGGAACTCGACCGGCTGGAAGTCCGGGCGCCGGCTCTGCACCGGCTCGACCAGCACGGCGGCAATCTCGCCGGCGCGCTCGCGGATGATCTGCATCGACTCGGGCGTGCCGTAGTCGAGCACCAGCACGTGCTCGGAGGTGTTGCGCAGGATGCCCGGCGCCGCCGGCACCGCCTTGAGCTTGCGGGTGCCGCGCACGATCATCTCGTCGATGATGCCGTGGTAGGAACCGGTGAACAGCACCACGGTCTCGCGCCCGGTGATGGTGCGGGCCACGCGCAGCGCGCCGAGCACGGCTTCCGAACCGGTGTTGCACAGCGCCGCACGGTCGTGGCCGGTGACCTCGCAGACCAGCCTGGAGACCTCGCCCGCCAGCGGGTGCTGCGGGCCGATCTCGTAGCCCAGGTCGAGCTGCTGCTTCACCGCGTCGAGCACGAAGTCCGGCTGCCAGCCGAACAGGCTCATGCCGAAGCCGTTGAGCGCGTCGACGTATTCGTTGCCGTCCAGGTCCCACAGGTGCGAGCCCTTGGAGCGCCCGACCACGATCTGGTAGGTGATCTCCTTGGTCAGCGGGCGGAAGCCGTTGACCACGCGCGGGTCGGCCATGTGCGGGCGATGCTGTTCGGTGTATTCCTTCGATTTGCGGGTGCGGGCGATGTAGCGCTGCATGTAGGCGTCCAGCCGGCCGCGCTGGAAGTCGCTGAGCACGGTGTTGCCGCTGTTGTCGATGCGGGCGATGGCGCCGAAAGCCTTCTTGACGTCGTATTTGGTGTGGGCGACGGCAGCTTCTTCCTCGGCATCCGTCATCGGCGCAGCGGTGGCGGTGGCGGTGGCGGTGGCGGTGGCGGTGGCGGTGGCGGTGGCCGCGGGCGCGGGCGCGGGCTGCGCGGCGGCAGGCACGGGCGCGGCGACCGGCGCAGGCGTCGATGCCGACGCGGGCGCGGCAGGCATCACCGCGGCGCTGCCGCCACCGGCGAGCAGCGAGAGCTGCGCGGCCATCAACTGCATCTGCGCCTCGATCACGCCGCGCACGTAGTCGCCGCCGGCGGCCGGGGCGGCCATCGGCGCGAACGCGGGCATCTGCATCGCCATCGGCGCGGGCGCGGGCGCAGCCGCAGCGGCGGGCTGCGGCGCGGCGACGGGTGCCGGCGCTGCGGGCGCGGCCTCGGCCGGCATCTCGGCATCCAGCATCGCCGCCAGCCGGTCCATGCTGCTGCATTCGCCCATCAGCTGGCGGAAGCTGACCTTCACCCCGAAGCTCTTCTGCAGCTGCAGCGCCACCTGGGTGAGCATCAGGCTGTCCAGCCCCAGTTCCATGAAGTTCGCGCCGGTGTCGGCGTCGGACAGGTCGAAACCGGCGGTGTCCTCGAACACCTCCCGCAACTGCGCGAGCAGCCCCGGCAGGCGGCTGGGCGCGGCCTGCGGAGCGGCGGTGGGGGTGGCGGACAAGCCTGCTTGGGGCAGGGGTGCGGACATGACGGTCTCCAGAGCCGGCGTGGCGGCGATGGCGGGATGGGGAATGACGTTGGAGGGCGCCGCGACGGCCGCCTCTACCCAATAACGCTGTCTCTCGAACGGATAGGTCGGCAGCCGCACGCGGCGGCGCGCGGCACGGCGGTCGAACAGCGCCGGATCGATCGCGGCCCCGCGGCTCCACAGCTGGCCGGCGGCCAGGCGGACGCTCTCGAGCTCGGAAACGGGCCCGTCGGCCAGGGTCGACACCGCGGCGGCATGCTGCTTCGCCAGCATCGGGTGCTGGCGCGCCAGGGTGGCCAGCGTGGTGCGCGGGCCGACCTCCAGCACGACCCGCGCCGGCGTCTCCAGCACGCGGCCCAGCGCGGTGGCGTAGCGCACCGGCTCGCGCAGGTGGCGCGCCCAGTAGTCGGGCGAGGTGGCGGTGCCGGCGTCGAGCGGCTCGCCGCTGACAGTGGAAACGATCGGCAGCCGCGGCGCGGCGCGCTTCACGGCCTCGACCTCGGCACGGAACGGCGCCACCACCGCATCCATCATCGCCGAGTGGAAGGCGTGCGAGGTGCGCAGCGGGCGGCAGGCGACGTTGTCGGCCTCCAGCTGCGACTGGAAGCGCGCGATCGCCTCGAAAGTGCCGGCAACCACGCACGCGCCGGGCGAGTTCTCCGCCGCCAGCGACAGGTCGTCCGGCAGCCGCGCCAGCAGCGCGTCCACCGGCAGCCGCACCGACAGCATCGCGCCGGCCGGCTGCGCCTGCATCAGCGCGCCGCGGCGGGCGACCAGGCGCAGCGCGTCGGGCAGTTCGAAGACGCCGGCAAGCGTGGCGGCGACGAACTCGCCGACGCTGTGGCCGAGCATCGCCGCGGGCTGCAGGCCGAAGCCCATCCACATCCGCGCCAGCGCGTATTCGATCGAGAAGATCGCCGGCTGCATCACCGAGGTCGGCAACAACGCTTCCGCGTCGTCGCCGAACACCAGCTCGCGCAAGTCGAAGCCGAGCGCGTCGCGCAGCCCGTCGGCGCAGGCGTCGAAGGCGGCGCGGAATTCCGGCTCGGAGGCGTACAGCTCGCGGCCCATGCCGGCGTACTGGCTGCCCTGCCCCGGGAACGCAAGCACCACCTCGCTCTGCCGCGCGGGGCAGCTGCGTGCGATCGCGGCCTCGGTGTCGGGGCTGCGCAGGCGCGCGACGGCCTCGGCGCCGTCGCCGGCGCACAGCGCCACGCGGTGCGCGAAGGCCTTGCGGCCGACCGCCAGCGTCCACGCCACATCGGCGAGGTTGGCATCGGCGTCGGCTTCCAGGTGGTCGGCCAGGCGCTGCGCGGCGCGCGACAGCGCGGCCGGCGTACGCGCCGACAGCACCAGCAGCTGCGGGCCGTCCGCCGGTTCGGACGCCGCGGCCGGCGGCGCTTCCTCCATCACCACGTGCGCATTGGTGCCGCCGACGCCGAACGAGCTGACACCGGCCCGGCGCGGCACGGCGCCCCGGGGCCAGTCGCTGGCTTCGGCGTTGACGACGAACGGCGTCGCCGCGAGGTCGAAGGCGGGATTGGGCGCGCGGTAATGGAGGCTCGCGGGGATGCGCTGCCCGTGCAGCGCCAGCGCGGTCTTGATCACGCCGGTGGCGCCGGCGGCGATCACCGTGTGGCCGACGTTGCTCTTGGCCGAGCCGATGCGGCAGAACCCGGTGTCCGCGGTATGGCGCCGGAAAGCCTTGGTCAGGCCCTCGATCTCGATCGGGTCGCCGAGCGGCGTCGCGGTGCCGTGCGCCTCGACGTAGGAAATGCTGCGCGGGTCGACGCCGGCGTTGTCGTGCGCCATCGCGATCACCGCCGCCTGCCCTTCGCTGCTGGGCGCGGTGAAGCTGGCCTTGTCGCCGCCGTCGTTGTTGACCGCGCCGCCGCGCAGCAGCGCGTAGACGGTGTCGCCATCGGCGACGGCGTCGGACAGGCGCTTGAGCAGCACCACGGCGGCACCGTCGCTGAACACCGTGCCCTGCGCATCGGCGTCGAAGGTGCGGGTGTGCCCGTCGGGCGAGAGCATCGAGCCTTCCTGGTACAGGTAGCCCTTGCGCGGCGGGCAGTTGATCGAGGAGCCGCCGGCCAGCGCCATGTCGCACTGTCCCGCGCGCAGGCTGTCGGCGGCCTGGCAGATCGCCACCAGCGAGGTCGAGCAGGCGGTGTGCACGCTGATCGCCGGGCCGGTGAGGTCGAGCTTGTGCGCGGTGCGGGTGGCGATGTAGTCCTTCTCGTTGCCCAGCATCACCTGGAACTCGCCGACCTTGGCGACCAGGTCCGGGTGCGCCATCACGTGGTGCTGGAAGTACATCGCGTTGTACATGCCGGCGAACACGCCGATCGGCCCGCGCGCGGTTTCCGGCACGTGGCCGCCGCGCTCCAGGCACTCCCAGCACAGCTCGAGGAAGATGCGCTGCTGCGGGTCCATCAGCTCGGCCTCCTTCGGGCCGATGCCGAAGAAGGCGGCGTCGAACATCTCCACGTCGTCGACCACGCCGCGCGCCGGCACGTAGGCCGGATCGTCGCGCTCGGCGCCGACGCCGGGGTCGAGGCCGTCCTTGCCGAAGAAGGTGATGCTGTCGCGGCCTTCGCACAGGTTGTCCCAGAAGCCCTCGACGTCGGCGGCGCCGGGGAAGCGCCCGGCCATGGCGATGATCGCGATCGGCTCGTTGGCCTCGCGCCGCGCGTCGGCCTGGCGCCCGCGCGCCATTCGCGCCGTTTCGATCGCGGCCTCGCCGCTGCCCGCGAGCGCCGCGCACAGCGACGCCGGCGTCGGGTGCTGGAACAGCAGCGTCGCGGCGATCGGATCGCCGCCCCGCCCCGCCGCGGCGCGCGCGGCGCGTATGCGTTCGAGCAGGCGCAGCCCCAGCAGCGAATTGCCGCCGAGGGCGAAGAAGTTGTCGTGGCGGCCGACGCCATCGATGTCGAGCAGCTCGCCGAAGGCCTCGCAGGCCAGCGCCTCGTCGGCGCCGACCGGCGGCTCGTGGGCATTCGCCAGCTCCGGCCGCGATCGGTCCGGCGCCGGCAGCGCGCGGCGGTCGAGCTTGCCGTTGACCGTGACCGGCAGCGCGTCCAGCTGCAGGTAGTGCGCCGGCACCATGAACTCCGGCAGCGTCGCCGCCAGGTGCGCGCGCAGCTGCGCCATCGACGGCGCGGCGCCGGCGGCCGGGTCGGCGACGAAGTACGCCACCAGCTGCTTGTCGCCGGGGCGGTCGGCGCGCGCGAGCACCGCGCAGGCCTTGACGCCGGGATGGCCGGCAAGCGCGTGCTCGATCTCGGCCAGCTCGATGCGGAAGCCGCGGATCTTGACCTGGGTATCGCTGCGGCCGAAGAACTCGATGGTGCCGTCGGCGGCCCAGCGCACCTGGTCGCCGGTGCGGTACAGCCGGCCCTGGCCGGTGAACGTGTCGGGGACGAAGCGCTCCCGGGTCAGCTCGGGGCGATTGAGGTAGCCGCGCGCGACGCCGCCGCCGCCGACATACAGCTCGCCGACCACGCCCAATGGCACCGGCTCGCGCCGCGCGTTGAGCACGTACAGCGCGGTGTCCGGGACCGGGCGGCCGATCGGCACCGAGGCCAGGTTTGCCGGCAGCGTCGCCGGCACCGGCCAGGTGGTGGTGAAGGTGGTGCATTCGGTCGGGCCATAGGCGTTGAACAGCGCGACCTGCGGCATTGCCTCGCGCATGCGCCGCACGTGGTCGACCGACAGCGCCTCGCCGCCGGTGAACAGCTCGCCGACGCCCGCGAGCAGGCGCGGGTCCTCGTCGACCACCGCGTTGAACAGCGCGCAGGTCAGCCACAGCGTGGTGATGTCGTGGCGCGCGATCGACGCGGCCAGGCCCTTGCCGGTCGGCACGCCCTCGTCGTGCACGGCCACGCAGCCGCCGTTGAGCAGCGGACCCCAGATCTCCAGCGTCGAGGCGTCGAAGCCCAGCGGCGCGCAATGCAGCATGCGGGTGTAGGGGCCCAGCTTGATGTAGTCGACGCCGACCACCAGCCGCAGGATGCCGCGGTGCGGGATCTCCACGCCCTTGGGCAGGCCGGTCGAACCCGAGGTGTACATGACGTAGGCGAGCGCCTCGCCGTCGACGGCGACGTCCGCCTCGCCCGGCACGCCGTCGCCGGCATCGGCGTGGTCCAGGGTGATCGCGCGCACCCGCGGCGGCAGCGTGAGGTCGCCGCGCGCGTGGCCGACGATCGCCACGCGCACGCCCGCGTCGTCGAGCATGTAGGCCAGGCGGTCCGCCGGGTGCGCCGCGTCCAGCGGCAGGTAGGCCGCGCCGGCCTTGAGCACGCCGAGGATGGCGACGACGGCATCGATCGAACGCTCCATCGCGACCGCGACGATCTCGCCGGCCGCGACGCCGTGGCCGCGCAGGCGGCGCGCGAGCGCGGTGGCGCGGGCGTCGAGCTCGCGGTAGCTGAGGCTGGCGTTGCCGTCGGCCACCGCCGGCGCGTCCGGATGGGCGTCGCGCATCGCGGCGAAGCCTGCATGCACGCTGGCAAACGCCGGGCGCCCGCGCGCGTTGTCGTTCCACTCCACCAGCATGCGGTGGTACTCGTCGGGATCGATCAGGTCGACCGCCGCGGGGTCGTCGCCGCGCGCGATCGCGGCCAGCGCGCGTTGCGTGCAGGCGGACAGGATCGCGGCGGCCTCGCCGGTCAACGGCGCGCGATACGCGACGCGCAGCCGGCCGTCGTCGAGCGACAGCGTCCAGCACGAAGCCGCGCCCGCGGACAACGCGGCTTCGCCCACGGTCCAGGCCGTGGTGCCGCAGGGCATCGATGGTCCGGGAGCCGCATCCGGTCCGGCGCCGGTCAGGCGCCTTTCCACCAGTTCGAGCGCGGCATGCAGCAGCGCATCCGCGGGTTCGCCGCGGCCACGCAGGCCGGCGGCGATGTCGCCTGCGAGGGTCGCTTCCAGCGAGCACGGCGGCGCATCGCCCCCGGCATCGGCGCGGCAGGGAAGGACATCGAGCAGGCTGGGAGCGTTCATTGGGGTACCAGGGCAAAGCGTGCGCGGCGGCTGAGTTCCGGCCGGCCGGCAAGGGTGGTGGCGATGCGGCGCACGCCGACGCTGGCGGAGATGCCTGCGTGGGTCATGGCGTCGAACCAGGGATGGCGCCCGACCGGCGGCGGCGGGACGCCCGCCTCGCGCAGGATCGAGTGCGCCTTGTGCAGCAGCGCGTCGCGGCGGGTGGAGCGGGTGTAGTAGGTGAAGCTCGCAGTCACCGACGGGCCGTCGCCGTTCTCGACCAGGTGCGGCGCGGTCGACGGCATGTAGGCGCCCTCGCCCGGGCCGACGTCGAACACGTGGGCGCGCGCGCGGAATTCCTCGCGCCACTGCAGCAGGTGACGGTCGTGGTGGTGATGGAAGCGGTCGCGCGCGTGCTCGCTGGCCACCACGGTGTCGTCCGGGTCCCAGACGTAGATGCGCTTGCGGCCGTGCACCTGCAGGATGAAGTTGTGTTCCTTGTCGAAGTGGAACGGCGTCACCGCGTTGGGCGAGGTGACGAAGATCCAGCCCGAGCGGTGCGACATGCCGGGGTCGTGGCGCTCGACCTGGCCCTGGATGCTGTCGAGCACGGTGCCGACCAGCTCGCGGTAGGTCGGGTCGACCTGCACGTTGAGCAGCGACATCCAGGCGTTGGCCTTGGCGACGTCGGCGAGGGTGCCGGCGGCGCCCTTGCGGTTGGGGTGCAGCGCGGGCGCTTCACCGAACGGGGTGCCGGCGGTGGCGCTGCCGTCGTGGGTGCGGATGCTGCCGCGCGCTTCGAGTCGTTCACCGAGGCCGGCCAGCGCGGGCAGCTGCAGCAGCGGATGCGCGCACAGATGGTGGCGAACGGTCTGGACGCGCCACGGATCGAACGTGGCGTCGTCGAACTCGATCAGCGGGCCGTCGAAACCGACCGCCTGCGCCTGTCCCTGCTGCCAGCGCGGATTTGCCGCCATCTGTTTCCCCCGTAAGTACGCTGCGGATTCGCATCGCATACGGGGGCAAACGGATGCGGCTGCCCGTTCAGGCCAGACATCAACGGAGCGGAGCGCCGAGGCGGGAAGCCTGCGCGTCGGTTCGCTGCATGAACGCTTCCTGCAACCGGAGCGACACGCGTCGGGAGGAATCCTGCGGCGGGGGAAGAGCGATTCCCCGGCCGCCGGTTTCCCTCGCGCACCCAATCGAAGCCCTGCTGAAAACGACGAAAACCTCGTCGCCCCCTGATCCGGTCCTGCAAGCGACGTCAGGCGCCGAACTCGCGCTCCAGCCAGTCGCCGACGAGCGCCTGCAACCGCTCGCGATCGCGTGCGCGATAGAACGTGTGGTCGCAATCGCGCCAGTACGCCAGCCAGACATGCGGCGAACGCGCGCCCGGTCCCAGGCTCGCGGAAAACTGCCCGGCGTGGTTGAAGTAGCGGTAGGCGCCACCGGTGTAGACGAACAGCATCCGCATCCCCCGCCCCGCCATCGCCCGCATCTGCGCGACGGCCTCGGCGCGGGTCGGGAAATCGCGGAAGTTCGCCATGTCCGCGTCCGAACCGCGCCGGCGCCACCAGTGCCACAGCTTGCGCGGGCGCAGCCGCGGCGGCAGGTGGCGCAACCACCAGCCGACGTTGCGGTAGGCCAGGCCGTCGAGCATCAGCAGCCCGTCGATGCGCGGCCCGTTCGCGGCCAGGCGGAACGCGTTGTCGGCCGCGGAGCAGATGCCGCCGACGACGAAACGTCGCGCCCCGGTTTCCGCCGCCAGCAGGTCGATCGCCGCCGCGAGCTCCTCGCTGCGGCGGTTGCCCGTCGCCTTCGTCGACACCGCGCTGTCGCCAAGGCCCGACTGGTCGAAGCGCAGCACCGCGAAGCCGCGCGCGGCCAGCGCGCGCGCCAGCTGCACCGAGCCGCGGTGCGGCCCGCTGCGCTGGACCATGCCCGCGTTGAACAGCACCAAGGCCGCGTCGCGGCGCGGCGCCCCGGCGGCTGGATGGGTGATGGTCCCGACCAGGCCGTCGCCGAACCCATGCACGCTTTCGCCACCGGCCATGCCGGACTGCCAGGGCGCCTGTGCAGGCATGCCGAGCGCGTTCATGCCGCGGCCGCCAGTCGCGCCGCCAGCCGGTTCACGGCGCGGCGCGGGAACCACTGCAACTCGAACTGCCCGGGATCGTCCCAGTCCGGCGCGTCTGCCGCATCGAGCGCGATCGTTTCGACTTCGACGCCGGCCGCGCGCTGCCGCGCCACGAACGCCTCGTCCAACGGCGAGTGCGGCCAGCGCGCGACTGCCAGCCGGCTGCCCGCGGGCAGCACTACGCGCGTCCCATCGCACCCGGCCAGGCCGGCGGACAGCGCGGGATCGAGCACGAAGCCGAGCAGCTCGTCGCCGCCGCAGTCCACGTCCTTCGACAGGAAACGCCCGGCGGCGTGCAGCTGTTGCCCGTGCTGCCGCCGCCAACGGGCGACCAGCGCGCGCCCGTCGAGCACCGGGTCCCACAGCACCACGTCCACCGGCACGCCGGCGCGGCCGGCGTGGGCGAGCAGCGGCAACGCGGCCTCGCGCAGGGCAAGCCAGCGCGCACGGCCGGGCACGGAAGCGGCGAGGAACGCCGCAGCGGCGGCGACGTCGTCCACCAGTCCTTCAGCGCGCAGGTCGCGGCTGTCGCCGGGCGAGTCGCCGCTGCCGTGCCAGTCGAAGCGCAGCGTTTCCACGCCGGCGGCGGCCAGCGATTCGGCCAGGCTCCAGAGCGCGCGCTGGCAGCAGATGCCGTCCTGCAGGAGCGGCGCGCACAGCAGGATCGCGGCACGCGCGGTCGTGGCCGGCGCATGGCGCAGGCCGAGCAGCGGACGGTCCGGGTTGCCGAAGTAGAAGGGTTGGGGCATGTCGGAATGAATGGATGCGACGCGATCGCGGCTTCCGGTCATGAGTGTCCGGCCATGCCGGCACCGGCGCCGCGCAGCATGCCGCGGAGGTTGCCGGCCAGGCGGGCGCCGAGGCCCGGCGCCTTCGGCTTCGCGGCAGTCGCCGGCAGCTCGGCCGCGATCTGCGCCAGCGTCTGCGAGGCGAGCGTCATCAGCTGGATGCGCACGCCGGTGTCGGTCTTGACCCGGTTGGCCATCTGCACGGCGAGCATCGAGTGGCCGCCGAGGTCGAAGAAGTTGTCGTCCGGTCCGGCTTCGCGGCCGAGCAGCTGCGACCACAGCCCGGCCAGGTAGGCCACCCGGTCGTCCGTACCGCCGGTGGCGGCGTCGCGCGCAGGGGCGGCTGCGGCCGCGGGATCCGGCAGCGCGGCGCGGTCGACGCTGCCGTCCGCGGCCCGCGGCAACGCGGCGAGCAGCACGAAATCGCGCGGCACCATGTAGGCCGGCAGCCCGGCCGCGGCGTGCGCGCGCAGGTCGTCCGGCGTGGGCGACGCACCGGCGACCGGCTCCACGTAGGCCACCAGGCGCTCGCCGCGGATGGCGGCCACGCTGGCGACCACCCCGGGATGCGCGTCCAGCCGCGCCTGGATGGCCTGCAGCTGGGCCTGCATCCGCTGCTCGCGCACTGCATCCATTTCCACGTTTGCTGCCTCCCCGATCCGGTCCTGCGCTGGAGAACGGCAAACCGGACGGGCGCCGGCCTCCCCGCCGCGGGCCGGCCACCGGCGGCCTTCGCGGCGGCTGGCCAATTCCGGCGCCGATCTGCGTTGCACTCCTCAGGCCGCGGAAAGCCGGTCGGTCCGACCACGTTCGGGAGAAGCCCGCTTGCTCATCGACTACAGGAACACCTCCACCCCGGCCGACATCGACGTCGAGCTGTGCATCATCGGCGCGGGCGCGGCGGGACTCGCCATCGCCTGCGCCTTCATCGGCAGCCGCACGACGGTCTGCGTGGTCGAAAGCGGCGGCCGGGCCGGCGAGGAAAGCGCGCAGTCGCTGTACGAAGGCTCCTCGATCGGCGCAGTGCCGTTCGATCCCTCGATCTCGCGCATGCGCGTGTTCGGCGGCAGCTGCAACCTGTGGGGCGGCGGCTGCATCCCGCTGGGCGAACTGCACCCGCGCGAGTGGGTGCCGGCCAGCGGCTGGCCCATCGGCTACGACGAGCTGCAGCCGCACTACGCGAACGCACGCGAGTTCTGCGGCATCGCCTCGCAGGAGTTCGTGCACGACTCCTTCCTGACGCGCCCGCGCCGGCGGCCGATCGAGTTCGACCGCGGCACGGTCGTCAACAAGATCTTCGCCCGCAGCCCGGTGCTGTTCGGGCGCAGCTGCGGACCGCGGCTGGAGCAGGCGCCCAACATCACCGTGCTGCTGCACGCCAACCTGCTGGAACTGGAGGCCGTGCCCACCGGCGAAGCCGTGCGGCAGGCCCGCATCGGCTCGCTCGACGGCCGCCGCGGCACCGTCCGCGCCCGGCATTACGTGCTGGCCTGCGGCGGGATCGAGAACGCGCGCCTGCTGCTGCTGTCCGACTCGGTGGTGCCGCACGGGCTGGGCAACGCGCACGATCTGGTCGGCCGCTATTTCATGGACCACCCCAGCGGCAAGCTGGGCGTGATCCACACCGACGATCCCGGCCGCCTGGCCCGTCCCTACGACCGCGACATCGACTACGCCACCTCGTTCCCGGAGATCTGCCTGTCCGACGACGCCCAGCGCGCGCATCGCATCCTGAGCGGCCGGGTGCGGCCGTTCGCCGTCGAGGGTCCCGTGCCCAAGGGCATCCGTGCGCTGCGCGAGCTGAAATCCACGCTGCAGGCGCGCCACGTCGACGAGGACGGCCGGCTGGCGTCGCGGCTTTCGGCACGCAAGAACGGCGAGCCGGCGTCCGGCGTCCGGCTCGACGCGGCCGGCACGGACGGCCTCGCCCGGCAGGCGCTGCGCGTCGGGCTGGGCATCGGCGACATCGCCCGCGGCGCGGCCCGCAAGCTGGCGCGCAGGCCGACCGTCGACCCCGACCACGTGGCGCTGGTGGGCTACTTCGAGCAGGTCCCCAATCCCGACAGCCGCGTCACTCTGGGCGAGGAGCGTGACGCGCTCGGGCAGCGCAAGGTCTGCGTCGACTGGCGCCTGACGCCGCTGGACTGCCGCACCTACCGCACCGCCGCGCAGCTGTTCGGCAACGAGCTGGCGCGCGCCTGCAACGGCCGCTTCCAGCCCGAACCGTGGGTGGAACGCGAAGACGACATCGCGCCCCCGGTCTACGGCACCTCGCACCACCTGGGCACCACGCGCATGGCCGACACACCGGACAAGGGCGTGGTCGACCGCGAATGCCGCGTGCACGGCATCGACAACCTGTACGTGGCCGGCAGTTCGGTGTTCCCCACCGGCGGCTGGGCCTTCCCCACCTTCACCATCGTCGCCCTCAGCCTGCGCCTGGCCGAACACCTGCGTTCGCGGCTCGAACTGGCCTCGCTGGTGACGCCGTTCATCGTCTGAACGCCGCGACGCATGGACACGGACGCGCCCATGCCCGGACCCATGCCGCCACAGGCTGCAGGCGCAGCCGCGGAGTGGTCGCCATGAACGACGACTTCTCCCGCCTGTACGCGCACCTCGGGCTGCGGGAGGACTGCAGCCTGGACGAGTTCAAGCAGGCCTGCCGGCGACGGATCCAGGACCAGCATCCCGACCGTCTGCACGCGCGTACCGGCCATCGCCGGCCGGCGGGCGAGCCGCAGATCCCGCTGGTCGAACTGCTGCCGCTCTATGCCAAGGCGCTGCGCTTCCACCGCCGCCACGGCAGGCTGCCGGGTGCGCCCCTGCATGGCGCAACGTCGCTGCATGCCCAGGACTTTCCGCCGGCCGCGCAGGAGGCCGCCATGTCCGTGCGCCGGCGTCCGTCGCGGGCGCGGGAAACGCGCCCGGGATCGCTGCGCGGCCCCCTGCTGGCTTCGCTTGGCGTGGTCGCGACGCTGGCGCTCATCGGCGGCTGGAGCGACCGCCAGGATGCGCCGCCGCGCACGCCCGACGATGCGATGCCGCTGTCCGATCCCGGCCTTGCACAGCTCGGCGAAGCGCCGGCCCGGCTGGAGATCGGCATGGACGAGCAAACCGTGCGCGCCATCCAGGGCGAGCCGCTGCAGTGGAACGGATCGGAGTGGGTCTACGGGCCGTCCTGGCTGCGCTTCGAGGACGGCTCGCTGGTCGACTGGTACAGCTCTCCGCTGCATCCGCTGCACACGTCCACGCGCACGCCGCCGCGCTGACGCGGACTTACGCGCGGCGCGCCCTCAGCGCGCGCCGCGGCCGAACAGCACCACTTCCACCGTCTGCAGCAGGATCATCAGGTCGAACACCAGCCCCTGGTTCTTGACGTAGAACAGATCGAACTTGAGCTTCTCCTCGGCGTCGGCCGCCGAAGCGCCGTAGGGATAGCGCAGCTGCGCCCAGCCGGTCAGGCCGGGCTTCACCGAATGGCGGATGCCGTAGTAGCGGATCTCGCGGTTGAACTGGTCGACGAACTGCGGCCGCTCCGGGCGCGGGCCGACGAAGCTCATGTCGCCGCGCAGCACGTTGAACAGCTGCGGCAGCTCGTCGAGTCGCGTCTTGCGGATGAAGCGGCCCACGCGCGTAGTGCGGTCGTCGTTGGCGTCGGCCCAGCGCGCCACGCCGTCCTTCTCCGCATCGATGCGCATGCTGCGGAACTTGACCAGCTCGAAGCGCTTGCCGCTCTCGCCCACGCGTACCTGGCGGTAGAGCACGGGCGCGCCGGATTCGAGCCACACGCAGGCGACGACCAGCAGCATGAATGGCCACGCCACCAGCAGCAGCGCCGACGCCGCCACCAGGTCGAAGAACCGCTTGCTGAGCTGGCGCGGCAGCGAGTGGTCGAAGCCGCCGCCGAAGATCAGCACCGAGGGCTCGACCACATTGAGCTTGATCATGCCGGCCTCGCGTTCGAAGAAATCCGGCAGGTCGGTCACCTGGATTCCGCGCTGCGCGCAGGCCAGCAGCTGGTCGGTGGGCATGCCGCCGCGACGCTCGTCGACGGCCACCACGATCTCGTGGATGCCCTGCTCGCAGGCCAGCGACACCAGGTCCAGGTCGCTGCGCACCAGCAGACCCGCGTCCACCACCTCCGGCTGCCCCCGCGCGGGCAGGAAGCCCACCAGCCGGAACGAGTGCCGGTCGCTGCGCCGGCGCAGGCGGCGGTTGATCAGGTCCGCGGTCTGGCCCGCGCCGAGCACCAGCACGCGGCGCTTGAACGAATCACCGTCGAACACGCCCTGCAGCCAAAGCCGCAGCAACAGCAGCATCAGGAAGGCCTGCGTCAGCGCCATCGCCAGCACGCCACGGCCGATGTAGGTCCGCGGTACCACGTAGTACATCACCAGCAGCGCCACCCCGCCGAAAATGAAGGAGATGCCCAGCCGCAGCACCAGATCCACGCGGCGGTAGCGCGCGTGCACCTGGTACAGCCCGAACGCCGCCATCGCGCCCGTCGTGCAGAACGCCACCAGCGCGGTGCGCAACGGCGCGTCCTTGGCGAATGCCAGGTGCGTCTCCGGATCGCCGTAGAAGCGCAGCCAGGCGGCGACGGTGACGGCGACGCAGATCAGCGCAAGTTCCACCAGCCACAGATTGAAGACCGCGCGGCTCTTGCGGCTTTTCAGGGGCATCTTCATCGGCGGGTGGCCCCCGCGAACAGGCTGCTGCGCGCGCCCGCGGGCACGTACCGACACACTGCGACTGGATTCATTGGGCTCCCCCTGCCGGGCCGCGGTCAGCGGTGGCTCTCCGGGTGGTGACCCTTCTGATAACGCGCGATCCCCCGCATTCCGGACGACGGGACGCCGTGCCGGGATCACCGGCCTCCGCGATGCGGCGCTCCCGCCTCCGGATCAGCGCGCCGGGCGATGCACCCACGCGGAGACGAGCGGAGCGCCCGGCAGCGTGGCCACGGCCGCCATCCAGCCGCGACCTGCATCGATCATGCGCAGCACGACGTCACGGCCGTCCGGTCCCTCGATGGCCGGCAGCGGAACCGGCGCTGCTTCCGGCGCCCGGAAGCCGGGCATCTCGCGCGCCAGCCCGATGCCCGCCGCCTTCAGCAGCGCTTCCTTGCGCACCCACAGCGCGAGCAGCGCCCCGGCGCGCGCGGACCCGGGGAGCGCCGCCATGGCCGCCTGCTCGGCCGGATGCAGGACCGCATCGGCGATCTCTTCCATCTGCGCTGAGCGCGCCGCGGCTTCCATGTCGACGCCGACGGGGCCGCGCCGCGCCACCGCGACCGCAACCGCGCCATCGGCGTGGCTGAGGCTGGTCTGCACGGCTTCGCCCTGCACGCAGGGGCGACCGCGTGCATCGCGCGCCAGCGGGACCGCCCGCGCTTCGCAGGCCATGACGTGGCCGAGTACCAGCCGGTGCAGGCCGTAGGCCAGGGCGAGGTCGTCGCCGTCACGCTGGCGCCGTTTTCGCGCGACGCGCTCGCGTTCGGCCGCATCGAGCATCGCGCGCATTCCGTCCAGCCAGGGATGCCAGTCCTCCAGCGCAAAGAACGCCACGAGCACGCCCTGCGCCGCGGCCGCTTCCAGCCCGCCGCCATCGGCATTCGCCCACGACTGCCGGAAGACAGCCTCCAGCGGCGTCGCCCCGCGTACCCGGCTGGCGGATGCACCAGCAGGCAGGCTGGACGGCGGCAACGGTCGCTGTGGCATGGGCGGCAGCCTATCCCGCCCGCGATCGCGCTGCACGCGGGCGCCACGCGGCGCCGGCCGCACGTCGCGGGGAATTGCGTTGGAGTCAACCGACCCCCGCACACAGGACGCCCATGGAAACGGCCCGCTCCCAGACCCACTGGCTGCCGCAGAAGCTGCGCCACATCGCAAACGAAAGTGCCGAACTGCCCATCATCAGCCTCGTCGGCAAAGCGCTGTACCGGCGGATGTTCCAGCGTCCGTTCCGTGGCGGGCACATCTACTTCGGCGCCTACGACACCTATGCCGAAGCCAGGGCCGCCGTGCCCGCGGCACTGCCCGGGACCTATGCCAACGCCGGCGCGTCCGGCATGTACCTCGACCAGCACCACGCGATCCGGGTCAGCGACTACCCCCTGCTCTACTGGGTCCGGCACCTGCTCGACGAAGGCCGGCGAACGTTCTTCGACCTCGGCGGGCACCTCGGCGTGACGTACTACGGCTTCCGCAACTACATCGATTACCCCGACGGCCTGCGCTGGACGGTGCACGACGTGCCGGACGTGATGGCCGCCGGCGCGGAGCGGGCGGCCACGCACGACCCGGCCGGACACCTGGCCTTCGCGCCCTCGCGCGACGACGCCAGCGGGCAGGACGTGCTGCTCACCAGCGGCGCGCTGCAATACCTCGACTACACGCTGCCGGAGCTGCTCGCGACGCTGCCCGAACCGCCGCCGCACGTGCTGGTCAACCTCGTGCCGATGCACCCGAGCAGGGGCTACTTCACCCTGCAGAACATCGGCAAGGCCGTGCTGCCCTACCGCGTGTCCCATATGCCCGGCTTCATCTCCCGGATGGAAGCGCTGGGCTACCGCAAACGCGACCAGTGGCATTCGGAAGAACGCAACCTGCGCGTGCCCTTCGAACCCGACTGCCGCATCGACGGCTACGAGGGGTTCTACTTCCAGCGATGAGCCGGGCATGCAACCGACAGCACCGTACTGGTCGCTGTCGGACAGGGACGGCGGGCGCTGTGCGTAACCGAGCGCCATCGGCCATGACCTGGCACTGCAGGCCGGCAGTCGGATCGGCCCGCCATCGTGGACGGCACTACCCTGCTTCGCCCAGGATCCCGCCCGCCAGCAGCAGGCGTCGCGTCAGGCCGATGGCGTCCAGGAACACGTCGTCGTGGCTGATCACCACCAGTGCGCCTTCGTAGGCGCGCAATGCGTCCTCCAGCTCGCCCACCGTGTCCAGATCGAGGTTGTTGGTCGGTTCGTCCAGCAGCAACAGCCGCGGCGCGGGTTCGGCGTGCAGCACGCAGGCCAGCGATGCGCGCAGGCGTTCGCCGCCGGACAGGGCGCCGACGGGCAAGTGCATGCGCGCGCCGCGGAACAGCCAGCGCGCCAGCAGGTTGGCGCGCTCCGGCTCCGGCATGTCCGGGACGAACGCGGCGAAGTTTTCGGCGACCGTGCGCTCCGGATCGAGCAGGTCCAGGCGCTGCGACAGGTAGGCCGTCCGTCCCGCGCCACGCCGGATGTCGCCGGCGTCGGCCGCCAGGTCGCCGCCGATCACGCGCAGCAAGGTGGACTTGCCGGCGCCGTTCGCGCCGGAGATGGCGATCCGCTCGGGGCCGCGGATCTCCAGGCTCACGCCGGGATCGGCGAACAGCGGTTGCGCGCCGCGGATGACCTGGAGGTGCTTGCCGGAGAAGACCTGCTGGCCCGCGGGCACCCGCGTTGCCGGCAATGCCAGGTCCAGGTCCGGCGTCTCGCGCAGCCCCTGGACCGCCTCCCCGAGCCGCCTGCGTGCATCGTCGACGCGCGCGGCGTGGACATCGGCGGACTTGCCGGCTGCGACTTGTGCGCTTCGCTTGCGATTGCCCGCCACGATGCGCGGCAATCCCGCGCTGTGCAGGTTGCGACCGGCATTGCCCGCCCGGCGCTCGCTGCGTTCGCGTGACTGCTGTCGTTGCTGGCGTTCGCGCTTCACTTCCTGGCGCAGGGTGCGGACCTCCTGCTCGGCCGCTTCCTGTTCGACGCGCACCGCTTCCTGGTAGAAACCGAAGCCTCCGCCATGGAGGCGAAGCGCGCTGCGGCCGAGTTCTCCGATCTGGTCCATCCGTTCCAGCAGTTCGCGATCGTGGCTGGCCACGAGCAGGCAGCCGCTCCAGTCCTCGAACAGGCGATACAGGTGCGCCCGCGCGCCGCGGTCGAGGTTGTTGGACGGCTCGTCGAGCAGCAACACGTCGGGTTGCCGGATCAACTGTGCCGCCAGGCCCAGTGCCATGGCTTCGCCGCCGCTGAAGGTCGCCAGCCGGCGATCGAACGCGATCCCGTCCAGCCCCAGGCGCGCCAATGCCGCGCGTGTCCGCTCCTCGATGTCCCAGTCGTCGCCGACGGCATCGAAGAGGGTGGCATCGGCGCGGCCTGCGGCGATGGCCTGTACCGCCTCCAGCTTTGCCGCGATCCCCAGCACTTCGGAAACACGCAGCGCTCCGCTCAGGGGCAGGTGCTGGGGAAGGTAGGCCGGTGCGCCGCGCACCTCGACCGTACCCGCGATCGGATCGAGGCGCCCGGCCAGCAGTTTGAGCAGCGTGCTCTTTCCCGCGCCGTTGGCGGCCACGATTCCCGTGCGCGACGGTCCGAGGACGAACGACAGGTGGTCGAAGACCGGCGTGCCATCCGGCCACGAGAAACAGAGATTGGAGGCGCGAACCAGGGGTTCGGACATGGAGTCGGTTCTCCTTCGACGCCGACGGGAACGCACTCCCGTTCGACGGGTCGACCATGGCGACCGCGAAGGATCGGCCGCGGTCGGCGCGCCTGATCCCGGGTCGTGCGTGATGGGTCAACAAGGGCCGGCTTGCTCACATCGCTGCGCTGTCTCCGTTCGTGCGGCGGAATTCTACATGGGCCGCCGCGCGGTGAACGCCTGCCGGCGTCCGGCCATGCGCATGAACCATGGGAGATGGGCCAGGCACATCTCCAACGCAGGGCTGCACGAGTCAAACCACGACGAAACGATGCTGCTCGTGGGATATCGCTTCCAGCTGGTGCACTCGGCATGCCAGCTTGTCTTCCCTGCAATAGCAAACCAGGTCCGACCATCACGGCCACCGTTCGTCAGTACTGCAAGAAGATCCTCGTCGGCGGCCGCATCCAGACAGAACAGCGTTTCTCCACCGCAGGGGGCAGCCCAAGAAAACGGCCCCGCTTCCGCGGGGCCTCTCCCTATTCCTTGACGCAGACCACCTGCCGCAGCGCGTGCACGACTTCAGGATAGCGGGCGATTCGTCGATCACGCGCTGGTCCTTCCGGCGTTCGACGTGCGCCGTGGCCGATGCCGTTCTTTCCTGAAGAACCCGCGCGCCACGTCCATTCGGCGCGCGGGATGTTGCTACTTCAGCGTCACCAGTTCCCTGATGACGCCGTCCAGGCCGCCGAACACGGTCAGCTTGTCGATCTTTTCCGTCACCTTCTCCAGAGCCTCCAGCTCCTTCAGGCGCATCAGGACCGGGCTGTCGTCGATCAGCTTGGCGGTGTTGAGCAGCGAGCGCGTGGCGTTCGCCTCCTCGCGGCGGCGGATCACGTTGGCCTGCGCCAGCTTCTCCGCCTGCACGACCCCGTTGAGGATCTCGCGCATCTCGCCCGGCAGGATCACGTCCTTGATGCCCACGCCGAGCACGTCGATGCCCAGCGCCTCCACCCGGCCACGCACGTAGGCGAAGATTTCCGCGTCCAGCGTGGCCTTGTCGCCGAGCAGCCCGTCGAGCGTCCTGGCGGCCACGGCCTTGCGCAGGCCGTACTGCAGTTCGCGGTAGACGTAATCGCCGTACTTGGCCACCCGCGTGCGCGCGGCGACCGGATCGGTCACGCGCAGCGAAGCAGCCAGGTTCACACGCAGGCTCACCTTGTCACGGGTCAACAGCTCCTGGCCCGAGACTTCCATGGACTGCACGCGCAGCTCGACGGTCTCCACCGCCACGTTCTTCCGGAAGTTCCAGAAGGCGTAGCTGCCGGCTTCGACCACCTGCACCAGCGTGTTGTCGACGAACACCAGGCCCGCCGACTCCGCCGGTACCTCGAGTACCACGGCCACGCGGCCGAGCACGCCCAGCTGGCGCAGGCGTCGCGCCACGTCCGGCGCGACGCGCAGGCCTTCGGCAAGCGATGCCTTCTCGACATCGACCTGCACCAGGCCGCGCCAGTACAGCTTGCGCAAGCCCGGCGGCAGCACGTCCTCGAGCTTGCTGTTCTTCGACACCAGGCCAACCTCGTCCATGCCGATGTCGGCCAGCACGAAGGTTTCGCCGAGCCTGCTGCCAAGCGCGGCAATCAGCGCGTCGACATCGTCGCCGGCATACTCCGGCTTGCGGATGTCGTGCACGACGACGTCGAGCTGGTCGCGCCACGCGAACAGGCGATACACGCCCGGCGCGAGGACGCGCTCGAAACGACGGTTGCGATACACCAGGCCGCGCTCAGCGTCACCGATCACGACCCGACGGGTCCAGAACATCATGGGAATTCTCCTTGTGAATGGCTCTGGTGATCCGGCTCGCTGGAATGCGGGGAACCGGTTGCCGCCTTGTGCCGGACGCGTCGTGCATCCGGCGGAAGAAGAGGGAACGCCCCTGACGGATGCCGGACGGGCGACCGGTGCTGACGTCGGCGTCTTCCGTGGCTGTCGGTTGCGCCCATGCCGGCGCGCATCCGATTCCCCACGTTGTCGGCCGCCGCCAGGACGCGGCGCCGGTCGGGCACCCGCTGCGTGGTCCGTTGCGCGCCGCGATCCACAGCGGCGCCTGGCGAACCGCACACGGGGCGGTCCCGGGTTGGGCTTGCGCCCGGTGAGCCGGCTTGTGGCCAGCGATCGTTGGAGCGGGATTCGAACCCGCGACACGTGGATTAACCGTCCACTGCTCTACCCGTCTGAGCTATCCAGAGGTCAACGTGCGGGACTCGAACCCGCAACCGACAGCATCCAAAGCTGTTGCTCTCCCTTTGAGCCAACGTTGTCGCAGTCGCCTCGAACCAGCATCGGCATACGCCACGGCAACGCCGCGCGCACCGGACGGGACGCAAAGCCCGTACCGCTGTCACCGGCCAAGATTCGACTGCGCATTGCCGCCTGTTTCGAAACGGCAATTGGTTTGCGTCGCATCGCGCCGCGGCTTGCACCGAGGCACCCAGGCGCCGCGCCGAACACGGGCGTGACCCCGCATCGTCGCGTCTTCCGCTCCCCTTGCCACGGGCCAATGGGCCCGAATGCCTCGGGATCGCGCGATGCACGCTTGTTCCTGACTTCCTTTGCGAACGCAGAAACGAAAATGCCCCCGGCATGGAGTCCGAGGGCATTCGCGGTTCCTCGGAAGATCGGGGTGACCGATCTCCCGGAGAAGGAGTCGATCAGGGTTGGGTGGCCGCGCCTTCGTACGCAAACCGCGCGCACGGGCCCGCATCGCGCTTTGGCAGCGATGGCATCAGGCGGTCGGCGATGTGGTTCGGTATCAACATGGTCGAAGTGCGGTTCAACTCAAAGGAACGGGCCGCGGGAATCCGCGAGGGTGCGCACCTTACTCGCGTTGGAAAGTGTGTGCAAGCGGAATTTTTTCATCACGACAGACGGTCCTGTTTCGCGACCAGGCGGAATCCCGGAAGGCGCCCGCCGACGCACATCTCGCGCTCCCACCGCGTGATTCTTCGGTAGCTGGCGGTTGTGCACCCCGCCCATATCGGGCAGCGAGGTCAGGCGCACGGCCAGTACACGTGCAAGGTCAGCCCGTTCTCTTTGGCAGTAAAGCGGTGGATCGCACGTTCGCCCGCCGCACGTGCGTACCTATCCGCCGCCGGATCACAGGTGAAGTCCCGTTTATCGAACCGGCCTTCGACCCTGCTGTTCGATGTGCGCGGTTTGGTACCAGCGGGATGATCCTTGCCTGCCTGCACGCGAGGATCTCCGGGGCATTGAAGTTGCATCCAAGGCTGCTCACCGACTTGAGCTTTCTGCCATCGATTGCGACGACCGCATGCGAGAGACTCTGGATGTTGACTTCAGTCCAAGGGTCACGCTCATTGCTCCTTCTCCGTGATTGTCCTTTCGGACACAACATTGCGAAGCCCGCAATGTGTCTTCCGGCACCACGGGTTCCCGCCTAGTGTGGAAATGCGTCGTGAGCTGCGACCCGGAGGGGTTTCCATGCCTCTCCGCCGCAGCACGTCGCGCCCCCACATCCTGGAGAAATATCGTGAACTCGAATGCCCTGAAGAGGACTTCCGGCACAAAGACGGAGTCATGGATCGATTGGACCAACCTGGTACTCGGCACCTTCCTGCTCGTTTCGCCCTGGCTCGGATTGGGCGGCGGCGGAGCCGTTGCGGCGAATGCCGTGATCTGCGGCTTCGTGATTGCCTGCGCTGCCGGTGTTGCGCTTGCGAGGCCCTCGCCAGGCGCGGAGAAGACCAACGCGTGGCTGGGCGTGTGGTTGCTGGTCGCCCCCTGGATTGCCGGGTTCTCGGGCAATGCAGGCGCCACCTGGACCAGCATCCTCATCGGCCTTGCAGTTGCCTGCTTCTCCGGGATTCAGATCACCCGGCTGGGACGTACCGCACGAGGCTGATGCCCCTACGGATGGACGCCGAAAGCACCGGCCAGACGCACCTTCATCACGGGAATTGCAGACCATGTCCAACAACCACAATCCGGAAATCCTGGAATTCATCGACGTGCTGGCCGAAACCGGCAGTCACTACCGAATGCAGGCGATGGAACGCCTCTACCTCGACGACCTCGGCTTCCTGGTGCTCACGCCGCAGGGAGACATCACGCGCTTTTCGAAGACGGAGATGCTCGACGAGTTCAGGAGCCGCCGCGACGCCGGCGAGCCACCGTTGTCCACGGAGAAGCGGGTCCTGCACATCGAGGAGCGGGACGACGAAGCAACCGCGATCCTGTATCGGCGCATGAGCCCGCAGGCCGATCCCGCGCTCTACGAACTGCGCCTGCGCAGGCTCGATGGCAAATGGCTGGTGACGGGGGAAACCGTTCTTCCCTGGCCTGACCTGGCCACGGCTCGGGGATTCCTGCCCCCGCGCACAAAGTAGGCCATCGTCACTAGTCGCTCTTGACCCGGGACGGGATCCATCCATTCGCTCTGGTGCAGGATGGATCCCGTCCCGGTTGTCGGCTGCGGGGAACAGGTCGAGCGGCTTTCGCATGCGCACGTCCGCAACGGATGGAAAGCTGGAGGAGCACATGGTCCGGCCGACTACGTCGGTTGCGTGCGGCCCCGCTGCATCCGCTCCAGCACCACCCTGATTGTCACCAGCACGGGGATGGCGACGAAGAAGAACGCACCCAGCCCCAGGAACAACTCGTTGAACGCGCGCGCGGTCGCCTGCGTGGCCAGTGCCCGAGCCAGGACGGCCAGCGCGGCGACGGGGCCTTGCGACGCATCGACGCCATTCGCGACCAACGCACCGGCCAGCGCCGACCTGGCCGCATCAACAGCGGGCCGTCCTGCCACCAGGTATTGCGAGAGCACGGTCATCTGCGCCGGCACCCGCCACTCCAGCCAGCTGAGCACGAATGCCGATCCCGCCAGGCCGCCTACCTGCCTGCCCAGATTGAACAGGGCGACGCCGTGGGCCTTGAACCGTTGCTCGACGTGACCGAGGGTCAGCATGGTGAGCGACATGAACAACGCGCCCATCCCAAGCCCGCGGCACCAGGTGGCAACCGCAAGTTCATTGCGGCCGCTGTCGGGCGTGGCGTGCGAAAGCAGCCACATGCCGGTCATGAAAAGCACGATGCCCACCGGAATGGGCAGTTCCACCCGCACCCGCGTGTACTGGATCACCAGTCCTCCAGACAGCAGGCCCAGCGCCACCATGATCGAACTGGACAGCGTCACCTGGCCGACATGCGCCGGCGTCAGTTGCAGCACGTTCGCGGCAAACAACGAGATCGCCGACGCACTGCCGAAGAGGATGAAGCCGGCCGCAAAGGTTGCACAGAATCCGAACGAGAACCGCGGATCCCGGAACACGGCAATCGAGAACAACGATGCCTTCGAACGCGCCAACGCCAGCGCCAGCCCGGCGAACGCCAGCAGCGTCCACACGCAGGCGTCGACGAAGCCCGGATCGTCGAACCAGTCGTAGCGCGCGCCCTTCTGCAGCACGTAGACGAAGCCGGTGGCCGCCAGCACCAGCGGCACGAAGACGTCGACGCCGGGAAGCCGCGTCGACCGATCCAGCTGATCCTGCCCGCCCGCGAGCGCCAGCGCGCTGCTGCCGAGCATGCCAATCGCGCCGGACAGCAGGAAGAGCAGCTGCCAGGCATGTTCGTCCGTCGACCAGCCATGCAATGCCGGCGCGATCGTGGTGGGCAGCACGACGATCGGCAGGGCGAGCAACGCCTGCAGCAACGGCTGGCGCCGGGCGGGTTGCAGTGCGAACACCAGCGACTGCCCGGTGACCAGCAGCAGGCCGCCAAGCGCGCCCTGCGCCACCCTGCATGCCATCGCCGGCCAGAGCGTACCTGCCGTCAACCCCAGCGCGGCCGTGGCCAACGCAAGTCCCCAACTGGTTGCCAGCAGGCAGCGCCATGGACCGAAACGTTCCAGCAGCCGCGGCGACAGCGCGAATGCCGTGATCTTCGCCGCCAGGTAGGCGATGTTCAGCCATGCGATCTCATCGGGGGTCGCGGCAAAACTCCCTGCCACGGGACCACGGTTCACCACCAGCAAGGTGCTGTTGACGCCGTCCAGCGCCAGCATTGTGACGATGGCCGCCACGCAGGTGGCTGCGCGGGTTGGCCCGAAACCGCCCGCACGCGCATCGGGCGGCGGCGGCGCGTACATCAGTCCTCCTGCGCGCGCGCGAGTCCGCGCCCGCCTTCGTTCGTGTCACCTTGCTTGCGCAGGGCGATCGTGACCTCGGCGGACAGGCCGGCATAGAGCTTGCCCGCGAGCGGACCGTCGTTGTCGAGCACGATCTTCACCGGTACCCGCTGCGGGATCTTGGTGAAGTTGCCGGTGGCGTTGTCGGGCGGAATCAGGGCAAACTGCGCGCCGCTGCCGGGCGCGATGCTGTCGACGGTACCCGCGATGCTGACACCGGGATACATGTCCACCTCCACCGTCGCCCGGTCGCCGACGCGCACTTCTGTCAACTGTGTTTCCTTGAAATTGGCAACCACCCAGAAGTCGCGCAGCGGCACCAGGGAAAGTGCCGGCGCACCCGGCGACACATAGCGTCCGATCCGGATCTGGCGATTCCCCACCACGCCGTCGACGGGGGCCCTGACCACGGTATGGCGCAGCGCGTTGGCCGCAAGCCGCTGCGCGGCCCTGGCCTGCACGAGTGCCGAAGCCAATTCCTGCCGCTGGGCCCTGAGCACCTCACGCCGGCTCGCTTCGGCCTGCTGCCGGGCCGCTGCAGCGTCGGTGGCGGCGACTGCCTTCAGTCGCGCGGCGTCCGCGGCGTCATACGCTTGCCGGCTCACGACGCTGCGTTCGACAAGCGCCTTGTACCTGTGCGCATCGAGCGCGGTGCGACGGGCTTCGACCTTGGCGGATTCAACGTCCGCGACTGCCTGCGCGATCACCGCGCCTTGCAGCCTGATTTCCCGGTCGATCCGCTCCAGGCCGCGCGTCTGGCGCTCCACGCCGGCCGCGGCCTCGTTCATCCGTGCGCGGTAGTCCGCGTCGTCGATCCTGAAGAGGACCTGCCCGCGCGTGACGGCCTGATTGTCGTTGACCAAAACCTCCGACACGTAACCGGCGACCTGCGGCGCAACCGTGGTGATCTCTCCACGCGTGTAGGCATTGTCGGTCGCAACCGAAGTGTCGCTACTCAGCCAATGGCATGCCGCGTACCAGAAAAAAAGGACCGCAAGCGCCGAGCATGACGCGGCGAGGAGGAGGCGGGCTCGACGCCTGCGGTTGGGGGAAAGGGCATGGGATTTCATGGGGGTAGGCCTCACGTGTGGATCGGCTGTCGCGTCCGTGTCGTCGTGCTCAAAGGACGACATGCTTTCCGCCGTCAAGCCGTGGCAGGTTGATCTCGCCGAGCATTTCCTTCAGGTCGACCTCGATTTCGCGGCACAGCCGCGTGATCGGTACGTCGTTGGATCCGCCTTCGAAGGGATTTGCCGTGCTCTCGCCGACTTGGTCGAGCGAGGTGTACATCCACGAGACCAGTACGCTCAGCGGGATCGCCAGCCAGACCATGTTCCCGGCCATGAATCCGTTGACAATGCCGTTGAGCTTCTCGAGCTCCTGGATCAACCCCAGCGGCAGCAGCACGCACAGGATCCTGACGAAGATCATGTTGACGATCGCGTACTGCCGCGGATACGGGAAGCCCTTGATCAATTCGCTGTTGCATTGCTGCCCGTGCAAGTCGCCTATCGCGCCCAGCAGCCGTGCGAACGCGCCGGGATCGATGGCACCCCGGTCCAGCGCATCGCGGATCGCCATGCCCTGCAGGCTCAGCACGCGTGCGGCCTTGTTGCTGGCGACGAGGATCTGGGCGACCTCCTCGCAGGGCACGTACATCATCAGTTCGTCCTCGAGCGAGGCTTCCTTCTCGGGCACCGTGTAGGAACGCCGGTACTCGGCGTTGTTCGCCTTGTCCACCGTCTCCCACGGCTTGGGTTGCCGCATCGCATAGCGCAACGCGGTCAACCAGGCGAAGTGCCGGTAGATGAGCTTCTTCGACTCCTCCGGATCGCGCACCAGGTCGCGGCACATCGTGCCCCAGACACGGCTCCTGGCCACGATCGCCATCCACGCCTGCTGCGCCGCCCAGTACCTTCCATAGGTCTGCGTGCTCTTGAAGCCGGCCATCAGCGCCGCGGCGGTACCCAGCAACAGCACCACGCCCCAGGGCATGGCCAACCACTTGATCCCGAGCACCTCGTAGAAGAACACCGGGATCGTGGCCACGACGACCAGCACGTAGATCGAACGTCGGGTCCAGAACACGAATTCGGTGAATCTGTAAGATCTACCAGCAAGCACGTCGGTTCTCCGGTACTGCGGCGTGGTCGGGCCGCCTCGAAGGGGCGAAGCCAGGAATGGCCGTTACCCGCACGGGGCGTAGTTGCGAACACGGCCCGGATGCTAGGCAGCAGCGTTGGTCGCGGGTAGACCCGCGCCGGTGCGCGCAGTGTTGCCCGGCGGGCACCAATCGGCGAGACACATGCAATCCCCAGCGGCGCGGCGACGTAGCGGCCCTATTCCTCGAACGGTGCCTCGAACAGCGCGTCCACCATCGAGGGCGCCCGATAACCGGGTACGAAGCGCTCGCCAAAGTCCCTGGCGTGGCCGTCATACGTCGCTTGGGGACGCCGCTCGGCGATCCGGCAGATCGCGTGCGCAAGGTAGTGCTTCATCCCCAATCGCGGGAATTCCTGCAGGATCCCGTGCATGCTTTCGGTCGGGATCGCTTCGTGTGCCCATCCGCCCCAGTCGACGCCCACACCGAGGACACACAGGGCAACCTCGATTTCCTTGTACAGGCCGATCGATGGCGTGGAACTGAGCGCGATGCTGTCCCAGACCAGCCGGCATCGATCCTCGCCGACTCCCTGGCCGCGGGTGAACTTCCGCGCGGCATTGGCCCCCTCCACCTCGAACCGCAGCGGCCCGTCGAAGGCCGGCGCCAGGCCCAGGTCGTGCAGTAGCGTGGCCACGGCCAGGACCTCACCGTCGTATGGCGCTCCAGTCTGCTTGCCCAGCAATACCGCAAACAGCCAGGAGCGCACAGCGTGGTTGAACAGGTACGGTTCGAGATGGGTGCCGGCATACCTGAGCGCGCGCGACACGAGCGGCGTGTCCGGCACCCGGACGCCGGCGATCGTCCGCGTGGACGGTCGCGACGCCGGGCCGTCCGCCGCGACCGACGATCCCGGGCGCGCTGCCGGGACCTCATCCAATGAAGGGGACGCCCACATGTCAGTGGTACTCCGCAGCCTCGACGATCAGATTCGCCACTTCATCCGGATGCGAGATCATCAGCGCATGCGATGCGCCTTCGACTTCCACGATGTGGCGTGACCGTGCGCGCCTGGCCATGAAGGCCATTGCCGCAGGCGGGATGTTGCGGTCCTTGCTGCCGTAGATCGACCACGACGGGACGGACGCCCACGCGGGTGGGCCGGATGGTTCCGCGAGCGCGCTGTCCGTCACAGGCCGCTGGGCGATGGCCATGCCGTCAGCCTCGACGGCAGGAACATCGGCGGCGAACTGCGCGTGGAAAAGATCGTGGCGGATGTAGAGGTCATGGCTACCGTCCGGCAGCGCAACCGGAGGCAGCAATGCGTCCCCCAGCGTGCTTCCCGGCGAACTTGCGGACAGGCCAATCGCTGACTCGCCCATTTCCGGCGCGAACGCCGACACGTACACCAGCGCCTTGATCCGATGGCCAGCGTTGCCGGCGTTGGAAATCACCATGCCACCGTAGGAATGCCCCACCAGCACGACCGGTCCGCCGATCGACGCAACCAGGCTGTCGAGATTGGCGGCATCCGCCTTGACGCCGCGCAGCGGGTTGGCAGCAGCCACCACGCGATAGCCACGTGACTGCAACCGCGCCGCAACCGCGGTCCAGCTGGTTGAATCCGCGAATGCGCCGTGGACCAGGACGATGGCTGGTTTGGCCGGCAGGTCCGTTTCCTCGTGCGCCGTGGGCGTGGCCGACCTGGCGGAAAATGCAATGGCACCAAGGCCCAGGAGCAGGATGCTGCACAGCATCAGTCGGGCCGCAAGTGTTCTTCTCATGATGTCCTCGATTCGCGATCCCGTACCGTGCCGGGCCGCGCTGCGTGCAGGCGGGATTGCCTGGGGCGGCATCGTGCGATGCCATTCCCGGCTGCCGGAAGACCGGAACATGGGGATGCGCTGTTGCACGGAAGGCAGCAGTTGGGCCCCGCCATCTACAACAGCGTCATGCCGCCATCCACGCGCAGGTTGACGCCATTGATGAAACTGCTGGCGTCGGAAGCAAGGAACAGTGCCGCGTTCGCCAGTTCCTCCGGCCTGCCGAGCCGGCCCAGCGGAATTGCCTCGGCGATGGCATGTTCGAAGGCGTCCCGTTCCCCGGGGGGAATGCCCAGTTTGGCAAGGATCTCGGTGTCCACCGGCCCTGGGCTGAGTACGTTGACGCGGATCCCGCGCGACTTGAGTTCAATCGCCCAGCTTCGCGCAAACGCACCGATCGCCGCCTTCGAGCCGGCATACACCGCATGGCCATCCAGGACTTTCTCGCTTGCAATCGAGCCGGTGAGGATGATCGAGCCTCCGCCACGCATGATCGGCACCATTTTCTGCACGCCAAAGAACGCGCCCCGCGCATTGACCGCGAACTGCGCGTCGTACTCCTCCGGCGAGACCTGCGCGGAATGGTTGATGGTGTTGATGCCGGCATTGGCCATGTAGATGTCCAGTGCACCGAACGTCGCACGAATGTGCTCAGCGACGGCTTCGTGATGGTCGATGCTGGCGACGTCTCCCTGAATGCCAAGCGCACCGGCACCGATCCTGGCCACGGCCTCATCGACCGCTCGCCCACGCCTGCCGGTGATGATGACCTGTGCCCCTTCGGCGGCAAAACGCGTGGCCGCCGACAAGCCAATGCCGCTGTTGCCGCCCGTGATCAGCGCGACCTTTCCGGTGAGTGTCTTCATTGCATTCGCTCCAGTCCTGGGAGCGTTCTCCGCCGCGCCCGGTAGTCATCAGGGACGCCCACCTTATGGAGCCTGCAGCAACGGGGACAGGCGGCAACGGAACACACCGCGTTGCCCTGCGCGCACCAATCGCCGCACGTCGCTGCCCGCGCGCCGCCGCGTGCAGATTGATGCTGCCGGCTCAACACGGTGCGCGGCGCCGGACGTCTACCGGGCACGCAGGCGCGCGCGTAGCGTCAGGTCGCGGGTTCGATCGCACCGTGGTGGTCGATCGGAACCACCCACCCTCCCCAACGCAGGACCCCCGACATGACATCCATCATCACCAAAGACGGCACCGAGATCTTCTACAAGGACATGGGGCGTGGCCAGCCCATCGTCTTCCATCACGGCTGGCCGCTCTGCAGCGACGACTGGGATACGCAACTGCTGTTCTTCCTCGAGCAGGGCTATCGCGTCATCGCCCATGACCGCCGCGGCCACGGGCGCTCCAGCCAGAGCGCGGACGGCAACAACATGGATACCTACGCCGCCGATGTCGCCGCACTGGCGTCGCGCCTGGACTTGCGCGACGCAATCCATATCGGCCACTCCACCGGCGGCGGCGAGGCGGCACGCTACGTCGCGCGCCATGGTGCGGGCCGGGTTGCCAAGCTCGTGCTGATCGGCGCCGTGCCACCGCAGATGGTCAAGACCGAAGCAAACCCCGGCGGCTTGCCCATCGAGGTCTTCGACGACCTGCGCGCGCAGCTCGCTGCAAGCCGCGCCGGCTTCTACTGGGATTTCCCGGTGCCCTTCTATGGCTTCAACCGCGAGGGGAATCCGCTGTCCGAACCCGTGCGGCAGAACTGGTGGCGACAGGCGATGCTGGGTGGGGCGAAGGCGCAGTACGACTGCATCCAGGCCTTCTCGGAAACCGACTTCACCGACGACCTGCGCGCGATCTCCGTACCGACGCTGGTGATGCACGGTGACGACGACCAGATCGTGCCGATCGCGGACTCTGCACTGCTTTCAGCCAAGCTTCTGCGCAACCCAACGCTGAAGGTCTATCCCGGGCTGCCCCACGGCATGTGCACGACACACGCCGACACCATCAATCGCGATCTGCTCGCCTTCATCCGCAGCTGACCGATATGGCCGGCCGCGCCGGCGCCCCGTGCGCCGGCGCGTCTCCACGGAGCATTCACCGTGACAAGCCTTCATCTCCAGTCAACGCCTGCCGCTCCTGTGCGGCATCGCGGAAACCATGAGCTGCACGTACTCCTGCTGATCGGATACCTGGCACTTTTAGCGCCAATGGCGCGAGCGGCGGAGTTCGCGATCGAGGCCGGGCAAAGCTGGAGTGGAAAATCCGGTCTAGGCACTACGCACGCCGGCTTCATCCAGATTGGCTCCGGTCATCGCCATCCCCTGCTTCGCGGCAAGCTGCAGATCCAACCCGTCGTCACGGCCGGCTTTGTGGCGGGTCGCGGTCAAGGCATCCATCGCCGTGACGCCTGGCTGGCCGGCGCAGGCCTGCGCGTCACGCGGCCAGGCCACGGCAGGAAGCACTGGTTCTGTGAGTCCTTCTTGCTCGCATCGTCAGGGGATACTCCATCGCTGTCCGGGCACCTCCAGTTTGCCAATGGTTTCGGCTATGCGCATGGATCATGGGAGGTGAAGGCCAGGCACATCTCAAATGCCGGACTTCATGAGCCAAATCATGGCGAAACAATGCTGCTCATGGGATATCGCTTCTAGCCGGGGCCATCTCGACGTTCCGGATGCCCCGAAGGGAAGCTGGCCAGGTTGCGCTTCCGGTCGAAAGACGGTCAGGGCGGCGTGCGCCCCCCTGCCGCTGCAGGAGCCATTGATGCATTCCGCGCGGCATCGTGCGGCCGGTGACCGGTCTATCGCGGTACGGGGCCAGTCGGCCTAGAATCCGGCGGGTACACGCCGGGTTATCGGGACGACGCATGGGCACCATTCGGAAAACGCATGGCGCAACGATCATGAAAGGGCGAACCACGGGCCTTGCAGGCATTCGGATCACCGGAACGATTGGCATCCCGCGTGCGGTTTTCGTCCGCTGATGCAGTACAACCCGGCACTCGACGGTGTTCGCGCCCTTTCGATCCTGGCCGTCGTATCGTTCCACTGTGAAACACCATGGGGCGATGGCGGATTCATCGGTGTGGACGTGTTCTTTGTCCTGTCCGGCTACCTCATCACGACGCTGTTGCTGGAAGAACACCGCCATGGAGGCATCGCGATCGGCGCGTTCTACATCAAGCGCGCTCTGCGGCTCTATCCGACCTTGTTGTTACTGATCGCGGCCTACGTCACGCTGGCCCCCCTCCTGAGGCCGGCGGACGACCGCTGGCTGGCCGCCGGAGCCGCCGGCTTCTATGTCATGGACTATGCGCTGGCCTTCTGGCACATCTCCTGGACAATCGGCCACACCTGGTCGCTCGGTGTCGAAGAAAAATTCTACCTGCTCTGGCCGCTTCTGCTGCCGGCACTGCTACGAACGCAGCGCCCCATTACGTGGTTGTTGGCGGCATTCACCCTCGTCACTGGCTGGCGCTATGCGACGGCGCTGACATGGAACTGGGACCAGGCCTATTTCTCCTTCGACACGCGCATGAGCGGCATCGTGCTCGGGACGATCGGGGCCGTCATGCGCCCGCAGGTATCGAAGCCCGTGGCCTTCGTGGCCTGCGCCGTGCTGGCGTTCTGTATTGCCGCGCCGTTCATGCCGTCGCTGCCCTTGCGCCTTCCGAACGAGGCGGTCACGCTGGAAATCACCCTGGCGGAAGTCGCGGGCTTCGCACTGATCTGTCACCTGGCCGAGCACGGAGGCAGCGGTTTTTTTGCTTCACGCCCGATGGCCTACATCGGCAGGCTGTCCTACGGCATCTACGTCTGGCATTTTCCGTTCGTCCTGCTGCTCAGGGACGACCACGCGCAGCCCTGGTGGGTCACAGTGCCCGCAACGCTCGTCTTCTCGTTCGCGATGGCTGCGATCTGCCTGCATCTTGTGGACGTCCCGCTCAAGCGGTGGCGCAAGCAGGCTTCGTCCGCGCCCGGCCATTCCGCGGTTGCATGACCAGGAGACATCGCCATGCGAACCCAACCACATAAAGGGAGTCAGACTTGATCCGTCGCTTTGTCACTTCCGGGTTCGCCGTGATCACGCTGCTAGCAGCGTTGCATGCCTCAGACGCCGGCGCGGCGGAATGCGGACGCCTCGAAAGACTTGAACTTCCACACGCCACAATCACATCCGCCGTCATCGTCGAGGCAGGCGCGTTCACGCCGCCTGCCAATGCCGCGCCGGCCCATGGATACCCGCCCCTGCCGGCCTTCTGTCGCGTGGCAGGCATCAGCCGGCCTGTCGCGGGCTCCAGCATTCGCTTCGAAGTCTGGATGCCGATGTCCGGCTGGAACGGCAAGTTCGTCGGCGTTGGCAATGGCGCGTGGGCCGGCACCATGCCCTATCCCGCGATGGTCGATACGCTTTCGAAAGGCTATGCGACCGCCGCGACCGATGGCGGGCACGAGGGCAGCCCCCTCGACGCCAGCTTCGCGGCCAGGCATCCGGAAAAACTCGTCGACTTCGGCCATCGCGCGCTGCACGAAACGACAGTGATCGCGAAGGCCGCCATCCACGCGTACTACGATCGGCAGGCAAGCCGCTCGCTGTTCGCCAGTTGTTCGACCGGCGGGCGCCAGGGATTGATGGAAGCGTATCGCTATCCGCACGACTACGACGGCATCTCGTCCATGGCACCGGCGAACCCGGTGGTGGCACTGATGGTTGGCTCGCTGTGGACCAGCGCCGCCGTATCGAAGGACACGGCAAGCCGGATCCCGCCAGCGGCGTTCGACCTCGTGCACAAGGCCGTACTGGCGCACTGCGATGCCAACGATGGGGTGAGGGACGGCATCATCGGCGCGCCGCAGCGCTGCGATTTCGACCCGGCTGCACTGCAATGCAAGCCCGGTGCCGACTCTGTCGACTGCCTCACCGCTCCCCAGGTTGGGGCCTTGCGCGCAATCTTCCAGGGACCACGCAATCCGCGCACGGGCCAACCCATCTACCCCGGCTTCGCCCTTGGAAGCGAAACCATGCTGCCGACCCAGGCCTCCGGCGAGGGACCTATCGCACCGGTGCTCAGCTATTTCCGCGACTTGGTCTACAACGATCCGCAGTGGGACTTCCGCAGCTTCGACTACGACCGGGACGTCAGTCTTGCGATGGCCGCGCACGACGGAGCAACGGGCGTTCCTGCATCCGGTCTTGATGCCTACCTCTCCAGCGGCCGCAAACTGCTCCTGTCTCACGGCTGGTCGGACCCCCTCGTTCCGCCGATGGCGAGCGTCGAGTTCTATCGCGCCATGGCCGCGCATCTGGACACGGAAGCAGCTACGAACGCGCGTCTCTTCATGATTCCCGGCATGGGCCATTGCGGCGGCGGCGATGGGCCGTTTGTGTTCGATGTCATCGCCATCCTCGACCAATGGGTCGAGACGGGCCGCGCGCCCGAGCGCATCGTCGCAAGCAATCCGCCGGGCGCGCCTGCGCGCACGCGTCCGCTCTGTCCTTTCCCCCGGGAAGCGGTGTATTCCGGCACCGGGAGTACGGATGATGAGAAGAATTTCCGCTGCGAACCGACTCTCCCGCACTGAGAGCGGGAATGCGTTCCAATCCAGCCCCTCGATTCGCGCCTGCGCAGCACGATCGCCGGTCCAATCGCCTCAACCGATCGAGCGGCGATAGCCGCCAGTCAAGCAACCCGCTTACCAGCCTTGGCGGCCAAGGATGCCAAGCGCCGGGGATGATGGTTTAATCGTGAATTGAGCGCGACATGGCCTGTTGCGCTCGAACAATCGATTCGATCGAACTGCTTCACGATGCACCCGGGCCATGAGGCGAGCCACAGGCGCTCAATCATGCAAGCAAAATCCAAGGATCCATCCGACTCCGCGCCATCGCCCCCAACCATCGCCCCGGCATCCGGCGATATTCGCCTGCGGTTCGGTTCTTTCGTCCTCTGGGAGAACCAGCGTCGGCTCGAATCGTCCGGCCAAACGGTGCGGCTGGGACCGCGCTCGTTCGATCTGCTATTGCACCTGGTCAAGCGGGCCGGCGAACTGGTGAGCAAGGAAGAATTGCTGTCTGCCGTCTGGACCGGTGTCGTGGTTGAGGAAGCCAGCGTCAGGGTCCACATGTCCCTGCTCCGCAAGGCCCTGGGGAAACCCGATGCCAGTGACGGTTGCAAGGAGTGGATCACCAACGTTCCACTGCGAGGCTACCGGTTCAACGGGCAGGTTGTTCGGGAGCCGGCCGACGCCCCGAGCAGGACTTTGGCACAGTCGCCTGCCTCGCTGGCGAAGCTGCCGGTGCGGCTGACCGATCTCGTCGGCCGCGACGCTGATGTGAGCGGTGTCCTGGCATCGCTGGACGGACACCGCCTGGTCACGATCGTCGGCGCGGGCGGCATCGGCAAGACCAGCGTTGCGATCCGCGCCGCGGAGCATTGCCAGCAGAAGCCGGCCATGCAGGTGGCCTTCGCCGATCTTTCTCCGTTGATTTCGCCGGATCACGTGCTTGGCACCATCGCGCGGTCGCTGGGCGTCGCCGCAGACTTGCCCGACCCCCTCCAGCGCATCACCCGCAATTCGGCTGGACGCGATGTGCTGTTGCTGATCGACAACTGCGAACACGTCGCGGATGCACTCGCGCTGCCGGTCACGCGCCTGCTGGGGGCCCTGCCGGGCCTGCGCATCCTTGCGACCAGCCGGGAGCCGCTGCGCGTGTCGGGCGAGTACGTCCTGCGCCTGTCCACGCTTGCGGTCCCCGATGCCGAAAACCTCACGCTTGCACAGGCACTGCACTGGCCCGCAGTCGAACTGCTCATCGAACGGGCCAAGGCTGCCGGCGCTGGCGGTTTCGAGGAATCGGATGGCCCGCTGCTTGCCAGGATTTCGCGCCAGCTCGACGGCATTCCCCTGGCCATCGAGCTGGTGGCCGCGCGCCTCGGCGTCCAGTCCGCCGGCAACCTCGCGCTCAGGCTCGACGACCACATGCGGCTTCTCTCCATCGACAATCGGGCGGCGCTGGCGCGCCACAGGTCGCTTGCGGCGGCACTCGATTGGAGCATTGCCCTGCTGGACGAGGACGAGTCGCGGGTCTTCCGCCGGCTGTCGGTCTTCAGGGACCGCTTCAATGTCGAATCCGCGCTCGGCGTCACCGCTGGCGACATGGATCCGGACGTTGCGTTCGACGCGTTGATCTCGTTGGCCAACAAGTCGCTGGTGTCCTTCGATGGCAACGACGCCATCGCGCCGTATCGGCTGCTTGATACGACCAGAAGCTACGCGGCTTCGCTGCTTGCGCAAAGCGATGAGCATCCGGCATTGCTGCGACGCCATGCGTTGTTCATGCTTGACCTGATGAAGGCGGCGACGGCGGATCTGCCAAACCTCACCGCGCACGATTGGGGCGACCGGTATGCCCACCACCTGGATGACGTTCGCTTTGCGCTCGGGACCTGCCTGGCGGAACCGCCGGATGCAAAGACCGCCGCGGCGTTGGTCACGTCGTCCGCACCATTGTGGTTCCACGTATCCCAGGTCGCCGAGTATCGCGACAGGGTCGCGGCGGCGCTCGAACTGGTCGAGCAGCAGCTGGAGCCCGACACGGAAACGGAAACCTGGCTGTTGAACGCGTTGATCATCGCGTTGCTGCACACCGACGTCCTGAACCCCGACCTGGGTTCGGTCTGCGACCGCGCCCTTGCCGGTGCGTTGGCAGTCGAATCGCGAGTGCTGGAACTGCAGGTCCGCTGGGGACGGTGCACGCACGACATGTTTCGCGGCGATTATGCGGCTGCGTTGCAGCAGTCGGCTACGCTGCTTGCGATCGCACAATCGTGGTCCAACCCGGCGGCACTCAATCTCGCTCACCGCGTGAGTGCGATGGCAAACCATTTCTGCGGCAGTTTCGCCGCGGCCAGGCAGCACTGCGAAACGTCGCTGCAATTGAGCGGCGGCGCCGGCCGCACGCGCACCAACATGGTCGGGGTGGACCCGGCCGTCGCGGCGAAGGCGATGCTGGCGCGGACGCTCTGGATCCAGGGCGAAACGGCGAAGGCCCTGGAGACGGCCAGCGATGCGGTGGGCCGCGCCGAATCGTCCGGGCATGCCGTCTCGCTGTGCGCCGCGCTTTACGGTGCCTGCCCCGTCGCCCTGTGGTCGGGCGAGCTCGAGCTTGCCGGCAAGTGGATCCGCGTGATGACGGACGAAGCGCAGCGCAAGGGGTTGGTGGGTTGGCTCCGGTACGCCGACTGGTACTTCCAGGGGCTGCAGCTGTTCACCGCCCAGGATCCCGCTCTGCATGTCCGCGAGGTGTCCGGCCAGTTCGCGAACTACGACCCGCCGCGCAGGGAGATGCTCGTGACGTTCTGCACCGACTGGGTCGATGACGGAATGGTCGCGCGGCTCTCGCACGGGGAAGGCCTGTGGAGCGCCGCCGAAGTCTGGCGTGCCCTTGGTCGGCAAAGCGAGCTGCGCGGTGTGACCGATGAAGCCGAAGGTTTCTATTTCCGGGCGCTCGAAACCTCGAGGCAGCAAGGCGCGAAGTCCTGGGAATTGCGCGCCGGGCTGAGTCTGGCAAGGATGTGGGCGTACCTGGGCCGGCCGCAACAGGCGCTGCAACTGCTTGAGCAGACCTGCGCGAACGTTCCCGACCAAGGCGGCCCGGCGATCGCGCAGGCCTGCGGGTTGCGTGACGAGATCGCCCGGGGCCTGCCTTTGGCCCACGACGACCGGAAAGCAGCAGGATTGCCCCACGCTGACGGCGGTTGAAGCCGCGAACATGGTCGTGCCGGCAGGAACCCACGGCGGACAGGCCGCCGGTCATGTCCTTTACATCGATTGACAGGCATTAACTGGCGCTTGAGGCGTCCGGGCGAGCACGGTAGGCAAGCGGTTCGCATCGCGAGATCGAACGCCCCGCCCTCACCAAGCCGGAAGCCGCCGCCATGACCTCCCCCACGCTCCTCTCTCCGCCCACGGATCCCCTGGCCACCAGCTTCGCCACCACCTATGCCGGCGTCGTCGCCTTCATCGCCGTGGTCGCGGAGGGCAGTTTCGCGCGGGCGGGCGACCGCCTGGGCATCGGCCGCTCCGCGGTGAGCCGCAATGTCCAGAAGCTGGAGGACCAGTTGAACGTTCGGCTCCTGCATCGAACCACGCGGAGCACGGCACCCACCCCCGAAGGCGACCTGTTCTATGCAAGCTGTCATAGCGGGGTCTCCCGGATCGTCCAGGCAGTCGAGGAAATGCGGGACCTTCGGGATGGTCCGCCGCGTGGTCATCTTCGCGTCAGTTCGGCAACCGGTTTCGGTCGTAAGGTGGTGGCGCCGCTGTTGCGCGACTTTCAGGCCATCTATCCCGAGGTATCGATCGACCTGCTCCTGAGCGACAAGCCGACCGACTTCACATCCGACCGCATCGACATCGCGTTCCGCAATGGACGCATGGAGGACGCCGAGATCATCGCCAGGCAGGTCATCCCCATGCAGCTGCTGGTCTGCGCCTCCCCCGAATACCAGAAGGCCCACGGGCTGCCCGCCATGATGGACGACCTGGCCAATCACGAATGCATCAACTATCGGCTTGGCTCCGGCCGGATAGCCGAATGGGAGTTCAAGGTAGAGGGCCAGATCCGCAAGCTCCTGCCGCAGGCCAGGCTCACCTGCAACGATCCCGAAACGGTGCTGCAGGCCGTGCTCGACGGACAAGGCATCGCCCAGATGCCTGGTTACCTGGTCTGTGAGGCACTGAGGTCCGGCGCCCTGATTCCCTGCCTGATGCAATACGCGCCCGATGACCGCGGCCACCACATCTGCTATCTGAGCCGACAGCACATGCCGTCGCGCATGCGAGTGTTCATCGACTTCATGATCGCCAGGATCCGGGCTTCGGACCTGCAGTGCCCGACCGGGCTGGCATACGGCTTCCAAAAGCCGGCGGCCGAGGCCGCCTGATAGCGCATGCACTCCCGAGACCATGCTGAACATCCTGCTGCAAACCACGATCGACGACGTGCCGGACGACTGGAACGTCGGGCGGTTCAGCCGCTTGAGCGAATTCCTGTCGCAACTCAGGGACGACCAGGGGCTACTTGCCTTCGGGGTGACCGCGCGCAATCGCGCCGCACGCGGGAAGCCGGATCCCGTGCTGTCAAACCTGCATGCATCGGGCTTCCACCAACTGTGGCTTCTCGCCGTCGATGGCGGTGACGGCCTGACCGCCGAGGACTGCGCGGGCATCAGCCGGTTCCGCCAGCGCGGTGGCAGCCTGGTGGTCACGCGCGATCACATGGATCTGGGCAGCTCGATCTGCAACCTGGGTGGCATCGGCGCCGCGCATCACTTCCACAGCCATAACCCGGAGCGCGACGAAGCCCGTCGCTGTGTCGACAACCTCTTCTCATCCCCGATCTCCTGGCCCAACTACTACTCCGGCGCCAACGGGGATTTCCAGCGCGTCCGGCCCGTCGGCAACATCCACCCGGTGATGCGGGACAGGCAGTCGCCCACCGGCGTCATCCAGTACCTCCCGGCCCATCCGCACGAGGGCGCCGTGAGCGCTCCGCCGGACGATCCGAGCGCCCGGGTCGTCATGGAGGGGCAGAGTCTGGCGTCGACCCGGCGATTCAACGTCGCCGTCGCCTTCGAACGCTCCGGACACGGCGGACGCGCCATCGCCCAATCGAGCTTCCATCACTTCACCGACTACAACTGGAACCCCGAGGCCGGCTGCCCCTCCTTCGTGAGCGAGCCTGCCGGCGATGCAATCACCCGGTTTCCCGAAGCGCTCCGCTCGACGAAGCAGTACGTCCGCAACGTCGCTTTCTGGCTCGGCGGCTGAAGTCCGACTCCGAATGGCGGATCGCCCGGACTGCGTCTCGCCTGCACGTGTCCGGCATTGGTGCATCCAGGGAAGCGCCGCCGTTCCGGCTGCGGATCTACCGGAGTACGGAGGGGACTCCTAGCATCGAAGCGCAAGCCGGGATGCGGGCTCATCGACACGCCAACCGGCAACTCACCACGAGGCAGGCATGAACATCGTTGTCATGGGTGGAAGGGGCCTGGTCGGCCGGAACATCGTCGAGAGACTGCGCGCACAGCGCCACCGCGTGTCGGCCGCATCCCGATCGACAGGCGTGGACCTGATCACCGGGAAAGGATTGGCGGACAGCCTGGTTGGCGCCGATGTCGTTGTCGATGTCAGCAATTCGCCAACTTTCGACGACATGGCTGCCTTCGAGTTCTTCAAGACCGCCATTTCCAATCTTCTCGATGCCGAGAAGCGCGCCGGCGTGAAGCACCACGTGTCGCTTTCCGTGGTAGGGACGGGCCGCCTCGACGCAAGCCCCTACCTTCGTGGAAAGGCGTTGCAGGAACACGCAATCGCCTCGTCTGGCATCCCGTTCACCATCGTGCACGCGACGCAATTCTTCGAGTTCCTCCTCGACATCATCACCTACGCCATCGACGGCCAGGCTATTCGCCTGTCACCCGCCTACATCGAGCCCGTTGCCTCCGACGATGTCGCCGCGACAATCGCGCGTGTCGCCGCCAACGCGCCCGTCAATGGTTCGATCGAGATCGCCGGACCAGAGCGTGCCAGGATGTCCGAACTCATCCGGCAATTCGTCATCGACATGGAAGCACCTTACGAGGTGTGCACCGATCCCGGCGCACCCTACTTCGGCGCCACGCTGGACGAATGCGTCCTGCTCCCGCGCGAAGACGCCGAACGCGGAAAGCTGGGATTCCAGGCCTGGATCGAACGGTCGGAGTACGCGCTCGCCAACTGGTGATCCCCATCCGGGCATCGATGTCATGGGCATGCCCGCGTACGCCGAACCCGGAGATCGCGCGCGTGCCGCATGCATGCCGGCCCGGATTGATGCCCGGGCGACAACACGGTGACGACCGTTTCTCGTCTTCCGCTCACCCACGCCCGGACCCAGAATTTCTCCAGCTTCCCACCCATGGCAACGAAGACGACGGGTGTCAGTTCGTCGAGGCGGCTGTAACGGGACGTGCACTTTCCACCCGTTCGTGCACGGGACAAACCCACGTTGGCGCGGCGTCCCCGCGGAGTGCCAATCAGCCACACGACGACGCCATGGGCGGGAAGCCTCTCATCCGGGAATCCAATCAAGTCGATCCCATCCAGCACACCTTTCCCCACCGAATCCACGGAGGCCTCCATGAACACACTGATCAAGCGACTGGCGCTCTTCAGCGTCCTGTTCCTCGCCTTCTCTGCGCTCTGTGCCGAATCGAAGGAAGTCGCGCGTCCCGCGGCCAGGCCCACGATCGTCCTCGTCCATGGCGCATTCGCCGATTCCTCCAGCTGGAACGACGTGGCCGGCAACCTCGTTGCCCGCGGCTTTCCCGTCGTCGCCGCTGCCAATCCCCTGCGCAGCGTCAAGTACGACGCCGCCTATCTTGACGCCCTGCTCGAGACAATCACCGGGCCGGTCGTGCTGGTCGGTCATTCCTATGGCGGGATGGTGATCAGCAACGTCGATTCCGGGCGCCACGAGATCAAGGCCTTGGTCTATGTCGCGGCATTCGCGCCGGAGACCGGCGAAACCGCTGCCGGCCTCTCCGCGAGGTTTCCCGGGAGCACGCTCGCCGCCGCCCTGGGGCCGCCCGTCGCGCTGCCCGATGGCAGCAATGATCTCTACATCCAGCAGGCACGCTTCCACCAGCAGTTCGCGGCCGACGTCCCCGCCGGTCCGGCAGCCGCGGCGGCGATCGCCCAGCGCCCCGTGACCGACAAGGCGCTGAATGAAGCATCCGGCCCACCCGCGTGGGGATCGATTCCGTCGTGGTCGGTCTTTGGCAGCCTGGACAGGAACATTCCGCCGGAATCCCTGCGTTTCATGGCCCGACGCGCACGGTCGCACCGGGTCGTCGAGATCGATGGCGCCTCGCACCTCGTCATGGTGTCGCACCCGGATGAAGTAGCCCGTCTCATCGTCGAAGCCGCGGAATCGCGTTGAGTTCGCAACCACCGGAGAAATCCCATGCAGGAACACATCGACCGGCGGCGGCGTGCGATGATCGGCGCCGCTGCAAAGGGGATTGCCGTGGGCGGCATCACCGCGGCTGCCGGCCATTCGTTGATCTCCCGCGCAGCCACGGCGTCCCCACGCGCCGGACTGCGTGCCGGGTTGGGGCAAGCAAGGACGATCCGGGCCGGCCAGCTGGACGTGGCCTATTTCGAATCCGGGCCACGGGACGGGAACCCCGTCCTCCTGCTCCACGGGTTTCCATACGACGTCCATAGCTATCAGGAAGTCGCACCGATACTGGCCTCGCGGGGATGCCGCGTCGTGGTCCCCTACCTGCGTGGGCATGGACCAACGCGCTTCATCGATGCCAATGAGCCGCGCGCGGGACAGCAGGGCGCGATCGGAGCGGATGTCATCGACCTGATGGATGCCCTGGGGATGCACAGCGCCGTCCTGGCTGGCTACGACTGGGGTGGCAGGGCCGCGTGCGTGGCTGCCGCGCTTTGGCCTCACCGGTGTCGTGGCCTGGTCTCCGTGAACAGTTACCTGATCCAGGATATTGCGCACGCGGGACGGCCTGCGCCCGCACGCATCGAATGGGGCCTGTGGTACCAGCATTACTTCCAGAGCGAACGTGGCCGCGCTGGATTGACGGCAAACCGAAGGGAAGTCGCGCGGATCCTGTGGGAGAACAATTCACCGACCTGGGCGTTCGACGATGCGACGTTCGAGCGCAGCGCAGAGGCCTTCGACAACCCGGATTTCGTAGACGTGGTGATTCATTCGTATCGTCACCGGATGGGTTTGGCGGATGGGTTCGCCCGCTATCGGGAAATCGAGAACCGGCTGGCCTCGCTGCCGCCGATTACCGTGCCCGCAATCACCCTGGACGGTGATGCGGACGGCGTTGTTCCGGCGACGGACGGCAAGTCCAGCGCGGCGCTGTTTGCCGGTCGCAGGACGCATCGCATCGTCGATGGCGTCGGACACAACCTGCCGCAGGAAGCACCACGGGCATTCGCCGACGCAGTGCTGGACCTGCTTGCGCCAACCGGATCTCCATAGGAGGGATTCCCATGCAAGCGCTGTCGCGCATCGCCCCGCCCCCGCACTCTCGCCATTCCCCCGAGCCCGCCACGCGTACTTTGGCCGGAATCACTCTGCCTGACACGCTCCTGGTCTCGCGGGCCCTCGAGTACGTGCGCGAAAACTCCGACCCCTACCTTTTCAACCACGTCATGCGATCCTGGCTGTTCGCAGTGATACTGGCGGAGCAGAAGGGCGAACCTTACGATGCCGAAGTGCTGGCCGTTGCGACGCTGCTGCACGATCTCGGCCTGACGAAGGCAGCCAGTGGTCCTCTCCGCTTCGAGGTGGAAGGCGCCAATGCCGCGCGTGCGTTTGTCCGCCGCGAGGGCCTGGATGAACGTCGCGCCCAACTGGTCTGGGACAGCATCGCGCTCAACTCCACGCCCTCGATCTGCCTCCACAAGGAAACCGAAGCCGCGCTGTGCACCCTGGGTGTTGGCGTCGACTGGGGTGGATGGCACCATGAATCGATTCCGCGAGCCGACATGGCGCGGATCCTCGAGACGTTCCCCCGCCTGGGCATGAAGCATCGCTTCGCGCATGCGGTTTGCAGGATCGCCGAGGCGCGACCCGAGACCACATACGACAACTTCGCCAGGGATTTCGGCAAGCGTTTCGTGCCGGATTACGATCCGCCTTCGGCGGTGGAAGCGCTGCTGGAATCCCCGTTCGAGGAGTAGCGCGGTTCCGCGAACCGGCCGGGCGATCCGCGACCGCGGGCTCCGGACCTGCGGTCGGTCTTGCCCGGGCGGTGGTTCTCCGCGATCACGCTCGCCCATCGGCACCGGACTTCGCACGCGCGCAACTGGCATGTCTTTCGTGTGGTGTCACGAAGCCGCACCGTTTCGTGTCATCCCCCGATCAGTTTGCGTTCGACGCCCGACATTGCATCGGCGCGTTGCTCCCCCAGGATCCGCGCTGAGAAAAAGCCCCGGTTCTACCCGGGGCCCCAGAATGCCTGGGAAAGACACGGTTCTGACGGAGATTCGTGGCGCGGGCCTCAGTCGGCGGGAATCACCGCGGGCTTGCCGGCGTCCTTGATCAGGAACGCGAGGAACCTGGCCGGCTTCCGTGAACTGGCATTGCGCCCGACCGTGTGCAGGTCTTCGGGGCGCTCATGAAAGGTATCGCCGGGACCCAAGGTGACTTCGCTGCCACCGGCAACGCCCATGATGACGTTTCCTTCCAGGACATAGACGAACGCTTCGGCATCGTGGCGATGGACCGGATCGACCGCGCCCGGCGGGAACTCGACCGACAGGAGCAGGACTTCCTTGCCCGGAAACTCTGGCAATGGCTGGGTCATGACCGGCGTGGCGATCGGCGATGGCGCGGCGGCGACAGGTTCCTGCGCCATCGCCACGGTTGACGAGAGCAGCAGGCAAAAGCCGAGGCAATGATGGATGCTCATCGAAGGCTCCTTTTGGGGGACGTGGGGGAGATCGGGCACCGGCAGTGCCCGGCCGATGCCTTGGATCAGGCGAGGTTTGCCTTGTCCAGTCCGTACGCCTTGTCGCGGCTGCCGGGCACGGTCCTGAAACCGATGTTGATCCGGTTCCAGGCATTGATCGACGCAACGATGAACGCCAGGTCGGACATTTCCTTTTCCGAGAGTTGCGCGCGGACCCGCTCGTAGTAGTCGTCGGCCACGCCCTGCGCCGGGATCTGCGTGAGCACTTCGGCCCATGCCAGCGACGCGCGCTCGCGCGGGTTGAACAACGGCGACTCGCGCCATGCGGGGAGATGGAGGATGCGCAGCGGACGCTCACCGCGGATCGTGGCCTGCTTGACGTGCATGTCCAGGCAGAAGGCGCAGCCGTTGATTTGCGAGGCGCGAATCTTCACCAGGTCCTGGATCGACTCCTCGATGGTCGTCTTCTTGAACAGCGCGTCGAGCTCGACGAGCTTCCTGGTCAGTTCCGGGGATTGCTGCATGAAATCGGCGCGTTGGCTCATGTCGATGCTCCTTGGAAAGGGGGAAGGTCTGGGATGGCGCGAAGGCTTCCGCGCCCGGGTCGACGTTAGATAGCGCCTCGGCCTCGCGGTAGACCCGAGGGCGTACGCATGGTGTTGCGCACTCGGAAACAGTGCCATTGCCGCGGCTGCCACCGCTGGTTTGCGCAAGCGTCTTGTCGGCACAGTCGAAGCGCACGGGATTGGTGCGCAAAGGGCAACACCATGCAGGCCGACACGAGTCTTCTGCCATCGACGCACGCTCCCTAGCATCCCCAGGTGTTCCGGCACTCCCGGAAACGGGACTCCAATCGCCCTCCCCCCAAATCCCAGCGTGGAGAAACAACATGAAATTCGTAGTGATCGGTGGTACCGGACTCATTGGCAGCAAGGTCGTCTCGCGACTGGCCGGACAAGGTCACGAGGTGATTGCGGCGGCGCCCTCCACCGGCATCGACATCCTGACCGGCGAGGGCCTGGACGCCGCCATGGCAGGAGCGGACGTGGTCATCGATCTGGCGAATTCGCCCTCGTTCGAAGACGCCGCAGTGCTCGACTTCTTCCAGACTGCAGGCCGCAACGTGCTGGGCACCGAAGCCAGGGCCGGTGTCGGCCACCACGTGGCGCTGTCGGTAGTGGGTACCGAGAAACTGGAAGCCAGTGGCTATTTCCGCGGCAAGATCGCGCAGGAAGCCCTGATCCGCGAGTCCGGCATGCCCTACACCATCATCCATTCCACCCAGTTCTTCGAGTTCTTGCCGCGCATGATCCAGTCGGCCGCCGACGGCAACACGGTGCGGCTGTCACCGGCGCTGGTGCAGCCCATCGCCGCCGCAGACGTCGCCAGGAACGTGGCGCGATTGGCACAGGAGGCACCGATCAACGGCATCATCGAAATCGCCGGCCCCCAGAGCGAGTCGCTGGCCAGCCTGGCCAAGCGCTTCATGGCGATCACCGGAGATCCGCGCGACGTGGTCAGCGACGTGCACGCACCCTACTTCGGCGCCGAGCTCGACAACGACACCTTGATGCCGGGCGCGTCTGCCTGGCACGGCGAACTGAGCTTCGAGCGCTGGGTCGTCGACCAGCCCCGCTTCGTTCCAACCGACGCGCCGCATGCGCAAGCGTCGTGATGCCAGCCGTGTACCGGCCTCGCCCATCCGCATCTCCGATCACACCAATGGTCTTCCCGTGACGCCTTTACAGCCACCTCCGCAGAGCCTTCTGGACAAGTACCACGGCGAGGACGCCAAACCGATCTACACCGGTCGCGTACGCGTGACCGGCGGGGAAGCCGCGCATGGACGCGCTTCGGGCATCGTGAAATCCGATGACGGCGCACTCGACGTCGCCATGCGCCTGCCACTGGAACTCGGCGGACCGGGTGGTGGCACCAATCCCGAGCAGTTGCTGGCTGCGGGCTACGCAGCCTGTTTCCATGGCGCCTTGAGCCTGCTCGCCGCGCGCGCCGGGATCGCCCTGCTCGATGCCAGCGTGGAAGCTACCGTGACCGCCGCCCGGGACCCGGTCGACGGTCTGTTCCTGCTCACGGCCGAAGCCCGGATCAGCCTGCCCGGCCTCGATCGCGCACTCGCGGCGGAACTGGTCCGCAGCACGGAGCGCATCTGCCCCTACACCAAGATGTTCCGCCAAGGCATCAAGCACGTCATCGCCCTCGACGAATCATCGCCGGACTAGAGCCGGGAGTGATGAAGCCATGGCCCTGAAGATCGTCCGCCTGCATCCGAAGAACCGCGTGCTGGGCTGGATCGAGGAGCGCCTGCCCTGGCTGTCTTTCGTCTCGGCCCACACCGCGACCTATTACGCGCCGAAGAACTTCAACGTCTGGTACCTGTTCGGCGCGCTGGCGGGAGTGGCGCTGGTCAACCAGCTGTTCACGGGCATCTTCCTGGCGATGCACTTCAAGCCGTCCGCGGCCGAAGCATTCTCGTCGGTCGAGTACATCATGCGCGACGTGCCGTGGGGCTGGCTGATCCGCTACATGCACAGCACCGGCGCCTCGCTGTTCTTCGTCGTCGTCTACCTGCACATGTTCCGCGCGCTGCTGTACGGGTCGTACAAGAAGCCGCGCGAGCTGGTCTGGGTGCTGGGGATGCTGGTGTATCTGGTGCTGATGGCCGAGGCGTTCATGGGTTACGTGCTGCCGTGGGGCCAGATGTCGTTCTGGGGCGCCAAGGTGATCATCTCGCTGTTCGGCGCGATACCCGTCGTCGGCAACGGCTTGACCGAATGGATCATGGGCGACTACCTGCCGGGCGACGCCACCCTCAACCGCTTCTTCGCGTTGCACGTGATCGCGTTGCCGCTGGCGCTGCTGTTGCTGGTGACGATCCATATCCTGGCGCTGCACGAGATGGGCTCCAACAATCCGGACGGGATCGAGATCGGCGACAGCCTCGATGCGAAAGGCGTGCCACTCGACGGCATTCCCTTCCATCCCTATTACAGCGTCGAGGATCTTCTCAGCACGGCCGTGTTCCTGCTCGTGGGCGCCTTCATCATTTTCTTTGCCCCCACCTTCGGCGGCTGGTTCCTCGAGCACGACAACTTCGTCGAGGCCAACCGCCTGGTGACGCCGGAACACATCAAGCCAGTGTGGTACTTCACCCCCTACTACGCGATGTTGCGCGTCGTGCCCGCGTTCCTCGGGATCAAGCTGTGGGGCGTGCTGGTCATGTTCGCGGCAATCGCCGTGCTGTTCTTCATGCCGTGGCTGGATCGCGGGAAGGTGAAGTCAATCCGCTACCGCGGCCAGGGCTACAAGGTTGCGCTCGTCTTGTTTGCATTGTCGTTCCTGATGCTCGGCGCCATCGGCGCGGGCGTGTTCGCCCAGGCACTCCCGCACTGGCTTGGGCACGACGTCGACGCCAACCGCATCGAGACCTGGTTCGGGCGCTTCTGGACGGCCATCTACTTCGGGTTTTTCGCCTTCGTATGGGCATACACGCGCTTCGGCCTGGAAAAGACCAAGCCGGTGCCGGAGCGCCTGACCTCCCACGCGTGAGGCGACCGCCTTACTGCGCCGGACCAGCCATTCCTCGTCCCGAATCAGTACCCGTGCGCGGGGTGCCGCGACTCCTTCCAGCACCATTCCCCTGTTGCCGCTGCGCGAACAGCCACGCTTTGATGTGGCCACGCGAACTGAAAGCCATTCATGAGGGATGATGCCCCCATATCGCAAATGGTAGGACGACCAAACGTTTCGAGTATTTTTCTTGGTTTGGGCACGCACCCGGGAGAGGCACGGGCACGGAATGGGCACGGGGACAGTCCCGACCCGAAAAAGCAAAAGGGCCAACGAGCGCTAGCCCGTTGGCCCTAATACTTTTCAGATGGCGCGCCCGGAAGGATTCGAACCTCCGACCCCCAAGTTCGTAGCCTGGTGCTCTATCCAGCTGAGCTACGGGCGCGTGTGAAACAGAAGCGGAATTTTGCCGGAATACCGGCAGGTCCGTCAATCAAAATCCCTTGATCGTTCCTTCCTGCGCGTAGCCCTCGGGGCGTCGTGCAGTTGATGCGGGAACATTCGCGGGGTGGTACTTGAACTGGCGGAGAGTGAGGGATTCGAACCCTCGATAGAGCTATAAACCCTATACTCCCTTAGCAGGGGAGCCCCTTCAGCCACTCGGGCAACTCTCCGGGCCTGTCGACACCGGCATCAGGCCGGCGGCGAAACAGGACGCGAAGGATACCGGGTCATTCGGGGTCCGGCAAACCTCCCGTCGATCCAGCAGCCTTGGCGCCGGACTCGGCGTCCTCGCCGCGCTGGATGCGCTCGTAGATTTCCTCGCGATGAACGGCCACGTCCTTGGGTGCCGTGATACCGATGCGCACCTGATTGCCCTTGACGCCGAGCACGGTCACGGTGACCGAGTCTCCGATCATCAGGGTTTCGCCGACGCGGCGGGTGAGGATCAACATTTGTCTGTCTCCATGGGCCGACCGGGCAAACCCGGCCGGACGCTTCCGGCGGTTCGCGCCGAAAAAACGTTTACAAGTCGGAAAAGAGAACGATGTTAAGGGCTGATACCGGCCACCGGCAACCAGTCAAAGGTCATGCCTTGGGGCACTATTCATGCAGCCTGCAGGCGGCCAGCGACCCAGCCGGGGACGCCCTCGAGCGCGGCCGCCAGTGCCGGCCCGTCTTCGCCGCCGCCCTGGGCCATGTCCGGACGCCCGCCGCCCTTTCCGTTGGTCAGCCCGGCCACGTGGGACAGCAGGTCCCCGGCCTTGACCCGCTTCAGCGCCGCGCCACCGACACCGGCGACCAGGGCCGCCTTGCCGCCGCTGGCGCCGGCGAGCAGGACGACGGTATCGCCCAGCTGCTGCTTGAGGCGATCGACCGCCTCGCGCAATGCCTTGGCGTCGAAGCCTTCCAGCCGCGCGGCGAGCACCTTGATGCCGTCGATCTCCACGGCGCTGGACGCGAGGTCCGCGGTGGCACCGCTGGCGGCCTTGGCCTTCATTGACTCGAGTTCGCGCTCGAGCTTTTTCTGCCGGTCCAGCAGGACGCGCAGCTTGGCGGCGGCCTCGGCCGGGGTGCCGCCCAGCAGGTGCGCGGTCTCATCCAGCTGCCGCTCTTCGGCGGCAACGTGGTCGAGCGCGCCCTGCCCGGTCAGCGCCTCGATCCGGCGCACGCCGGCCGACACGCCGCCCTCGGAGACGATCTTGAACAGGCCGATGTCGCCGGTGCGGGCAACGTGGGTGCCGCCGCACAGTTCGGTCGAGGCGTCGCCCATGCGCAGCACGCGCACGCGTTCGCCGTATTTCTCGCCGAACAGCGCCATCGCGCCGAAGTCCAGCGCTTCCTGCATGCCCATCTGGTGCACTTCCGCGGCGTGGTTGGCGCGGATGTCGGCGTTGACGCGGCGCTCGACCTCGGCCAGCTCCGCGGCCGTCATCGGCTGGAAATGGGAGAAGTCGAAGCGCAGGCGGTCGGGCGCGACCAGCGAGCCCTTCTGGGTGACATGCGTGCCCAGCACGCTGCGCAGCGCGGCGTGCAGCAGGTGGGTGGCGCTGTGGTTGAGGATGGTGGCGCCGCGTCGCGCGCCGTCGACCGAGGCGACGACGTGGTCGCCGACCTTCAGCGTGCCGGCGGCGAGCCTGCCGACGTGGCCATGGAACTGGCCGGCGTACTTCTGCGTGTCGGACACGCAGAAGCGCACGCCCTGCCCGTCCAGCTCGCCGATGTCGCCGACCTGGCCGCCGGACTCGGCGTAGAACGGGGTGCGGTCGAGCAACACCACTGCCTCGTCGCCCGCTTCGATCGAATCGACCGGACGGCCGCCGCGCAGCAGCGCGACCACTTCCAGGCCACCGGCGGTGAGCGTGTCGTAGCCAAGGAAACCGGTCGGCTGAAGCTTCGCGACCAGGTCGGCCGGCAGGCCGGTGCTGGACGAAAACTTGCCGGCCGCGCGCGCGGTTTCGCGCTGGTGTTCCATCGCGGCCTCGAAGCCGGCCATGTCCACCGACAGGCCGCGCTCGCGCGCGATGTCGGCGGTGAGGTCGACCGGGAAGCCGTAGGTGTCGTAGAGGCGGAACGCATCGGCGCCGGGGATCGTGCCGCCCTTCGCGTCGCCGCTGCGTGCGGCGATCTCGTCGAAGATGCGCATGCCCGAATCGAGCGTCTCGGCGAAGCGCTCCTCCTCGGCCTTCAGCGCGCGCTCGACCAGCTCGCGGCTGCGGCGGAGCTCCGGGTAGGCCTCGCCCATCAACTCGTCGACGGTGGCGACCAGCCTGTGGAAGAACGGCTGGCGCACGCCCAGCATCCAGCCGTGGCGCAGCGCGCGGCGGATGATCCGGCGCAGCACGTAGCCGCGGCCCTCGTTGGAGGGCAGCACGCCGTCGACGATCAGGAAGCTACAGGCGCGGATGTGGTCGGCGATCACGCGCAGCGACTTGTTCTCCAGGTCCGCGGTACCGGTCAGTTCGGCGGCCTTGCGGATCAGTACCTGGAACAGGTCGATCTCGTAATTGCCGTGCACGCCCTGGAGCACCGCGGCCAGGCGCTCCAGGCCCATGCCGGTGTCCACGCACGGCGCCGGCAGTGGCTGCAGGCTGCCGTCGGGCTGGCGGTCGAACTGCATGAACACCAGGTTCCAGATCTCGATGAAGCGGTCGCCGTCCTCGTCGGGCGAGCCCGGAGGCCCGCCGGCGATGTGCGCGCCGTGGTCGTAGAAGATCTCGGTGCACGGGCCGCAGGGGCCGGTGTCGGCCATCTGCCAGAAATTGTCGGAGGCGTACGGCGCGCCCTTGTTGTCGCCGATGCGGATGATGCGTTCGGGCGCAAGGCCGATATCGTCGCGCCAGATGCCGTAGGCCTCGTCGTCGGTCTGGTAGACGGTGACCAGCAGGCGCCCGGGCGGGATCTTCCAGACTTTCGTCAGCAGTTCCCACGACCAGGCAATGGCGTCCTTCTTGAAGTAGTCGCCGAACGACCAGTTGCCCAGCATCTCGAAGAAGGTGTGGTGGCGGGCCGTGTAACCGACCTGGTCGAGGTCGTTGTGCTTGCCGCCGGCGCGCAGGCAGCGCTGGACGTCCGCCGCGCGCACGTAGCTGCGCTTCTCGGCGCCGAGGAACACGTCCTTGAACTGGACCATGCCGGAGTTGGTGAACAACAGGGTCGGATCATTGCCGGGAACCAGCGATGCCGAGGGCACGATGGTGTGGTCGCGGGCGGCGAAGAAATCGAGGAAGTCGCGGCGGATGTCGGCGGTGGTCGGGGTCTTGGTGGACATGCTCTGGCTGGCGTCTGGGCTGGCGGGCGCGACCCGGTACCGGATCCGCGGCAAATAGCCCGGACACGGCGCCTGTCTGGCGGCCCAATTGCCTAGATTAACAGGCCGCAGGCCCGCGCCGGAACGCGTTTTCGCGCGCCGACGCCCCGCTCAATCGTCGTCGGGACTACCGCGGGTCGCGCGCCGGATCGTGTCGCCATCGAAGCCCCGGCGCAGGAGAAAATCGGCCGCCTTGCGCCGGCGGGCGATATCGGTGGCGAGGCCGTCGCCGAAGCGGCGTTTGACCAGGTCCCGCGCGCGCGCAATCCAGTCGTCCCCGCCGGCTTCGGCCAGGGCGTCGAAGGCGCGGGCGATCACGGCCTCGTCCAGGCCGTGGGTACCCAGCTCGGCGCGGATCCGCAGCGGGCCGTAGCCGGAACCGGCACGCGAACGGGCCAGGCTTTCGGCGAAACGGGCGTCGTCCTGCCAGCCCTCGGCCGCCATCCGCTCGACGGCGGCGCTCGCCTCTTCGGGGGGCACGCCGCGCGCGGCCAGCTTGGTGGCCAGCTCCTTGCGCGAGTGTTCGCGCCGCACCAGCAGCCCCAGCGCGCGCTGTGCCGGGGTCGGCTCCGGCCGGCGGCGCCTGCGCCGGCCTTCGCCGGCCGGTGCCCCGGCTGCAGGCGTGTCGTGGCGATCCGGGGAACGCATCAGGCAGGTCAGGCCTTGGTGTCTTCTTCCTCGGCCTTGTCCTCGGCCACCACCACCGCCGGCGCGAGTTTCTCGCGCAGCGCGGCCTCGATCCTGGCGGCGACTTCCGGGTTGTCCTTGAGGTACTGGCGGGCGTTCTCCTTGCCCTGCCCGATGCGCTCGCCGTCGCAGCTGTACCAGGCACCGGACTTCTCGACCAGCTTGGCGTCCACGCCCATGTCGATCAGTTCGCCCTCGCGGCTGATGCCCTGGCCGTAGAGGATCTCGGTGATGACCTGCTTGAACGGCGGCGCCATCTTGTTCTTGACCACCTTGATCTTGGTCTGGTTGCCGATGATCTCGTCGCCCTTCTTGACCGAGCCGATGCGGCGGATGTCCATGCGCACCGAGGCATAGAACTTCAACGCATTGCCGCCGCTGGTGGTTTCCGGACTCTGCCCCGGCATCATGACGCCGATCTTGTGGCGCAGCTGGTTGATGAAGAACACCATGCAGTTGCTGCGCTTGATGTTGCCGGTGAGCTTGCGCAGGGCCTGGCTCATCAGCCGCGCCTGCAGGCCGGGCAGCTGGTCGCCCATCTCGCCCTCGATCTCGGCGCGCGGGGTGAGCGCGGCGACCGAGTCGATGACCACCATGTCCACGGCGTTGGAGCGCACCAGCATGTCGGCGATTTCCAGCGCCTGCTCGCCGGTGTCGGGCTGCGAGACCAGCAGGTCCTCGACGTTGACGCCCAGCTTCTGCGCGTAGGTGGGATCGAGCGCGTGCTCGGCGTCGATGAAGGCGCACACGCCGCCCAGCTTCTGGCACTGCGCGATGGTCTGCAGGGTCAGCGTGGTCTTGCCCGAGGACTCCGGGCCGTAGATCTCGACCACGCGGCCGCGCGGCAGGCCGCCGATGCCCAGGGCGGTATCGAGCAGCAACGAGCCGGTCGGGATCACCGGCACCACTTCGGCGACGCGGTCGCCCATGCGCATGACCGAGCCCTTGCCGTACTGCTTCTCGATCTGGGTCAGGGCCGCGGAGAGCGCGCGCTTCTTGTTCTCGTCCATCGTGGTGGTCCTCGTCATGGTGTGTATGGGGCGTTGGAAAGAGTGTGGCCGGGCGTGGTCGCAGGGGCTGCGACCGCGGCCGACAGGCGCAGGATGGCCGCGGTGCCGTGGCCGATGCAGTCGGTGCACGCCGCGCCGGCGGGTCGGGAAATGCCGCGGGGAGTGTGCGGGAAAGCCCCGCCCGCGCAGCGGGCGGTCACCGGTTCGGCCTCACCAGGCCGCAGTACAGGCCCTCGATGGCGAAGTCCTGGTCGGGCATCACGTCGATGGGCTCGAAATCGGGATTGCGCGGCAGCAGGCGGATGCGGTCCCTGCCGACCTTCAGCAGCTTGACCGTGATCTCGTCGTCGATGCGGGCGATCACGATCTGCCCCGAGCGGGCGTCCGCGGTGCGGTGCACGCCGATCAGGTCGCCGTCGAAGATGCCTTCGTCGCGCATCGAGTCGCCTTTTACCTTCAGCAGGTAATCGGGTGCCGGCGAAAAGAAGGCGCGATCCATCAGTACCACCTGCTCGGAGCCGATGTCGGCGCCAATCGGCAGGCCGGCCGCGACCTGTCCCAGCACGGGCAGCTCCAGCACGTCCTCGTTGGCCGATGCCGGCAGCGCCAGCTCGCGCTGCGCGGCTTCGGGCGCGTGCAGCAGGCGGATGCCGCGCGCGCGGCCGGGCACGCGCTCGATGGCGCCGGCGGCTTCCAGCGCGTCGAGGTGGTACTGCGCCGCGCGCACCCCGCTGAAGCCGAAGGCGCGGGCGATCTCCGTCTGCGACGGCGGCATGCCCTCGGCCTCGATGCGCTCGGCGATCAGGGCGAGGATGGCTTGCTGGGTATCGGACAGGTCCATGGTTAGTAGTAATACTACTAACGGACCGGTTCTACAACTCCCCCAGCCCCCGCAGCGCCGCGGCCACCGTCTGCCGGCGCACGCAGTCGCGGTCGCCGGCGAAATGGAAGACCTCGGCGCGGGCGTAGCCGCCGCGGCGCTTCCAGCCGATCCAGACCGTGCCGACCGGCTTGTCGTCGCTGCCGCCGCCCGGGCCGGCGATGCCGGTCACCGCCACGGCGATGGTCGCGCCGGAGTTGACCAGCGCGCCGGAGACCATTTCCACCGCCGTCTCGCGGCTGACCGCGCCGTGGATTTCCAGCGTCTCCGGGCGCACGCCCAGCAGCGCCTGCTTGGCCTCGTAGCTGTAGGCGACCATGCCGCAGTCGAACCAATCCGAGGAACCGGCGATGTCGGTCACCGTCTTGGCGATCCAGCCGCCGGTGCAGCTTTCGGCCGCGACCAGGGAGTCGCGCGACCCGCGCAGGCGCACGCCGACGGCGTCGGCGACGATGCGCAGTTCCTCGTCGCTTGGAATGGGCTCGGACATGCGTGTTCGCTCCGGCGAAAACGCACGTTGTACTCCATCCGGCCGGCGCCGTGGGCGTGGCGCCGCCCCGCGCGCCCGTTCGCGCGGGGACGGCACGGTCGCTCAGTAGCGCACGCGCAGCGTGGCGCCGTACATCCGCGGCGCGCCGGGGAACGCGTTGAAGGTGTTGAACGGGTTGTTCGGCACCGGCGAGACGTTCTGCAGCGGCCCGTCGAAGCCCACCTGCACGTAATCGGTGTCGGTCAGGTTGGTGGCCCACAGCTCGAACGACCAGCGGTCGTCGCGCGCGCCGATGCCTACCCGCGCGTTGACCACGGTGTAGGCGCCCTGCTCCTTCTCCACGTCCAGGTCCGAGCCGGTGTTGTAGTCGGACATGTACCTGGCACCGATGTTGAAACGGCCCTGCAGGCGGCTACCCATGTCCCACGCGTAGGTCACCGATGCCGAGCCGGACCAGTCCGGCGCGAACGGCATCGTCGCACCCGGCAGCTTGTACAGCGCGCCGGTGGGTTCGATGAAATCGTCGCCCGGGATGTTGTTGCCAAAGGTGGTGTCGGCGTACATCACGCCGCCCTGCAGCATCAGCCCGGGTACGGCGCGCGGCTGCCACAGGATTTCCGCGTCCAGGCCCTTGGACGTGACCTTGGGGATCGAGCGCACCACGAAGCTGGTGCCGAGGAAGCTGTTGAGCTGGAAGTCCTCGTATTCCTGCAGGAACAGTGTCGCGTTGAGCAGCAGCGAGCCGTCGGCCCAGGTGGTCTTGGCGCCCAGCTCGTAGCTGTCGACGAATTCCGCCGGGAACGAGGTGTCGTTGACCGGCAGGATGCCGGTGCCGCCGCTGGAGAGCCCGGTGCTGGACTGCACGCGGTCGAGGTTGAAACCGCCGCCCTTGTAGCCGCGCGCGGCCGACAGGTAGGTCATGACGTGCTCGTTCCAGCGGTAGGCGGCCTTCAGCGTGCCCGACCATTCCTTGTCCTCGCGCGACTGGTAGGTGTCGCCGCCGATGAAGTTGCCGGCCGCGTCGGTACGCATCACGTGCAGCGGATTGGCCCACGGCAGGCAGCTGTAACCCATGACCTGCGGGATCACCTGCGGCAAGGCCGCTGCCGGCACGCCGCGCGCTATCAGCGCCGCGGCGATGCGCGCCTGGCCGTTGACCGGGTCGAGCATGGCCGCGCAGCCGGCGCTGCCGTTGGGATTGCTGTAGTGCGCGTCGAGCGTCTTCTTCTCGCGCGTGTAGCGCAGGCCCAGGGTCAGGTCGAGCGCGTCGGTCGCGTGCCAGGTGTTGTTGGTGAACAGCGCGGCGCTCTTCGCGTTCTGCTGGTAGCGGTCGAGCGCGCCGAGACCGGCGAACACCGTGCCCGGCGCGCGCCCGGTGGCGTCGGCCAGCATGGTCGGCGCGTTGGGCAGCTGCCCCAGCGCAGGATTGACCAGCGACAGCAGCGCGATCGACAGGTAGGGCTCGTAGTGCGGGCCGATGCGATAGGTCTCGGTGCGGTCGAGGTCCTCGTCGGCGTAGAAGAACCCGACCATCCAGTCCACCCGCTCGGTCGCGCCGGTGAGGCGGAACTCCTGGCTCAGGGTCTTGAAGCCGGTGAACGATTCGTCCTCGTCCGGGTTGCGGTAGAGGATGTCCGCGGTGGAGAAGTCATAGTCCAGGCCGTTGATCGACTGCCACTCGCGCCCCGCAGTGATCGACGTCAGCGTGGCGCCGCCCATCCACGGCGACTCCCAGTCGATCTGGGCCGACACGCCCTTGTCCTTGATGTCCTGCGTGGTCGGGCGGTTGCTGTAGGCGACGCGGTCGAACGGATCGTCGCCGGGCGCAGCCACGGCCTTGCCGCCCACCAGCGCGTTGAGGATGCCGGCGGTCGCGCCGACCGTGGTCTGCACCGCGGTGCAGCAGTTCTCCTCGCGGCTGGTGAAGTCGGCGGACAACAGGATGTCGAGCGACTCGCTCGGCTCCAGCAGCAACTTGCCGCGCAGGGTGTGATAGTTCTGGTCGTAGTCCTTGTCCTCGGTGCGCGGGCCGCTGCCGGTCCGGACGTCCATCCAGCCGTCGCGCTTGCGCTTGGCCGCGTACACGCTGAAGGCCGCCGATTCGCCCAGCGCGTCGTTGTAGCTGCCCGACACGCCGAACGCGCCGTAGTTGCCGGCGGTGATCTCGCCTTCCGCGCTCTGGGTGTAGCTCGGGCGGCGGGTGACGACGTTGATCACGCCGGCCGAGGTGTTCTTGCCGAACACGGTGCCCTGCGGCCCCTTGAGCACTTCGATGCGCTCGATCTGGCCGAGGTCGCCGAAGCCGACGCTGTTGCGCGGCCGGTAGACGCCGTCGATCACGATGCCGACCGACGACTCCAGGCCCACGTTGTCGCCGACGGTGCCGATGCCGCGGATGCGTGCGGTGGTGATCGCCTCGCTCTGGGTGCTGGTCACGGTAAGGCCGGGCACCAGGATCTGCATGTCCTTGATGTCGTGCACGCCCATGTCCTGGATCAGCTGCTCGTCCAGCACCGTCACCGAGATCGGCACGTCCTGCAGCGCCTCCTCGCGCTTCTGCGCGGTGACGGTCATGGTGGCCAGCGTCACCGGCCGGTCATCGTCGGCGACCGGTTGCGCGGGCGCGCCGGCGTCTCCGGTTTCCTGTGCCTGTGCGGCGACGGACATCGTCAGGCAGGCCGCGAACACCGCGGCGGCGAGCGTCTGGCGTTGCAGTTGCAGATGGCGAATGGCCATGGATTCCCCCGAATGGTTGGATGAGCGTGCCCTGTCCCGCGCGATGCGGTCACTCAACTTCCTGCCCGGCGCGACGCGGGCAAACCGCCCTCGTGCACCGGGTTGGCGCGGCCATCGTGGGGGAAAGGCCGCACCTCCGCGGCTGTGCCGCGGAACCCTTGAATACGGTGACGTATAGCACAGTCTCCGGGCGCTTTGGCAACCGTGCCGGGGACCGGTCGGTTTCGGGTCGCGCGGGGGGTTCGGGCACACTAGCGGTCCTTCCCCGAGTCCCGCCCCGGAACCGATGTCCCACGAACAGCACACCCCCTTGATGCGCCAGTTTTTCGCAGCCAAGGCCGACCACCCGGACGTGTTGCTGTTCTTCCGCATGGGCGATTTCTACGAACTGTTCTACGACGACGCGCGCAAGGCGGCGAAGCTGCTCGACATTACCCTGACCCAGCGCGGCGCCTCGGCCGGCAAGCCGATCCCGATGGCCGGCGTGCCCTACCACGCCGCCGAGGGGTATCTCGCGCGGCTGGTGGCGCTGGGCGAGTCGGTGGCGATCTGCGAGCAGATCGGCGACCCGGCGGCGAGCAAGGGGCTGGTCGAACGCAAGGTGGTGCGGATCGTCACCCCGGGCACGGTCACCGACGAGGCGCTGCTGAGCGAGCGGCGCGACACGCTGCTGCTCGCCATGGCCCGCGGCAAGGGCGGCTACGGCCTGGCCTGGGCGGACCTGGCCGGCGGGCGCTTCCTGGTCAACGAGGTCGGCAACGACGATGCGCTGGAGGCCGAACTCGCGCGCCTGGACCCGGCCGAACTGCTGCTCCCCGACGAGGACGGCTGGCCGGCCTTCGCCAGCACCCGCGGCGGCCTGCGCCGGCGCGCGCCGTGGCTGTTCGACGCCGACAGCGGGCGCCGCCAGCTGCTGCAGTTCTTCAACCTGCACGACCTGTCCGCGTTCGGCATCGACGAGCGCCCGCTGGCCATCGCCGCCGCCGGCGCCCTGCTCGGCTACGTCGAGGAAACCCAGAAGCAGCGCCTGCCGCACCTGACCTCGATCGCGATGGAATCGAGCGACGGCGCGATCGCGATGAATGCCGCCACCCGCCGCCACCTGGAACTGGACACCCGCATCGACGGCGAACAGAAGCACACCCTGCTCGGCGTGCTCGACAGCACCGTCACGCCGATGGGCGGGCGCCTGCTGCGACGCTGGCTGCACCGGCCGCTGCGCGACCGCGACGTGGTCGGCCAGCGCCACCACGCGGTCGCGGCGCTGATCGACAGTGGTCGCGAGGCCGATCTGCGCGAAACCTTCCGCGCGCTCGGCGACGTCGAACGCATCCTCTCGCGCGTGGCCCTGCGCTCGGCGCGGCCGCGCGACCTGGGCACGCTGCGCGACGCGCTGGGCATGCTGCCGCAGCTGCGCGAACTGCTGTCGCCGCTGGACTCGCCGCGCCTGCAGGAACTGGTGGCCGGACTCGGCGAGCACGAGGCGCAGGCGTCGCTGCTGGCCGAAGCGCTGGTCGAGCAGCCGCCGGTGCTGGCGCGCGACGGCGGCGTGTTCGCCGACGGCTACGACGCGGAACTGGCGGAACTGCGGCGGCTGTCGACCAGCGCCGACCAGTTCCTCGTCGACCTGGAGCAGCGCGAGCGCGAGGCCAGCGGCATCCCGACGCTGAAGGTCGGCTACAACCGCGTCCACGGCTACTACCTCGAAATCAGCAAGGCGCACGTGGCCAAGGCGCCGACGCACTACACCCGGCGGCAGACGCTGGCCAACGCCGAGCGCTACATCACCGAGGAACTCAAGGCCTTCGAGGACAAGGTGCTGTCGGCGCGCGAGCGTTCGCTGGCGCGCGAGCGACTGCTGTACGAGCAGTTGCTCGACGCCCTCAACGAACACCTCGAATCGCTCAAGCGCTGCGGCGCTGCGCTGAGCGAACTCGACGTGCTGGCCTGCCTGGCCGAACGCGCGCAGGCGCTGGACTGGTCGCGGCCGGCGCTGGTCGACGACGCCTGCCTGCGCATCGAACGCGGCCGCCACCCGGTGGTGGAAGCCGTGCGCGACGAGCCGTTCGAACCCAACGACCTCGACCTGCATGACGATCGCCGCATGCTGGTCATCACCGGCCCCAACATGGGCGGCAAGAGCACCTACATGCGCCAGAACGCGCTGATCGTGCTGCTCGCCCACATCGGCAGCTTCGTGCCGGCCGCGCGCGCGACGATCGGCCCGATCGACCGCATCCTCACCCGCATCGGCGCCGGCGACGACCTCGCGCGCGGGCAGTCGACCTTCATGGTCGAGATGAGCGAGACCAGCTACATCCTGCACCACGCCACCGAGCGTTCGCTGGTGCTGATGGACGAGATCGGCCGCGGCACGTCGACCTACGACGGCCTCGCGCTGGCGGATTCGTGCGCACGCCACCTGGCGGCGATCAACCGCAGCTACACGCTGTTCGCCACGCACTATTTCGAACTCACCGCGCTGGCCGAACCGGGCAGCGGCATCGCCAACGTGCACCTGGACGCGGTCGAGCACCGCGCGCAGGACGGCAGCGAATCGCTGGTGTTCATGCACGCGGTCAAGGACGGCCCGGCCGACCGCAGCTTCGGCCTGCAGGTGGCGGCGCTGGCCGGGTTGCCGAAGGCGGTGATCGCGCAGGCGCGCAGCCGGCTCGCGGAGCTGGAGCGGCACATGCGCGACGGTGCCCCGGCACTGTCGGCCGATGCCCTGGACGCGCCGCAGCAGATCGGGCTGTTCGCGCCGTCATCGGCGGCGATGGACGCACTGGCCGGCATCGACCCGGACGATCTGACGCCGAAGCAGGCGCTCGAAGCGCTGTACCGGCTCAAGTCGCTGGCATGACCACGCCGGCCGCCGTGCGCGTCGACGTCCTGCTGGCGGGCGCCGCCAGGCCCTACACGCGCCCGGGCAGCCGCAGCGCGATCGACAAGCATCCGCTTGCGGGCATGGTTGCGATCGGCACGCTGGGTTTCGACGGCGACGAACAGGGCGACCCGCGCGTCCACGGCGGACCAGACAAGGCGGTCCACCACTACGCCTTCGACCACTATCGGGCCTGGCGCGGTGACATCGGCGATTCACCGCTGCTGCACGCGCCGGGCGCGTTCGGCGAGAACATCAGCACCCGCGGCCTCGACGAAGGCAACGTCTGCCTCGGCGACCGCTTTGCCCTCGGCAGCGCGCTGCTGGAAGTCAGCCAGGGCCGGCAACCGTGCTGGAAGCTCAACGACCGCTTCGGCGTGCGCGACATGGCGCGCCGCGTGCAGGCTACCGGCCGCACCGGCTGGTACTACCGCGTGCTGCAGCCGGGCAATGCGCGGGCCGGGGACACGCTGCGGCTCGACGCGCGCCCGTACCCGGAGTGGACGTTGCGCCGGCTCAACGCGCTGCTGTTCGACCGCGTGCTGTCGCGCGAGGCGCTGGAGCCGGCCCTGCAGCTGCCGCTGGTGCCATCGTGGCGCAAGTTGATCGAGCGCCGCCTGCAGCTGGACGGCGTCGAGGACTGGACGCGGCGCATCGATGGTCCGGCGCGGGATTGACACGGGCGCAACGCCCGGATCGTAGGATGGCGGTCCCACATCCCCAAGGAAACGCCCGATGGCCACCCTCACCGACGACCTCGCTTCCCAGCTCCAAGGCGCACCGGCCCAGCAGGTCGCACAGCAGCTTGGCATCGACTCCTCGCAAGCCTCGTCCGCCATCAGCGCCGCACTGCCACTGCTGATGGGCGCGCTGGGCCGCAACGCCAGCCAGCCCGAGGGCGCGCAGGCGCTGTTCGGCGCGCTGCAGAACGACCATGCCGGCGGCGACATTGGCAGCGTGCTCGGCGCTGTACTTGGCGGCGCGCAGGGCCGGCAGACCGACGGTGCCGGCATCCTCGGCCACATCTTCGGCGGCCAGCAGGAGCGCGCGCAGGCCGGCGTCGCACAGGCCACCGGTCTGCAGGGCGGACAGGCGAACCAGCTGCTGAAGATTCTCGCGCCGATCGTGATGGCGTATCTGGCCAAGCGCATGTTCCAGCAGCGCCAGGGCGCGCAGGCCGGCGCCGCCGCTGCAGGCCCGGATGCCCTGAGCGGCCTCCTCGGCCAGGAGCAACAGCAGATCCGCCAGCAGGGCGGCCTCGGCGGTGGCCTGCTCGGTGCCGTGCTCGACCAGGACGGCGACGGGGAGCTGGGCATTGGCGACCTGATGAAGATCGGCGGTGGGTTGCTTGGCGGCGGCCGCTGATTCAGGAAGCGCCGGCTCCTTCGCATAGCGTGGAACGCTGCAGGAGCAGCGGAAGCCGCGAACTTGTCCCGGTTGCGCCAGAGATCAAGAGCTCGCGGCGTCCGCCGCTCCTACTTTGATGCTCCGGCGCTACCCAGGAAAAGCTCGCGGCTGAACCCGCTCCTGTGGGCTGCACCTTGGCGATAGTCGGCATCTATCGGTTGCTTCACTTCGTTCGATTTCCCCTTTCTGCGCAACCGGGCTAGCTTGGTGGTTCGTCATCACCTGCTGGAGCCAGCGCCATGAGCAAGCCCTCCGACAAGCCCAAGCCCACCCATCTCACCACCCAGTTCGGCGCCCCGGTGCCGGACAACCAGAACAGCCTGACCGCCGGTCCGCGCGGCCCGCTGCTGTCGCAGGACGTGTGGCTCAACGAGAAGCTGGCCAACTTCGTGCGCGAGGTGATCCCGGAGCGGCGCATGCACGCCAAGGGCTCCGGCGCCTTCGGCACCTTCACCGTCACCAACGACATCACCAGATACACGCGCGCGGCGATCTTCTCCAAGGTCGGCAAGCAGACCGAGATGTTCGCCCGCTTCACCACCGTGGCCGGCGAACGCGGCGCGGCCGACGCCGAGCGCGACATCCGCGGCTTCGCGCTGAAGTTCTACACCGAGGAAGGCAACTGGGACATGGTGGGCAACAACACCCCGGTGTTCTTCATCCGCGACCCGCGCAAGTTCCCCGACCTCAACAAGGCGGTCAAGCGCGACCCGCGCACCAACCTGCGCTCGGCCACCTACAACTGGGACTGGTGGACGCTGCAGCCCGAGACGCTGCACCAGGTCACCATCGTGATGAGCGACCGCGGCATCCCGGCCAGCTACCGCCACATGCACGGCTTCGGCTCGCACACCTACAGCTTCTGGAACGAGGCCGGCGAGCGCTTCTGGGTGAAGTTCCACTTCCGCACCCAGCAGGGCATCAAGAACCTGACCGACGCCGAGGCCGCCGAGATCATCGGCAACGACCGCGAGAGCCACCAGCGCGACCTGTACGACGCGATCGACCGCGGCGATTTCCCGAAATGGAAGCTGTACATCCAGGTGATGCCGGAGACCGACGCGGAGAAGGTGCCCTACCATCCCTTCGACCTGACCAAGGTGTGGCCCAAGGGCGACTACCCGCTGATCGAGGTCGGCGAGTTCGAGCTCAACCGCAATCCCGAAAACTTCTTCGCCGACGTCGAACAGGTCGCGTTCGCGCCGAGCAACCTGGTGCCGGGCATCGCGCCCTCGCCGGACAAGATGCTGCAGGCGCGCCTGTTCAATTACGCCGACGCGCAGCGCTACCGGCTGGGCGTGAACTACCACCAGATCCCGGTCAACGCCGCGCGCTGCCCGGTGCATAGCAACCACCGCGACGGCCAGGGCCGCGCCGACGGCAACTACGGCGGCGTGCTCCACTACGAGCCCAACAGCTTCAACCAGTGGCAGGAGCAGCCGCAGTACCGCGAGCCGCCGCTGAAGATCAACGGCGATGCCGACTGGTGGAACTACCGCGACAACGACGACAACTACTACAAGCAGCCCGGAGACCTGTTCCGGCTGATGACGCCGGAGCAGCAGCAGGTGCTGTTCGACAACACCGCCCGCGCGATGGGCGACGCGCCTGACTTCATCAAGCAGCGCCACGTCGACAACTGCACCAAGGCCGACCCGGCCTACGGCGCGGGCGTCGCGGCGGCGCTGCGCAAGCTGGGTGCGTTTGCCGGCACGACCTCGCCCAACAGCCTGGGCGAGGAGGAGTCGCCGGTCACGTCGTAAGGACGCCCCCCGCGTCGGACGGACGCCGGCAGGTTCGCCTGCCGGCGTTTTTCGTTGCGTTCGGAATCCTGCAGGAGCGGCCCCAGCCGCGAAGCCTCTGCTTGTGTAGGAGCGACGGAAGTCGCGAAGGCTTCCTCCGCGAACCCGGTCGCGACTTCCGTCGCTCCTACCAACGGAACCCAGAGCTCGCGGCTGAAGCCGCTCCTGCCAGGGCAGTCTCACGCGGTCAGGACGCGTCGATGTCGCCCAGCGCGCGGATCAGCCGCCGTGCGCGCTTGTCCGGCTTGCCCTGCGGCGCCTGGTAGCCGGCGCGCGCGGCGCGCAGTTCGGCCAGGCGGCTTTCGCGCGCCACGCGCGAGGCTTCGGACTCGACGTACATCGTCCGCGCCACCACGGCCGGTCCGCGCTGCTCGCCGAGCGCGGCGACTTCGACCTCGAAGATCTCTTCTCCGCGCACAATCCGCAGCGCATCGCCCACGCGCACGCCGCGCGAGGCCTTGGCGCGCTCGCCACCGACCTCGACCTTGCCGGTCTCGACCGCCTGCTTGGACAAGCTGCGGGTGCGGTAGAACCGCGCCGCCCAGAGCCAGATGTCGAGCCTCGTCGTCGCGGTCATCGGGTGCGGGTCTCCCACCGGTTGCGGCCGCGTCCCGTTCGCAAGCTTCTCCGGGCGCGATCCACGATGGCGGGCATCCTAGCGCGCCCCGCCTGCATCGCACGTGCACGCCGGTCCACGCAGCGCGCACGCAATGCGCGCCGGTTCACCCTCCGGGCAGGGGCGCCGGCTTGCGCGGCGGGAACAGCGGTGCGTTCGTCGCCTCCGTGCACTCGGGCGGGAGGCGCACGTCCGACTTGCGCCCGTCGCGCGGCGCGGGCATTTCGGCATGGCGACGCGCGATGTCCGCGCACCACGGCGGGAATGGCGATCCCGCGTCGACCGGTGCGTCGTAGGTACTAGCACAGCCGGCCAGCAGGCCAAGGAGAAGAAGTCCGGTTGCGATCCGCACCACATGCCACCCCGGGTCTTCGAGGACCTCCATTGTGCCCCATCCCCGCGCATCCACTCGCGCCGAATCGTCACGCGGGCTCTGGCAAGATGCCGCGATGCCGAAAACAGCCAGGACGCGCGACCTCACCCAGGGCCCGATCGGGCGCACGCTGTTCGTATTCGCACTGCCGATCATGGGCGGCAACGTGCTGCAGTCGCTCAACGGCTCGGTCAACGCCATCTGGGTCGGGCGCTTCCTCGGCGAGGAGGCGCTCACCGCGACGGCGAACGCCAACAACATCATGTTCTTCCTGATCGGCGCGGTGTTCGGCGTCGGCATGGCCGCGACCATCCTGGTCGGCCAGGCAATGGGCGCAAAGGACACCGCGCAGGCCAAGCGCGTGATCGGCACCAGCGCGACGTTCTTCTTCTGCGTGTCGCTGGTGATCGCATTCGCCGGCATGCCGTTGTCGCGGCACATCCTGGTGTGGATGAGCACGCCCGCCGAATCGCTTGCGCTGGCCGAGGCCTACCTGCGCATCATCTTCATGGCAGTGCCGTTCCTGTACATGTTCGCGTTCCTGTCGGCGATCCTGCGCGGCGCCGGCGACACGCGCACGCCGTTCGTGTTCCTGATGCTGGCGGTGGTGCTGGACATCGTGCTGAACCCGCTGCTGATCTTCGGGATCGGGCCGCTCCCGGAGATGGGCATCGCCGGCTCGGCGACATCGACCCTGGTCGCCAACCTCGTCAGCCTGTCCGCGATGCTGCTGTGGCTGCGCCATCGCCGCCATCCGCTATGGATCAGCCGCCACGAGAATTCGGTCTACAAGCCGGACATCGCGATCCTGCGCGCGCTGGTGGTCAAGGGCGTGCCGATGGGCCTGCAGATGATCGTGATCTCGCTGGCGATGATCATGATGATCAGCATGGTCAATGCCTACGGCGTCGACTACGCCTCCGCCTACGGCGCCGCGCTGCAGCTGTGGACCTACATCCAGATGCCGGCGATGGCGATCGGCGCGGCGTGTTCGTCGATGGCCGCGCAGAACGTGGGCGCGGCGCGCTGGGACCGCGTCGACGCCACCGCGCGCACGGGCACGATATTCAACTTCCTGATGACCGGCGCGCTGATCGCACCGGTGATCCTGTTCGACCACACCACCCTGTCGCTGTTCCTGCCCGACGGCAGCGCTGCGCTCGAGCACGGCCGCCACCTCAACCACATCGCGGTGTGGTCGTTCCTGTTCTTCGGCGTGAGCTTCGTCATCTCCGGCGTGGTACGCGCGACTGGAGCGGTGATTCCGCCGCTGGTGATGCTGGGGATCGCGATGTGGGGCATCCGCATCCCGTTCGCCAGCCTGCTGCAGCCGGCGCTGGGCGTGGACGCGATCTGGTGGAGCTTCCCGGTCAGCGCGCTGTGCTCGATGCTGATGTCGATGGCGTACTACCGCTGGGGCAACTGGCGCAAGGCGAAGATGCTGGAACCGGACCCGGACAAGGTCGCCGTGCCGTCGGAGGTACCCGCGCACGTTTCGGCGCCGGTGGCGGACCAGGGACCGCGATCGTGATCGTGTTGCGGCACCGATCCGTGCGCCGGACCGGGCCTGGCTGGCTTTGCTGGCTGGTGCTTGGACTGGCATGGGCCAGCCCGCTCTTCGCAGCCGGCGACGGGGAGTGCACCGGACTGGAAGACCGGCTGACTGGCGCGTGGCTCAACACGGGAGGCCCCGGTTTTTTCGAGGCGATGTCGTTCTCGGTCGATGGCCAGTCGCGCAGGTTCGACTCGTGGTTGCACGATCGCCCCGATGTGATCGATGCAACGTGTCGGTCGAGGGCTGTCGGCTCGTCATCGTTGCCCGCGGGGATGGTCCGGGACCGTTCGAGTACAGCATCGCCATAGACGCGCATGAACTGCGGCTGCGTGACCGCCAAGGCGATGTCGCGACCTATACGCGCGCCGGCAATCCGCCTTGACGCCTTGACGCCGTGGCTGCGTGGCTGCGTGGCCGCGAGCGGGAGCGATCGATCAACTAAATGGCCGCGCCCGGACAGCGCAGACGCGGCGCCACAAACGAAAACGGCCACCCGAAGGTGGCCGTTCGCGCATCGGGACGCCGCAGGATTACTCGGCGGCGGCTTCTGCGGCAGCCTTCGCGGCGGCACGCGCCTTGGCGTTGCCGGCGAGGTCTTCCTTGATGCGCGCCTTGCGGCCTTCCAGCCCACGCAGGTAGTACAGCTTGCCGGCGCGCACGGCGCCACGGCGCTTCACGGTGACCGACTCGATCGCGGCGCTGTGCACCTGGAACACGCGCTCGACGCCGTAGCCGTGCGAGATCTTGCGCACGGTGAAGGCGGAGTTGAGGCCGGCGTTCTTCCTGCCGATGACCACGCCCTCGTAGGCCTGGACGCGCTCGCGGTTGCCTTCCTTGACCTTGACGTTGACGACGACGGTGTCGCCCGGGCCGAATTCCGGCAGCTTGCGCTGCGCCTGTCCGGTTTCGAATTCCTGCAGCAGCGTGTTGAGCGAGGGCTTGTTCATTGCGGTGATGCCTTTGGTTGGATGCCTGTTGGAGTGCCCTTTGGGCGTTGTTGTTGCGCGAGTGCACGTGGACCCGCGTCATGGCATGGGTGGAGCGAAGCCGGGGATTATAGCGGGAAAACTCTTTGCGGGGCTAGGGTTTAGAGGCTGGGGGCTGAAGTCCCGAGTCCCCGAGCCCCAGCCCCTGCTCCCCCAGAAACTCCTCCAGCAACCTGCGGTCGCCGGCCGGCAGCGCCCCGCGGTCCAGCAGGTCCGGGCGCCGCAGCCAGGTGCGGCCCAGGGCCTGCTTGCGGCGCCAGCGGGCGATTTCGGCGTGGTTGCCGGACAGCAGGACCGGCGGCACGACGCCCAGTGCATGCTCGACCGGGCGTGTGTAATGCGGGCAGTCGAGCAGGCCGTCGCCCTCGAAACTGTCCTGGATGGCGGATTCGGCGTCGTTCAGGGCGCCCTCCTGGAGCCGGGCCACGGCATCGACCACCACCGCCGCGGCCAGCTCGCCGCCGGACAGGACGTAGTCGCCGATGGAGATTTCCTCGTCGACCTCGGCCGCCAGCAGGCGCTCGTCGACGCCCTCGTAGCGGCCGCACAGCAGGACCAGGCGCGGTTCGGCGGCCAGCGCACGGACCCGGGCCTGGGTCAGCGGCCGACCCTGCGGGCTGAGGTAGATGACGCGGGCCGGTGCGGGGTCGGCCGCGCGCGCGGCGGACAGGCAGGCGCGCAGCGGGTCGATCATCATCACCATGCCCGGGCCGCCGCCGAAGGGGCGGTCATCGACGCGGCGGTAGTTGCCCTCGGCGTGGTCGCGCGGGTTCCAGCCGTGCAGCGCCAGCAGGCCGCGCTCCTGCGCGCGCCCGACCACGCCGTGGCCGGCGACCTGGGCGACGAACTCGGGGAACAGGCTGACGATGTCGATGCGCATGGCGCCTCAGAACTCCGGGTCCCAGTCGACGGTGACCACGCCGGCCTCGAAGTCGATGGACACGATGTAGTCCGGCTGCAGGAACGGGATCATCCGCTCGCGGTCGCCTTCCGCCACCAGCACGTCGTTGGCGCCGGTGGAGAACAGGTGCGAGACGCGGCCGAAGTCGGCGCCTTCCTGGTTGACCACGCGCAGGCCCTCGAGGTCCACCCAGTAGTACTCGCCCGGCCCGGGCGGCGGCAGCGCCGAGCGCGGCACCCAGACCTCGCTGCCGCGCAGCGCCTCGGCGGCGTCGCGGTCGGCGACATCGGGAAAGGTGGCAACGATGCCCTTGGCGGTCACGCGGCCACGCGCGCCCGCCAGCTCGCGTTCGTGGCCCTGCGCGTCGCGCAGGACCCACGGCTGGTAGCGGAAGATCGCGTTGGCGGGGTCGGTGAACGACTCGAGCTTGAGTTCGCCGCGCACGCCAAACGCGCCGTGGACCCTGCCCAGCAGGATGCGGCGCGCCTGGGATTCCATGCCGGATTGGCCGCGCGGCGCGCGGCCGGAAGATCAGGCCGCGGGCGCGGCCGGGGCGGCTTCGGCGGCCTTGGTCGCTTCCTTGTACAGGTTGCGGACCTTGTCGCTCAGCTGCGCGCCCTGCCCGACCCAGTGATCGACGCGGGCGGTGTCGAGTTCGATGCGCTTCTCGGCGCCCGAGGCGACCGGGTTGTAGTAACCCAGGCGCTCGATGTTGCGGCCGTCGCGCGCGCTGCGGTGGTCGGTGACGATGATGTGGTAGAAGGGGCGCTTCTTGGCGCCGCCGCGGGTAAGGCGGATCTTGACCATGGTGTTCTCGTGTTGCCCAGTCGCCAGGATGGCGAGGTAAGCCGGCAATTCTAGCCAATTCCGGGGCCGGAGGAAACCCTGCCCTGCCCCCCGGCAACCGGCTGCCAGGGCTGCAGCGCCAGCGCCTGCCCGAGCAGTTCCGCCAGCTCGCCGTCCGGCGCGAAGGCCACCGCATCCACCGCCCCGATCGCCCGCACCCCGCGCGAATTGCAGGAAAACGCGGCCCGGAACCGCGGCAACTCATCCAGCACCACGGCACGCCGCGCCTGCACCACGCCCAGCACCGCCAGCCCGGCCTGCAGCAGCCGCTCGCAGGTCCCGCGCAGCGCCGGGGCGTCCGGCCAGGTCACGGTGGCGCCGTCCCAGAAGCCCACGTTCCACACCGTCCCCTCGCTGACCCGGCCGTCGGCATCGGTGAACAGCACGTCGTCGAAGCCCCGGCCGCGCGCCTGCCGGGCGAGGTGGAACTGGGCAAAGGTGCCCAGGTGCTTGATGTGCGGCAGCGCGCGTTCGTGCACGAAGCTGGCCGCGCGCATCGGTTCGGGCGCCGGGTCGGCGGGCGGCGTGAGCGCGACCACCACGTCCAGGTCCTCGGCCACCAGTGGCTGCGCGGCCTGCGCGGCGCGCTCGAACTCCCGCGCGCACACGCTTACCCGCGCCGTGCAGTCGCCGCTGCCGGCCGCCTCCATGCCCCGCCGCAATCCGTCGAGCACGCGCGCGTCGTCCAGCGCGACATCGAACAGCTCCCCGGTGGCCTCGCGCAGCCGCGCCAGGTGCAGGTCGAGTCCGCGCACGGCACCGTCGCGCACCTGCATCGTGGTGAAGTGGCCATGGTTGCGCATCGCCAGCGCCACCAAGTCGGCGGCCTCGGCGCGGCGGCCGTTGCACAGGATGATGTTCAAGTCCTGCATCCAACGGCGATGCAGGCGGACACCACGACCTTGTGGGAGCGGCCATGGCCGCGATGGGTCGCCGCTGGTTCAATCGCGGCCATGGCCGCTCCCACAGGCAGTTCGCGCGCGGCCGGGTTCGGCATCCGCCGCCGCCTCAGCGGAACGGCATCCCGCCGCCCATGCCCCCCATCATGCCCTTCATGCCGCGCATCATGCCCTTCATGCCGCCGCGGCCCAGCTTGCCCATCATCTTTTCCATCTGCTGGTACTGCTTCATCAGCTTGTTGACGTCGGCCGGGCTCATGCCGGCGCCGGCGGCGATGCGCTTGCGGCGCGAGCCGTTGAGCAGGGCCGGGTTGCGGCGCTCCTTCGTGGTCATCGAGTTGATGATCGCGACCATGCGCGGCACTTCCTTGCCGGTGACCTGCGCCTTGACGTTGTCGGGGATCTTGCCGATGCCCGGCAGCTTGTCCATCAGGCCGCCCAGGCCGCCCATGTTCTGCATCTGCTCGAGCTGGTCCTTCATGTCGTTGAGGTCGAACTTGCGGCCCTTGGCGACTTTCTCGGCCAGCTTCTGCGCCTTGTCCTTGTCGACCTGGCTTTCCACCTGCTCGACCAGCGACAGCACGTCGCCCATGTCGAGGATGCGGCTGGCGACGCGATCGGGATGGAACACATCCAGCCCGTCGACCTTCTCGCCGGTGCCGATGAACTTGATCGGCTTGCCGGTGATGTAGCGCACGCTCAGCGCCGCGCCGCCGCGGGCGTCGCCGTCGGTCTTGGTCAGCACCACGCCGGTCAGCGGCAGCGCCTCGCCGAAGGCCTTGGCGGTGTTGGCCGCGTCCTGGCCGGTCATCGAGTCGACGACGAACAGCGTCTCGACCGGATCGACCGCGGCATGCAGCGCCTTGATCTCGGCCATCATCGCCTCGTCGATCGCGAGGCGGCCGGCGGTGTCGACGATCAGCACGTCGGCAAAGGACTTGCGCGCGTCGTCGATCGCGGCGCGGACGATGGCTTCGGGCTTCTGTTCGGCGGTGGACGGGAAGAACTGCACGTCGACCTGCTGCGCCAGCGTCCTGAGCTGTTCGATCGCGGCCGGACGGTAGACGTCGGCGCTGACCACCATCACCTTCTTCTTGCGCTTGTCCTTCAGGTGCCGGGCCAGCTTGGCGACCGTGGTGGTCTTGCCCGCGCCCTGCAGGCCGGCCATCAGGATCACGGCCGGCGCCGGGACGTTGAGGTCCAGGTCGTTGGCCGACGCGCCCATCACCAGGGTCAGTTCGTCGCGCACGACCTTGATCAGCGCCTGGCCGGGGGTCAGCGACTTGAGCACTTCCTGGCCGACCGCGCGCACCTTGATGCGCTGGATCAGCGCCTGCACCACCGGCAGCGCGACGTCCGCCTCCAGCAGCGCGATGCGCACCTCGCGCAGGGCTTCGCTGATGTTGGACTCGGTCAGCCGGCCGCGGCCACGCAGGCGCTCGATGGTGCCGGACAGGCGCTGGGTCAGGGATTCGAACATGGGCGCGGAATCGCTCGGGAAAACGGCTGCGGATTATAGCTTGGCGAGGTGTGCGGACCGGCCGTGCGGGATCCCGTGCGCCGCGGGCTCGGGCTTGTGCGACACTTTCCCGATGACAATCGTTCTCATCGCCATCGTCCTCTACCTGGCCGCCACGATCGCGCTGGTGCTGGGCGTGGCGCGCGGCCGGCCCGGCCCCGGGCGCGCCTGGCTGCTGCCGGCACTGCCGGCCGTGGCGCTGCACGTCGTCCACCACGCGCTGGCGTGGCGCGCGGCCGGCGGCACCGACCTGCACTTCTTCTCGGCGCTGTCGCTGGTCGGCCTCGGCATGGCGCTGCTGACCCTGCTGGTCGGCGCGCGCGGCAGGATGGCGACGCTGGGCGTGGTGGTGTTCCCGATCGCGGCGGCGACGCTCGCCGGCTACGCCGGCTACGGACATCGCCTGGTGGACACGATGGACCCGGGCGTCCAGCTGCACGCCTGGTGCGCGGTGCTCGCCTACGCCACGCTGGCGGTCGCCGCGCTGCTGGCGATCATGCTGTGGCTGCAGGAACGCGCGCTGCGGCGCCGCGACTTCCACGCCTGGCTGCGGGTGCTGCCGCCGCTGACCGAACTGGAGACGCTGCTGTTCCGCACCATCGCGGCGGGCTTCGTGCTGCTCACCGCCACCCTGCTGACCGGGGTGCTGTTCGTCGACGACCTGTTCGCCCAGCATCTGGTGCACAAGACCGTGCTCAGCGTGCTGTCGTGGCTGGCGTTCGGCGCCCTGCTGCTCGGCCGCTGGCGCCGTGGCTGGCGCGGCGCGGTGGCGGTGCGCTGGACGCTGGCGGCGATGGCGCTGCTGGTGCTGTCCTTCTTCGGGACCAAGTTCGTGCTGGAACTGGTCCTGCACCGCACGCTCTGACCCCACGTGAATGGGTAAATCCCGGGGATACAGAATCCCGTTGCCGGAACAATAGTTGCATTGACAACTATTGCCCGGGCGAGCAAAATCCCGCCCCTCATGAATTCCACCGCCTTCCCCCACAGCGGCGCCAGCCTTGGCCTCCTGTTCCGGCAGGTCCGCGACGCCATGTGGGCGCGGATGAAGCTGGAGCTGGCCAACCTGGGCCATGACCTGACCTTCAGCCAGTACATCACGCTGAAGAAGCTGGCCATGGGCACCGCCGGCGTCACCGACCTGGCGCGCGCCGCCGAGGTCAATCCGGGGGCGATGACCCGCCTGCTCGACCGCCTCGAGGCCAAGGGCCTGGTGTCGCGTACCGCCGATCCCGCCGACCGCCGGGCGCTCAACATCGAGCTCACCGAATCCGGCCTTGCCATCTGGCAGGACATCAACAAGTGCGGCGAACGCGTGCGCGAGCGCGCGATGGCGGGCATGAGCGAAGACGAACGCGCCGTCCTGACGGGCCTGCTCGAACGCGCGCGCGACAACCTCACTTCCACGGAATCCTGAGCCATGGCCGCCCAACCCCATCGCCCGTACAGCGGGCTGTCCTTCGTGCTTCCTGCGATTGCCGCAGCGCTGCTGCTGGCCGGCTGCGCAAGCACCCGCGGGCTTGCGCCGCAGGGCCATGCCGTCGAAGCGGACGCCCTGGCCAGCAGCCGCAGCCTGGAACCGCACGCGCTCAGCGACGCCGCCTTTCCCGCCGCGGACTGGTGGACGGCACTGGGCGATCCGCAGCTCGATGCCCTCGTCCGCGAAGCGCTGCAGGACAGTCCTTCGCTGGCCGCCGCCGATGCCCGCGTGCGCCAGGCCCAGGCCCAGGCCGGCCTCGCCGACGCGGCCCGCGGCCCGACCCTCGACGGCAGCGCGCAGTACGCCGTCGCGCAGCTGCCCAAGACCCTCGCGCCCGGCGAGATGAGCGACAAGGTCATGCACAACACCGTGCTGACGGTGAACTTCAAGTGGCCGCTCGACGTCTGGGGCGGCAAGCGCGCCGAATACGAGGCCGCGCTCGGCCAGGCGCGCGCGACCGAAGTCGACGCGCAGGCCGCGCGCCTGGCGCTCGCCGCCAACGTCGCCCGCGGCTACGTCGCACTGGCGCAGGCCTTCGATGCTCTCGACGTGGCGCAGCGCGAGCAGGCGCGCGCCACGCGCCTGCACGACCTGGGCAAGCAGCGCGTCGACGCCGGCCTCGACAACCAGCTGCAGTTGCGCCAGGCCGAAAGCCTCATCGCCTCGGCACGGCAACAGGCCCAGGCCGCGCAACAGGAGATCGACGCCGGGCGCAATGCGCTGGCCGCGCTGCTGGGCAAGGGCCCGGACCGCGGCTTGGAGATCGCGCGCCCGCAACTGCTGCAGGCACCCGCGCCGGCGCTGCCCGGCGTGCTGCCCAGCGAACTGCTCGGCCACCGCCCCGACGTCGTCGCCTCGCGCTGGCGCGTCGAGGCCAGCAGCCGCGGCATCGACGCGGCGAAGGCGTCGTTCAAGCCCAGCGTCAACCTCAGCGCACTGGCCGGCCTGGCGTCGGTCGGCCTGTCGGACCTGTTCAGCAGCGATGCGCTGCTCGGCTTCGGCGGTCCCGCGGTCAGCCTGCCGATCTTCGACGGCGGCCGGCTGCGCAGCAACCTGGCCGCGCGCGATGCCGACTACGACCTGGCCGTCGCCGGCTACAACCAGACCCTGGTCGGCGCACTGCATGAAGTCACCGACGCGGTGCAGGCCGCGCGCGCCCTCGATGCGCAGATCGCCTCGGCCACGCAGGCGCGCGATGCCGCGCAGTCGGCACTGGACATCGCAGCCGCGCGCTACGACGCCGGGCTCGGCACCCAGCTCGACGTGCTCTCCGCGCAGCGCCCGCTGCTGCAGCTCGAACAGCAGCTCACCGCGCTCAATGCACAGCGCTACGCGGCGACGATCGACCTCGACCGCGCGCTGGGCGGCGGCCTCGCGCCCGCCGGCCCCGACGCGCATCCCCGCTCCGACACCAACCCCGACCTTGCCAGGGCCCCCACGCCATGACGTCCGAAATCAATCCGCAAGCCACCGCCACCCCCGCCGCCGCGCCGCCCGCGCCGAAGAACGGCAAGCGCCGCCGCGCGCTGCTGGTCGTTGCCGCCGTGGTGCTGCTGGCCGGCCTCGCCTGGCTGGCGTACTACCTGCTCATCGCGCGCTGGCACGAGGGCACCGACGACGCCTACGTGCAGGGCAACGTGGTGAGCATCGTGCCGCAGACGGTAGGGACGGTGATCGCCATCGACGCCGACGACGGCATGAAGGTCGAGGCCGGCCAGCCGCTGGTGGAACTCGATCCCAACGATGCCCAGGTCGCCTACGACCAGGCCGTCGCCAACCTCGCCGGCACCGTGCGCCAGGTGCGCGGCCTGTACAGCAGCGTCGACGCCGGCCAGGCCGACATCAAGGCGCGCCAGGTTGCGGTGTCGCAGGCGCGTGCCGACGTGAAGCGTCGCGAAGGACTGGTGGCCAGCGGTGCGGTCTCGCGCGAGGAACTCGCCCACGCCCGCGACATGCTCGCCGCCGCCGAAGCCGCCCTGTCCGCCTCGCACGGCGAGCTTGCGCGCAGCAGCGCGCTGGTCGACGCCACCACGCTGCAGAAGCAGCCGCAGGTGCAGGCCGCGGCCTCGCAGCTGCGCCAGGCCTACCTCAACCTGCAGCGCGCCTCGATCGTCGCGCCGGTATCGGGTTACGTCGCCCAGCGCCAGGTGCAGCTGGGCCAGCGCGTGCAGCCGGGCACCACGCTGATGACGATCGTGCCGATCGAGCAGATGTGGGTGGAAGCCAACTTCAAGGAAACCCAGCTGACGAAAATGCGCATCGGCCAGCCGGTCGAGGTGCACGCCGACCTGTACGGCGGCGGCGTCAATTACGAAGGCAGGATCGCCAGCCTCGGCATGGGCACCGGCAGCGCGTTCTCGCTGCTGCCGGCGCAGAACGCCAGCGGCAACTGGATCAAGATCGTGCAGCGCGTGCCGGTGCGGATCGAGCTGGATCCGAAGCAGCTGGTCGAGCACCCGCTGCGCATCGGGCTGAGCATGGACGTGGATGTCTCGATCCGCGACCAGGACGGCAAGGTGCTCGCCGGCAGCGCGCCGAAGGGCGGCAAGCCGCTGTTCTCGACCGGCGCCTATGCCAAGCAGCTCTCCGAGGCGAACGTGCTGATCACGAAGATCATCGAGCAGAACCTGCCTGACAGCGCGCACGGCTGAGCGGACACGCCCCCATGTCCAGCATCGTCGAACAGGAAGAGCGGTTCGGGCTTCCGGCCACGCCGGAACCGGCGGCGCGCAGCTTCGCGCCGCCCAACCTCGCGCTGACCACGATCGGGCTGGCGCTGGCGTCGTTCATGCAGGTGCTCGACACCACGATCGCCAACGTCTCGCTGCCCACCATCTCCGGCAATCTCGGTGCCAGCGCCAACCAGGCGACCTGGGTGATCACCTCGTTCGCGGTCAGCAACGCGATCGCGCTGCCGCTGACCGGCTTCCTCGCCCGCCGCTTTGGCGAGCGCAAGCTGTTCATGTGGGCGACGCTGGCGTTCGTGATCGCCTCGTTCCTGTGCGGGCTGGCCAGCAGCATGGGCCAGCTGGTGGTCGCGCGCGCGCTGCAGGGCTTCGTCGCCGGGCCGATGTATCCGATCACGCAGGCGCTTTTGATCTCGATCTACCCGCCACAGAAACGCGGCCAGGCGATCGCGCTGCTGGCGATGGTGACGGTGGTCGCGCCGATCGCGGGCCCGATCCTCGGCGGCTGGATCACCGACAACTACAGCTGGGAATGGATCTTCTTCATCAACATTCCCATCGGCATCTTCTCCAGCGTCGTCGTCGGCCGCCAGCTCAAGGGCCGGCCGGAACGGCTGGAGAAGCCGAAGATGGACTACATCGGCCTGGCCACGCTGATCCTGGGCGTGGGCGCGCTGCAGATCATGCTCGACCTGGGCAACGACGAGGACTGGTTCAACTCGACCAAGATCATCGCGCTGGCGATCATCGCGACGGTCGGCCTGGTGGTGTTCGTGATCTGGGAACTCACCGACAAGGACCCGATCGTCAACCTCAAGCTGTTCCGCCACCGCAACTTCACCAGCGGCACGATCGCGATGGTGATGGCGTACTCCGCGTTCTTCAGCGTCGGCCTGCTGGTGCCGCTGTGGCTGCAGCGCAACCTGGGCTACACCGCGATCTGGGCCGGCTTCGCCAGCGCGCCGATCGGCATCCTGCCGGTGCTGCTGACGCCGTTCGTGGGCAAGTACGCGACCCGCATGGACCTGCGCTGGCTGGCGACCTTCGCCTTCATCGTGATGGCGTTCACCAGTTTCTTCCGCGCCGGGTTCAACCTCGACGTCGACTTCCACCGCGTGGCCGAGGTGCAGCTGTGGCAGGGCCTGGGCGTGGCGCTGTTCTTCATGCCGGTGCTGACGATCCTGCTGTCGGACCTTGAGCCGCACGAGATTGCGGCCGGCTCGGGGCTGGCGACATTCGTGCGCACCCTGGGCGGCAGCTTCGCCGCGTCGCTGACGACCTGGGGCTGGAACCAGCGCAGCACCATCCACCATGCGCAGCTGACCGAACACATCGGCGCGCACGATCCGGGCATGCTGCAGACAGTGACCCAGCTCGGACAGGGCGACGTGCAGCGCGGCGCGCTGGTGCTCAACCAGATGATCTCGCAGCAGGCGGTGCAGATCGGCTTCAACGAGATCTTCCACCTGCTCGGGATCCTGTTCCTGGTGGTGATCGTGTTCGTCTGGTTCGCCAAGCCGCCGTTCGCGGCGAAAGTGGGCGCCGCGGCGGGCGGCCGGCACTGAGCCGCGCCGCCGCGGAGCAACCTGCTGTTGCAGGAGCGGCTCCCAGCCGCGAGCTTTGGTCGGTCTTGTAGGAGCGACGGAAGTCGCGACCGGGGTCGCGGGGCAAGCCTCTCGCGACTTCCGTCGCTCCTACGAACCAAAAGCTCGCGGCTGAAGTTGCTCCTACAGGGCAGCCCGGCCTCAGGCGGCGTCCAGCGCGTCCGCCAGCCGCTCCACCGCGACCACTTCCATGCCCTTGTAGCTGCCACCCTTCGGCGCATTGGCCTTCGGCACGATCGCGCGCCTGAAGCCGTGCGTGGCGGCTTCCTTCAGCCGCTCCTCGCCGTTGGGGATCGGGCGGATCTCGCCGCTCAGGCCGACCTCGCCGAAGGCGATGGTCTTGTCGGCCAGCGGCTGATCGCGCAGCGAGGACAGCACGGCCAGCAGCACCGGCAGGTCGGCCGCGGTTTCCTGCACGCGGATGCCGCCGACGACGTTGACGAACACGTCCTGGTCGCCGACCGCGACACCGCCATGGCGGTGCAGCACCGCCAGCAGCATCGCCAGGCGGTTGCCTTCCAGCCCCACCGCGACGCGGCGCGGGTTGGACAGCGGCGAGGCATCCACCAGCGCCTGTACCTCCACCAGCAGCGGCCGCGTGCCCTCGCGGGTGACCATCACGCAGCTGCCGGGCTGGCGGGTGCTGCCGCCGGACAGGAAGATCGCCGACGGGTTCGGCACTTCCTTCAGGCCCTTCTCGCCCATCGCGAACACGCCCAGCTCGTTGACCGCGCCAAAGCGGTTCTTGAACGCGCGCAGCACGCGGAAGCGGCTGCCGCTGTCGCCTTCGAAGTACAGCACCGCGTCGACCATGTGCTCGAGCACGCGCGGGCCGGCGATGCCGCCTTCCTTGGTCACGTGGCCGACCAGGAACACGGCCGTGCCGGTCTCCTTGGCGTAGCGCACCAGGCGCGCGGCGGATTCGCGCACCTGGCTGACCGAACCGGGCGCGGCGGTCAGCGATTCGGTCCACAGGGTCTGGATGGAATCGGCGACCAGCAGCCGCGGCCGTCGCGCGGCGGCGTGTTCGAGCACGCGCTCGACGCAGGTTTCGGCCAGCGCGTCGACGCCGTCCAGCGGCAGCCCCAGCCGCGCACCGCGCCCGGCCACCTGCGCCAATGACTCCTCGCCGGTGACGTACAAGCCCGGCAGCGTCGCCGCCATCTGTGCCACGGCCTGCAGCAGCAGCGTCGACTTGCCGATGCCCGGGTCGCCGCCAACCAGCACCACCGCGCCTTCGACCAGGCCACCACCGAGCACGCGGTCGAACTCGCCGATACCGGTGGTCACGCGCGCGTCCTCGTGGTGGCGTACGTCCTTGAGTGCAGTCACCTTAGGCGCGTCGACCTTGCCCGCCCAGCCGCTGCGCCGCGAGGCCGGGGACTTCGCCGCGGCGGCCGATTCGAGCACGATTTCAGAAAGCGAATTCCACGCCCCGCATTCGCCGCACTGGCCCTGCCACTTGTTGAACTCTGCACCGCACTCGTTGCAGACGTAGGCGGTCCGGGCCTTGGCCATGGTGTCCTGGAAGCTGCTGATCGGGTCGACAGCGTACCGGAGTCGCGTCCCGCCGGCTGAGACGGGCGCGACGGCGGAATCCCGGCCGCCAGCTGCGCGGGCAGCGGTCAGGCAAGGGCCGTCGCGCAGCGGCTCAGCGCTTCCACCACTGCGACGGCAGGTCGATCGCGTAGACGTCGCGGCGACGGTTGCCGTCGCCCCAGTTGCCGGTCCAGTACACGGATCGACCGTCGTGGGACAGCGCGGCGGCGGCCTCGTTGCGGTAGGCATCGTCGCCCGGATACGCGTTGTGGGTATGTGCAATCCGCAGGATGCGGCCGTCCAGGCCCAGCATGACCAGCTGGTTCTCGCCCCATTCGGCATTGCCCGGGCTGCAGGTCGACAGCAACAGCCAGCCGCGCGCGGCGTAGCTCTTGGAAAAGTGCATGCCGTTGTCCCATCCCAGGTCGCCGTGGTGCAGCAGCCTGCGCACGCGGCCGCTGCGCAGCGACACGGCCTCGATCCAGTCGTTGCGGTTGTTCTGCGACACGAACCATTCGTCGCCCTCATCGTCGACGATCCAGCCCGAGTGCGTGGCATCCACGGCGACCGGCCGGATCATGGCGCTGAAGTCGCGCCGCCAAGCCTGCGGCCTGCCCTCGTCGTCCGGCCAGTGCACCACGCAGGCGGTGCCCAGCGGCGAGGATTCGATCGTGTTGGGCCGGCCCATCTCGCTGCGTCCCAGGCGCGCGGCGTCCGCGGTGGCCACGGTGCCGGTGACGCGGTCGTAGCTGACCAGCAGCTCGACGGGATAGCTGCCCTCCGGCACCTCCCGCCGCACCATCCAGCACCAGTAGCGGCTGTCGTCGGAACTGTCGCCCTCGACGTCGGTGAACAGCTGGTCGCCGTTCGGCGCATCGGCGCTGAAGTCGTGCACCAGCTCGTCCTTGCCGGTGATCGCGTCCATCTGCCGGAACTGCATGTCGCGCACGTAGTAGAAGCGCGATGGAGCATCGTCGCCGTAATGCCAGCGGATCTCGTTGACCTCGCCGATCTTTGGCAGCCTGCGCACGACCTTGCCCGTGGCCAGTTCCTCGATCCGCGCGCTGGTGCTGTCCTCGCCATGGATGACGATCAGGCGGTTGTCGAAGCTGACCGGCGTGTAGCGCGAATACACCACCAGGCCGCCGGCGGACACGCGACGGATGCGCGCACCGGTGCCGGCCTGTACGCGCTCCTCGCGCAGCGCGGGCAGCTTGCCGTACTCGGCCGTGAGCAGCGTCCGGTCGCGCAGGAAGGTGAAGCCGGCGTCCCCAACCGCGGCATCAGACGCCGCAGTGGTGTCCGGCTCCGTGACTTCGGGCGACGGCACCGCGACCGCGCCGTCGGCGGCCGCCTGCTCCTGCGCGCGCGGCCAGGTCGCATGCACGGTCGCGGCGGCCACGACAAGCAGCACGCAGCCCGCGGCGAGCCAGCGCATCCGCACGCGCCATTCATTGTTTCCAGTGTCCACGGGAAGGACAACGCCATCCGCGTGGGGGACGGGCCATCACCGGCGCGTCCGCGCCTGCATGCGCCCTAGCGGCTGTCGGGGTCGACGCCGTTCATCGGCAGGTCGGCAGATCCGCTGACATTGCCTTCCACGGCCGCGTCGCCACTCTGGCGCTGCTCGACGATCTTCGCCGCCTGCGCATCCGCCGCGACGCGGTGCTGCAGCGACTTGCACAGCTCGATGCCGGCGGAGGTCAACTGCAGCGGATCGGTGCCGACGGTCACCAGCCCGCTGTCGATCAGCCGCTGGTGGATCTTGGTGTCGCCCGATTCCAGCGGGAGGCACTGGTCGACCCGCTGCAGTACCTCGAGCAGCGCCAGGTCTTCAATGGCGATCGGGTCCATGGGCCTGCCCGCAATGTTGCGAAGTGGTGCCGGAAACAGGAGTCGAACCTGCGACCTACGCATTACGAATGCGCCGCTCTACCAACTGAGCTATTCCGGCGTTGTCACGGGCGCCGGCAAAGGCCGGCGCGGGCCGTGGATTCTAGGTTTCGCGGCCGCGGCGGTCAATCGACCAGCTGGACGCGCAGTTCCTTAGGCAGGGCGAAGACCATGCTTTCCGGCTCGCCGGACAATTCGCGCAGGCCGGCGGCGCCCAGCGCCTGGAGGCGCTCGATCACGCCGCGCACCAGCACGTCGGGAGCCGAGGCACCCGCGGTGACGCCGATGTGGCGGCGGCCGTCGACCCAGTCGGGATCGATTTCGTCGGCGCCGTCGATCAGGTAGGCCTCGACGCCCTCGCGCTCGGCCAGCTCGCGCAGGCGGTTGGAGTTGGAGCTGTTGGGCGAGCCGACCACCAGCACCAGGTCGCACCGGGCGGCCAGTTCGCGCACCGCATCCTGGCGGTTCTGGGTGGCGTAGCAGATGTCGTCGTTCTTCGGGCCCTGGATGGCCGGGAAGCGGTCGCGCAGGGCTTCGATCACGCTACGGGTGTCGTCGACCGACAGCGTGGTCTGGGTGGTGTAGGCGAAGTTCTCCGGCTGGCCGACTTCCAGCGCCGCCACGTCCTCGACGTCCTCGACCAGATAGATGCGGCCGGTCCCGCGCTCGCGGCTCCACTGCCCCATCGTGCCCTCGACCTCGGGATGGCCGGCATGGCCGATCAGCACCACGTCGCGGCCGGCGCGGCAGTGGCGGGCCACCTCGAAATGCACCTTGGTCACCAGCGGGCAGGTCGCGTCGAACACCTTCAGCCCGCGCCGCCCGGCCTCGTTGCGCACCGCCTGCGAGACGCCGTGGGCGCTGAAGATCACCGTGGCGTTGTCGGGCACCTCGTCGAGTTCCTCGACGAAGATCGCCCCGCGCTGCTTGAGATCGTCGACCACGTAGCGGTTGTGCACCACCTCGTGGCGCACGTAGATCGGCGCGCCCAGCGTTTCGATCGCGCGCTTGACGATCTCGATCGCGCGATCGACGCCGGCGCAGAAGCCGCGGGGGTTGGCAAGGACGATGTCCATGAACCCGATTTTACCGGAGACCAGACCCTAAAACCCGTCCGTCCGGTCATCGGGGCAACTCCCGCACGGCACATACGCCCCTTTCCCGTTGACGGGAGAGGGGATGGGGTGAGGGAGGGTCAGGTCGCTGCTTGCCTGAACGGAGCCAGGGCTGAACACGGCAAAGTCAAAAGCGCCCTCATCCGCCCCTTCGGGGCATCTTCTCCCGCAATCGGGAGAAGGGCTGGCTCACGTCCCGCCGGCCTCCGGCTTGCGCTGGAACAGCCCGAACAGCGCGATCCCCACCGCCCCGGCCACGATCGCCGAATCGGCGATGTTGAATGCCGGCCAGTAGTGGTCGCGCCAGTACCACTGGATGAAGTCGACGACGTGGCCGTGGACGAGACGGTCGATGACGTTGCCTACCGCGCCGCCCACGACCAGCGCGAACGGCAGCGCCGTGCGCCAGTCGCTGCGCGGGGTGCGCGACAGCCAGAACGCCAGAAGCCCGCTGATGCCGACGGCCAACGCCGCGAACAGCCACGTCTGCCAGCCGCCGGCATCGGACAGGAAGCTGAACGCCGCGCCCGTGTTGTAGGTGCGGTACCAGTTCCAGACGCCGTCGATCACCGGCACCGGGGTGTACTCGGGCAGGCTGGACAGCACCCAGGCCTTGGTCCACTGGTCGATGGCGATGACGACGGCCGACAGGACCAGCCAGGTCAGCGCGTTGGGGTTTGGACGTTGGACCATGTTTTCCACTCGTCATCCCCGCGCATGCGGGGATCCAGTGACTTTGCCTGCGCGCGCCTGCTGGATGACCAGGCCGCGGCTGTCGTGAACCGTCTTCCACCTGCGCGGAACGACGGCCGGGGATGCCTCAGAACCACTTCCGGTCTTCGCCCGGTCCTTCGATGTTGGACACACAGCGCCCGCACAGCAGCGGATGCGCGGCGTTGTCGCCCACGTCGGCGCGGTGGTGCCAGCAGCGCGCGCACTTGGGTTTTTCCGTCGGCTGCGCGATCACGGTGATCTCGTGCGCGTCGCCGTCTGCGACGATGGACACATCGCCGCTGATGAACAGGAAGCGCAGCTCGTCGACCAGCGGCGCCAGCCAGTTCTGGTCCGAGACGCCGCACTTGAGCGCGATCTCCGCCTCCAGCGCCGCGCCGATCGCGCCGCCGGCGCGCATGGGTTCGAGCACGCGCGAAACCTGCTCGCGCAGCACCAGCAGTGCGTCGAACTCCTTGGCCGACGGCGTTGCGTCCCCGGCAATTGGCGCCAGGCCGTCGTACCAGGTGGCGAACAGCACGTTGTCCTCGCGCGCATCGCCCACCGGCGCGGGCAGGTAGCCCCACATCTCGTCGGCGGTGAAGCTGAGCACCGGCGCAATCCAGCGCACGAAGGCCTCGGCGATGCGGTACATCGCACTCTGCGCGCTGCGGCGGCCGCGCGAATCCTCCGGCATCGTGTACAGGCGGTCCTTGGTTACGTCCAGGTACAGCGAGCCTAGGTCGACGCTGCAGAAGTTGAGCAGCGCCTGCACGATTTCGGCGAAGTCGTAGCGCGCGTATGCGGCGGTGATCTTCTCCTGCACTTCCCAGGCGCGATGCACGATCCAGCGATCCAGCGCGACCATGTCGTCGAGCGGGCGCAGGTGCCGTTGCGGATCGAAGCCGTGCAGGTTGCCGAGCAGGAAACGCGCGGTGTTGCGGATGCGGCGGTAGGCGTCGGCGTTGCGCTTGAGGATTTCCTTCGACAGCGACATCTCGTTGCTGTAGTCGGCCGAGGCGATCCACAGGCGCAGGATGTCCGCGCCCAGCGTCTTCATGATTTCCTGCGGCTCGATGCCGTTGCCCAGCGACTTGGACATCTTGCGGCCATGCTCGTCGACGGTGAACCCGTGGGTCAGGCACTGCCGGTACGGCGCTGCCTTGTCGATCGCGATGCCGGTCAGCAATGACGACTGGAACCAGCCGCGATGCTGGTCGGAGCCTTCGATGTACAGGTCGGCCGGCTTGCCGAGGCCGCGCTCGAGCAGCACGGCCTCGTGGGTGACGCCGGAGTCGAACCAGACGTCGAGGATGTCGGTGATGCGGTCGTAGTCCTTCGCCTCGTCGCCGAGCAGCTCGGCCGGATCGAGCGAATACCACACGTCCACCCCACCCTGCTCCACCCGGTCGGCCACCGCACGCATGATCTCGGTGCTGCGCGGATGCGGCTCGCCGCTCTCGCGGTGCACGAACAGCGCGATCGGCACGCCCCAGGTGCGCTGGCGCGAGATCGTCCAGTCCGGACGCCCCTCCACCATGCCCGCGATGCGCGCCTCGCCCCAGGCCGGATACCACTTGACGCCCTTGATGGCGTCGAGCGCGTCGCGGCGCAGGTTGGCCTGCTCCATCGAGATGAACCACTGCGGCGTGGCCCGGAACGCCACCGGCGTCTTGTGCCGCCAGCAGTGCGGGTAGCTGTGCTCGATCTTCGAGAACGCCAGCAGCGCGCCGCTGTTGCGCAACACCTCGACGATGGCGTCGTTGGCCTTCCAGATGTGGGTGCCGGCGAGCACCGCGTCGCCCGCCGGCGGCGTCGACTGCAGGTACACGCCGCGGCCGTCGACCGGGTTGAGCTGGGCCGCGGTGTACTTCCCGACCAGGCCATACTTCTGGCCGGCAACGAAGTCCTCCTGGCCGTGCCCGGGCGCGGTGTGCACCGCGCCGGTGCCGTCTTCGGCCGAGACGTGGTCGGCGAGGATCAGCGGGATGTCGCGTTCGGCGTAGAACGGATGCGCCAGCAGCTGGCCTTCGAGCGCGGCGCCGGTGGCGCGGCCGTGCACGACCGCCTCGTCCACGCCGTAGCGCTGCAGCGCCTTGTCCACGAGTCCCTCGGCCACGACCAGCCAGCGGCGGCCGCCATCGCGTGCCGGGCCTTCGACCAGCGCATACTCCAGGTCCGCGCCCAGCGACACCGCCAGCGAGGCCGGCAGCGTCCACGGCGTGGTGGTCCAGATCGGCACCACCACCTCGACGCCTTCGGGCAGGTCGGTGCCGAACAGCCGTGCCAGCGCTTTTGCGTCGCGCGCGGCGTAGGCGACATCGACCGCGGGCGAGACCTTGTCCTGGTACTCGATCTCGGCCTCGGCCAGCGCCGAGCCGCAGTCGAAGCACCAGTACACCGGCTTGACCCCGCGCACCAGATGGCCGTTGTCGATCACCTTGGCCAGCGCGCGCAGTTCGTCGGCCTCGTACTTGAAATCGAGCGTCCTGTACGGATGTTCCCAGTCGCCCAGCACGCCCAGGCGCTTGAAGTCCTTGCGCTGGATGTCGATCTGCCCGTTGGCGTATTCGCGGCACTTCTGCCGGAACTCGACCGCGTCGAGCTTCGCCCCGACCTTGCCGTACTTCTTCTCGATCGCGATCTCGATCGGCAGGCCGTGGCAATCCCAGCCCGGGACGTAGGGCGCGTCGAAGCCGGCCAGCGTCTTCGACTTGACGATGATGTCCTTGAGGATCTTGTTGACCGCGTGGCCGAGGTGGATCACGCCGTTGGCGTACGGCGGGCCGTCGTGCAGCACGAAGCGCTCGCGCCCCCGTGCGTGCTCGCGCAGGCGCGCGTACAGGCCTTCGGACTCCCAGCGCTCCAGCGTGGCCGGCTCGCGCCTGGGCAGGTCGCCGCGCATCGGGAAGTCCGTGGCCGGCAGGTGCAGGGTGGCCTTGTACGGGTTGTCGGGCTTGCTGGTCTTGTCTGCGCTCACACTCGTCGCCGCTGTGGTTGTTTCATGGGGGGTGCCTGCGCTCAGCGCGCATGCACGGTGCAGGCCTGCTCCGCGCCGAGGATATCGCGCGCCTGGCGGGCGTCGCGGTCCATCTGCGCGACCAGCGCCGGCAGGTCGGGGAATTTTTCCTCGTCGCGCAGCCTGGCGACGAACTCGACTTCGATCCTGCGACCGTACAGGTCGCCGTCGAAATCGAACAGGTGCGCCTCCAGCAGCGGCTCCACGCCGCCCACCGTGGGCCGGGTGCCGAAGCTCGATACCGACGGCCACGGCGCATCGCCGACGCCGTGCACCCGGGTCGCGTACACGCCCGACAGCGCCGGCCGCTTGCCGTCGAAGCGCAGGTTGGCGGTGGGATAGCCCAGCGTGCGCCCGAGCTGGCGCCCGTGCACCACGCGCCCGGAAATCGCGTACGGCGCGCCGAGCAGGCGCGTGGCGGTGTCGAAATCGCCGGCCTGCAGCGCGGCGCGGATGCGGGTGCTGGACACGCGCCCGCCGTCGAGGTCCACCGTCGCGATGGCCCCGGCGGTGAAGCCGTGCGCGGCGCCCTCGCGCTGCAGCGTGGCCAGGTCGCCGGCGCGGCGGTGGCCGAAGCGGAAGTCCGGGCCGACGTGCACCTCGCGCACCGCAAGGCGGTCGACCAGCACCCGGCGCACGAATTCCTCCGCGCTCATCTGCGTCATGCGGTCGTTGAAACGCAGCAGGCCGACCAGGTCCGCGCCCAGCGCACGCATGCCCTCGAACCGCGCACGCGGCAGCTGCAGCCGCGGCGGCGGCTCGCCCCTGGCGAAGAATTCGCGCGGCAGCGGCTCGAAGCTCAGCGCCACCATCGGCACGCCCAGCGCGCGCGCGCGCCCGACCGCGTGGCGCAGCAGCGCGCGATGGCCCAGGTGCAGGCCGTCGAAGGCGCCGATGCAGGCCACGCTGCCGTCGGGGCACAGGGGCCCGCCTTCGACGTCGCGGAACAGCCGGTTCATGGGATCTCGATGTGGGGCCGCCCGGTCGTGGAAGACCGGTCGCCGCGAGGGATTCGCGTCGCCCGAAGTCGAAAAGTATAGCTGCGGCGCAACAAACCCAAGGCCGTCAGTGCCGCAGGTCGCGCGGGCGGATGCCCTGCAGCCACAGCGCCGAGGCGTAGGCCAGCGCGCCGGCGCCGACCACCATCGCCAGCCGCCAGATTCGCTCCCACCACGGCCAGATGGTCCAGTCCTGCCACTGCCACAGCACGGCCGCCACCACCACCGCCAGCACCACGGCGGCCACCAGCAACTGCCGCAGGAAGCGTCGCCAGCCCGGCTGCACCGCGTACACCTGCGCCCGCCGCAGGTACCACCACAGCTGGATCGCGTTGAGCCAGCCGGCCAGCGCGATCGCCAGCGCCAGGCAGGCGTGCGCGCCAGGAATCCGGCCCAGCGCCTCGAACGGCCTGCCGCCGGACGCCTCCAGCGCCTCACGGCCGGGCCCGGTGACCAACAGCAGGCCGGCCATGAGCAGCACCGTGAACAGCGCGTTGCCGATTACCGCCACCACGGCCGCCTTCACCGGCGTTTTCGTGTCCTGGCGCGAATAGAACGCCGGCGCCAGCACCTTCACCAGCAGAAACGCCGGCACCGCCGTGGCCTGCGCCACCAGGCTCAGGCGCGCCATCGCGGTGTCGTGGGCGCTGAAGTTGCCGTGCTGAAAGAGGGTCGCGATCAGCGGCTCGGCGCACAGCATCAGTCCCAGGCAGGCGGGCACGCCGATCAGCAGGCACAGCCGGAAGCCCCAGTCGAGCGCCTTCGAAAAGCCTTCCGGGTCGGTCGAAGCGTGGCGGCTGGACAGGTGCGGCAGGATCACCGTGCCGATGGCGACGCCGAACATGCCCAGCGGGAACTCCAGCAACCGGTCGGTGTAGTACAGCCAGGTCACGCTGCCGCCGATCAGGAACGAGGCAACGATGGTGTTCAGCAGCAGGTTGACCTGCGCCACCGAGGCGCCAAACAGGGTCGGCACCATCAGCTTCATGATCTTGCGCACGCCGGCGTGCGCCACGCCCCAACGCGGACGCGGCAGCAGGCCCAGCTTCGCCAGCGAAGGCAGCTGGAAGCCCAACTGCAGGATGCCGGCGGCGAACACGCCCCAGGCCAGCGCCAGCACCGGGTCGTAGCCCCACGACTGCAGCAGCGGCGCCAGGCACAGCGCCGCTGCGATCATCGACAGGTTCATCAGCACCGGCGACAGCGCCGGGATCGCAAAGCGCCCGTAGCTGTTGAGGATGCCGCCGGCCATCGACGCCAGCGAGATGAACAGCGCGTACGGGAAGGTGATCCGCAGCATCTCCGCGGCCAGCCTGCCCTGCTCGGTGCCGGCGCCGAAGCCGGGCGCGAACACCGGCATGATCCACGGCGCCAGCAGCACCGCCGCGGCGGTGAGCACCAGCAGGAAAGCGGTCAGGGTACCGGCGACCCGGTCGACCAGCGCCTTCACCGCGTCCTGGCCGTGGCGGCTCTTGTACTCGGACAGCACCGGCACGAAGGCCATCGAGAACGAGCCCTCGGCCGACAGCCGGCGCATGAAGTTGGGGATCCTGAACGCCACCACGAAGGCGTCCATCGCCGGGCTGGCGCCGAACACCGCCGCGTAGACCTGGTCGCGGACCAGGCCGCTGACGCGCGACAGGAAGGTCATCGCGCTGAACACCGCGGTCGAGCGCAGCAGGCCCACGCGCCGGGGTGCGGCGGCGGCCGGGTCCGGCGCGCTCACCGGTTGCCTCCCGGTCCTGCCGGGTTGTTGACGCAAGCCCCTGAATTGCCCATAATTTCCCGTTCGTTTCCCCGCCCAACGCTCAAACCCGGCATGTCCGGGCCATCCAGGAATTCATTGTGGCCAACATCAAGTCCTCCAAGAAGCGCGCCAAGCAGGCCGTCGTGCGCAACATGCGCAACAACAGCCAGCGTTCGATGCTGCGCACCGCCGTCAAGAAAGTGATCAAGGCGCTCGACGCCAACGACGCCGCCGGCGCCCAGGAAGCCTTCAACGCGGCGCAGCCGCTGCTCGACCGGTTCAGCGCCCGCGGCCTGATCCACAAGAACAAGGCCGCCCGCCACAAGAGCCGCCTGACCGCGCGCATCAAGGCGCTCAAGGCCGCCTGATCCCGCAGCGCCCGGCTTCGCGGCCGGGCGGTGGCGATCATCGAAAAACCCGGCCTGCGCCGGGTTTTTGCTGCCTGCAGGCCAGCGTCCCCGCGCATGCGGAACGGCGCGCGGCCCTGCATCGGCACCTGCGTCACCTCAGTCCGCATCCCGGCCCGCCGGCAGCGTGCCGGCGGCGGCGGCCTCTTCCAGCGCGTCCGCGCGCAGGCGGTCGAAGAACGCCTGCACTTCCAGCATGACCGGCCAGGTGCCTTCGCGCCCGATCGCCGAGACCAGGAACCACGGCTGCTCCCAGCCGAGCCCGGCGACGATTTCCTCCGCCTTGGCCCGCGCCTCGTCCTCGAACATCAGGTCGGCCTTGTTGAGCACCAGCCAGCGCGGCTTGTCCAGCATCGCCGGATCGTATTTGCGCAGTTCGGCCTCGATCGCGCGCACCTGCTCGGCCGGTTCGGCCTCGACACCGGTCTCCATCGGCGCGATGTCGACCAGGTGCAGCAGCAGCCGCGTGCGCTGCACGTGGCGCAGGAACAGGCTGCCCAGGCCGGCGCCATCGGCCGCGCCCTCGATCAGGCCGGGGATGTCGGCGATCACGAAGCTGCGGCCGGGCTCGACGCTGACCACGCCCAGGTTCGGGTACAGGGTGGTGAACGGGTAGTCGGCCACCTTCGGCGTGGCCGCGGACACGGCGCGGATCAGGGTGCTCTTGCCGGCGTTGGGGAAGCCCAGCAGGCCGACGTCGGCCAGCAGCTTGAGCTCCAGCCGCAGCAGGCGCTCCTCGCCCTCCTCGCCGGGCGTGAACTGCCGCGGCGCGCGGTTGGTGGAGCTCTTGAAATGCATGTTGCCAAGGCCGCCCTTGCCGCCCTTGGCCACCAGCAGGCGATCGCCATGCCGGGTCATGTCGCCGATCACCTCGTCGGTGGCGACGTTGATGACCTCGGTGCCGACCGGGACGACGATCACCGCATCCTCGCCACCCTTGCCGTAGCGCTGCTGGCCCATACCGTTCTCGCCGCGCTGGGCGCGGAACTGCTTCTGGTGGCGGAAGTCGACCAGGGTGTTGAGGTTTTCCGACGCCTCCAGCCACACGCTGCCGCCGTCGCCGCCGTCGCCGCCGTCAGGGCCGCCCAGCGGGATGAACTTCTCGCGGCGGAATCCCACGCAGCCGTTGCCGCCGTTGCCGGCAGTGACGGTGATTTCGGCTTCGTCGACGAGTTTCATGGGCAGGAGCCGGGAATGGTTGAGCGGGAGTGATAGAGCGGGAATGTGAAGCGGGAACGAAGTTTAGACGGTCGCTGGTACGGGCGTCGGCAGGCAGCCGGCGACAGAAATGGATCGTTCCCCATTCCCGTCCTTCATTCCCGCTCCATCACGCCCGTTGTTCCGGGCAAAAACAAGAAACCCCGCCGAAGCGGGGCCTCTCGCTGTTGCGGCGTCGCGCGCGTTATCCCGCGGCGACGACGCTGACCGTGCGGCGCTTCTTCGGGCCCTTGACCGCGAACTCGACCTTGCCGTCGACGAGCGCGAACAGGGTGTGGTCGCGGCCGAGGCCGACGCCCATGCCCGGATGGAACTGGGTGCCGCGCTGGCGGACGATGATGTTGCCGGCCTCGATGGCCTGGCCACCATAGATCTTCACGCCGAGGTATTTCGGGTTGGAGTCGCGGCCGTTGCGCGAGGAACCTACGCCCTTTTTATGTGCCATGGCTGCTTCTCCTTACTGCTTGTCGCCACCGGCGATGCCGGTGATCTCGATTTCGGTGTAGTGCTGCCGGTGGCCCATCTGCTTGCGATGGTGCTTGCGGCGGCGGAACTTGACGATGCGGATCTTGTCGGCGCGACCGTGGCCGACGACCTTGGCGCTGACGCTGGCGCCCTTGAGCGCGTCGCCGAGCTTGATGCCGTCGCCATCGCCGAGCATGAGCACGTTGTCGAACGTGATTTCCTTGCCGGCCTCGTGTTCGCCAAGCAGCTCGACGCGGAGCGTCTCGCCCTTCATCACGCGGTATTGCTTACCGCCGGTGACCAGAACTGCGTACATGTTTGCGATTTCCTGATGTCGTGGATCTTCTGTAGTTCTTCTTTGACCTGGCCACCATCGAGGGCGGACAGAAGCGGAATTGTAGGGGTTTCATGGGGTTAGGGTCAACTGGCCCAACACTGGACTGACCGGGATCGGGTGTGCCGGCCCACGGGCGGAAAGCCCGGAGGCTGCTCTTGTCTCGATCAGGGCAACCCCTCCCGCGGAGCAGGCTCTTCCCCTGACTCGGGGCATGCACCATGGCGCTGGACGCAGCCCCGGGGCGTTCCACTCGCTCTGTGAGGGTGCTGGCTCTTCTGACTCCAAAGGCGTCCAGAAGCGACCCGAGCGGCTGGGCGGGGCGGGCCTCGCGTCAAGCCGGCCATGGATGGCCGGCGCGCGAATCAGGGCAGGATGCCCTGACTGAGCGAAAAGCGAGGCCCGTCCCGCCCGGCCGCGTGCCGCCGCTGCATCAACTACAGGCGGGCGATCCAGCCGGCTTCCCAGATAAAGCGTCGGCTGAACGCCCCGCATCGCACCGGCTGCGACGCCGGCACGCCAAACTGGCATTTCCCGTCATTTGCCCCCAAATCGGTGGCTCGCTACGCTCCCCTGTTCGGTCGCGATTCCGCCGCCGGCCGCCTCCCCCGCTTCCAAGGTCCCCACCCCCGATGGCGATGGACACCATCCGCATCCGCGGAGCCCGTACCCACAATCTCAAGAACATCGACCTCGACCTGCCGCGCGACCAGCTGATCGTGATCACCGGGCTGTCCGGCTCGGGCAAGTCGTCGCTGGCGTTCGACACGATCTACGCCGAAGGCCAGCGCCGCTACGTCGAGTCGCTGTCGGCCTACGCGCGGCAGTTCCTGAGCGTGATGGAGAAACCCGACCTCGACACCATCGAGGGCCTGTCGCCCGCGATCTCGATCGAGCAGAAATCGACCTCGCACAACCCGCGCTCGACCGTGGGCACCATCACCGAGATCTACGACTACCTGCGCCTGCTGTACGCGCGCGTGGGCCTGCCGCGCTGCCCGGACCACGGCTACCCGCTGGAGGCGCAGACCGTCAGCCAGATGGTCGACCAGGTGCTGGCGCTGGGCAACGACACCAAGACCGCCGAACAGCGCTGGATGCTGCTGGCGCCGGTGATCCGCGAGCGCAAGGGCGAGCATGCGCAGGTGTTCGAGCAGCTGCGCGCGCAGGGTTACGTGCGCGTGCGCGTGGACGGCGTGCTGCACGAGATCGACGCCGTGCCGCCGCTGGCATTGCGCCAGAAGCACACCATCGAAGCGGTGATCGACCGCTTCAAGGTGCGCGAGGACCTCAAGCAGCGCCTGGCCGAGTCCTTCGAGACCGCGCTCAAGCTCGGCGACGGCATGGCCACGGTGCAGTCGCTCGACGACGACAAGGCCGAGCCGCTGCTGTTCTCGTCCAAGTACAGCTGCCCGGTGTGCGACTACGCGTTGCCGGAGCTCGAACCGCGCCTGTTCTCGTTCAACTCCCCGGTCGGCGCCTGCCCCGGCTGCGACGGCTTGGGCGTGTCGCAGTTCTTCGACCCGGCGCGCGTGGTCGTGCACCCCGAGCTGTCGCTGGCCGCCGGCGCGGTGCGCGGCTGGGACCGGCGCAACGCCTACTACTTCCAGCTGATCCAGTCGCTGGCCAAGCACTTCGGCTTCAGCGTCGACACGCCCTGGAACGAGCTGACCGAAGCCTCGCGCCAGGCGGTGCTGTTCGGCAGCGGCAAGGACACGATCACCTTCAGCTACCTGACCGACGCCGGCGGCCGCACCCAGCGCAAGCACAAGTTCGAAGGCATCGTGCCCAACCTCGAACGCCGCTACCGCGAGACCGAGTCGGCCGCGGTACGCGAGGAGCTGTCCAAATACATCAGCGAGCGCCCCTGCCCCGAGTGCGGTGGCGCGCGCTTGAACGCCGCCGCGCGCAACGTGTTCGTCGCCGACCGGCCGCTGCCGGAGCTGGTGGTGCTGCCGATCGACGAGGCGCTGGCGTTCTTCGGTTCGATGCAGCTGCCGGGCTGGCGCGGCGAGATCGCGACCAAGATCGTCAAGGAAATCCGCGAGCGGCTGACCTTCCTGGTCGACGTGGGCCTGGACTACCTGACCCTCGAGCGCAAGGCCGACACCCTGTCCGGCGGCGAGGCGCAGCGCATCCGCCTGGCCTCGCAGATCGGCGCCGGCCTGGTCGGCGTGATGTACGTGCTCGACGAACCGTCCATCGGCCTGCACCAGCGCGACAACGAGCGCCTGCTCGGCACCCTCACCCGCCTGCGCGACCTGGGCAACACGGTGATCGTGGTCGAGCACGACGAGGACGCGATCCGGCTGGCCGACCACATCGTCGACATCGGCCCTGGCGCGGGCGTGCACGGCGGCGAAGTCGTCGCCGAGGGCAGCTACGCCGACGTACTCGAGGCGCCGCGCTCGCTGACCGGGCAATACCTCAGCGGCAAGAAGCGGATCGACGTGCCCCAGCGCCGCCACAAGGGCAACGCGAAGATGCAGCTCAAACTGCTCGGCGCGTCGGGCAACAACCTCAAGGACGTCGACCTGACGATTTCCGCGGGACTGTTCACCGCGGTCACCGGCGTGTCCGGTTCGGGCAAGTCGACACTGGTCAACGACACCCTGTACAAGCTGGCCGCCAACGAGATCAACGGCGCCTCGCACAAGCCCGCGCCGCACCGCGGGGTGAAGGGACTGGACCTGTTCGACAAGGTGGTGGACATCAACCAGTCGCCGATCGGCCGCACCCCGCGCTCGAACCCGGCGACCTACACCGGCCTGTTCACGCCGCTGCGCGAGCTGTTCGCGCAGGTCCCGGAATCGCGCGCGCGCGGCTATTCGCCCGGGCGCTTCTCGTTCAACGTGCGCGGTGGCCGCTGCGAGGCCTGCCAGGGCGACGGCCTGATCAAGGTCGAGATGCACTTCCTGCCCGACGTGTACGTGCCCTGCGACGTCTGCGGCGGCAAGCGCTACAACCGCGAGACGCTGGAAATCCTCTACAAGGGCTACAGCATCCACGACGTGCTGGAGATGACGGTCGAGGACGCGTTGAAGCTGTTCGAGCCGGTGCCGTCGATCGCGCGCAAGCTCGAAACCCTGCTCGACGTGGGCCTGAGCTACATCAAGCTCGGCCAGCCGGCGACCACGCTGTCGGGCGGCGAGGCGCAGCGGGTGAAGCTGTCGAAGGAGCTTTCCCGAAGGGATACCGGACGCACGCTCTACATCCTCGACGAGCCCACCACCGGCCTGCACTTCCACGACATCGAGCACCTGCTCGCGGTGCTGCACAGGCTGCGCGACGACGGCAACACCATCGTCGTCATCGAGCACAATCTGGACGTGATCAAGACCGCCGACTGGGTGGTGGACCTCGGCCCCGAGGGCGGCCACCGCGGCGGCATGATCATCGCCGAGGGCACGCCGGAGGACCTGGCGACGATGCCGCAGTCCTACACCGGCCAGTTCCTCGCCAAGTCGCTGGGCATGGACAAGCCCGCGACCGCAGGCAAGTCCAGGGGCAAGCCCGGGGCTGCCAAGGCGGCGAAGAAGGCCGCCTCGCGCAGGAAGTCCGCGGCATGAGCCGGGACGACGGCCGCACGGCGCTGTACCGCTTGCCGATCGCGCTGCGCTGGCGCGACCTGGACGCGTTCAACCACGTCAACAACTCGAACTTCATGACCTACCTCGAGGAGGCGCGGATCCGCTGGTTCGAGTCGCTGGGCGAGGACTGGGTGACCGACGCCACCGCGCCGCTGCTGGCGGCGGTGCAGATGAACTACCGGGTGCCGATTCCCTACCCCTCCGACGTCGTCGTCGAGCTGTTCGCCGATCGCGTCGGCAACAGCAGCGTGACCATCGGCCATGTCATCGCCAGCGCGGACGGCGCCACGCTGCACGCCGACGGGCACGTGGTGATGGTGTGGGTGGATCGTGCCAGCGGGCGGCCGACGGCGCTGCCGGACGTGGTGCGCCGCGTCGCGGCGGGATAGCGGTCCCCGGCGCGCGGCTACAGCGCGTCGGGCTTGCGCACCTCGAACTCGCCGAGCAGTTCGCCGCCGCCCGACAGCGCGAACGACACCACCACCCGGCTCCCCGCCTTCAGCTGCGCGTGCGGCTGCATCAGCATCAGGTGCATGCCGCCGGGCTTGAGCACCGCCGCGTCGCCGGGCGCGATGCGCAGTTCCTGCAGATGGCGCATGCGGTTGACGCCATCGACCAGCCGCGTCTCGTGCAGCTCGACGCTGCCGAATGCCGGGCTGCTCGCGCCGGTGATGGTGACCGGCGTCGCGCAGGCGTTCTCGATGCGGCCGAAGCCGGCCATCATCGGCATCCCCGCCGGGCCCAGCCGCACCCAGCCTTCGCGCACCTGCGGCTTGCAGTCGCGCGCGGATGCGGGGGAAGAAGCAACGGCCAGCGCGCAGGCGGATGCGAGCGCGAGTGTGGCGAGAATTCGATGCATGCCCATGCGCCTATGATAGCCGTTCCCCCTGAATTCCGGCCCGAAGCGGCATTCCACAAGGAGCGGCATGACAACTTTGATCAAGCGCATCGACCACGGCGACATCCGCGAACTCCGGCTCGACCGCGCGCCGGTCAACGCGCTCGATCCGATGCTCTGCGCACAGCTGGCCGAGACGATCCGCCAGGCGGTGGCGGACGGCGTGGACGGGATCGTCCTTTCCGGCGGACCGAAGGTGTTTTCGGCCGGGCTCGACGTGCCTTTCCTGCTCACCCTGCCCGACCGCAACGCGCTGAAGGCGGCGTGGGAACAGTTCTTCCTCGCCGCGCGCGAACTGGCCGCCTGCCCGGTCCCGGTGGCGGCGGCGCTCAACGGCCACGCGCCGGCCGGCGGCTGCGTGCTGGCGCTGTGCTGCGACTACCGCGTCATGGCGGACGGCCCGTACCGCATCGGCCTGAACGAAACCCGGGTCGGCCTGGTCGCACCGGTGGGCATCCAGCACCTGATGCGACGCGTGGTCGGTGCGCACCGCGCCGAGCGGCTGCTGGTGTCCGGCGAGATGCTGGAAGCGCAGCAGGCGCTGGCGATCGGACTGGTGGACGAACTCACCGACATCGACAGCGTGCCGGCGCGCGCGCTGGCGTGGCTGGAAGAACTGCTGCAGCTGCCGCGCAAGCCGGTGCTGGCCACGCGCGCGATCGCACGCGCCGATATCGTCGAGGCGCTGCGGCCGGAGAACATCGAACTCGATCGTTTCATCGACGCGTGGAACGATCCCGACACGCAGGCCGGGTTGCAGGCGCTGGTGGCAAAGCTGGGCAAGTGAGCCGGAGCCGGCCCTAGGCGTCGCCCTTCGCCACCGGTCGCGCCGGGTCCTCGATCCAGCCGCTCCACGAGCCGGTGAACAGCTTCGCGCCCGGCAGGCCGGCGTATTCCATCGCCAGCAGATGGTGGCAGGCGGTGACGCCGGAACCACACATCACCACGGTGTTGGAAGCGTCGTGTTCATCGAGCAGTTCGGCAAACTCCCCGGCCAGCTGTTCGCGCGGCTTGAAGCGGCCCTCCACGAGGTTGGCGGCGTAAGGCCGGTTGACCGCGCCGGGCACGTGGCCGCCGACGCGGTCGATCGGTTCGACGTCGCCGCGGAAGCGCTCGCGTGCGCGGGCGTCGACCAGCATCCCGCCGCCGGCCAGGTGCGCTTGCACCTGCGCCGCGTCGAGCAGGCGCGCGGCGTCGAAACGCCCGTCGCGGGCGACGCGCGTGATGTCGCGCTGCGTGCCGGTTTCGGTGGGCAGTCCGAGCGCCATCCAGTGCGCCCAGCCGCCATCGAGTACCGCGGCGCGCTGGTGGCCGATCGCGCGCAGCAGGAACCACAGCCGCGCGGCGTGGGCACCGTCGCCGTCGTCGTAGGCCACGACCTGGTGCGCGGCGGTCACGCCCCAGTCGCCCAGGCGCGCATTGAAAGCGTCCGCGTCGGGCCACGGGTGGCGTCCACCGCCCTGCTTGCGGTGGTCCGACAGGTCCCGGTCCAGGTGCGCGTAGCGCGCGCCGGGCAGGTGCGACTCGGCGTACGCGGCAGGACCGTCCTCCGGCGCGGCCAGCGAAAAGCGGCAGTCGAGGATCACCAGGTCGTCGCGACCCAGCTCTCCGGCGAGCGTTCCGGCATCCACCAGCGTGGTCCACGGCGCGGTCATGGCAGTCGCTCCAGTCGTTGGCGCAGGTTGTAGAGGATCGACGCGGTCGCGCCCCAGATGCGCTGGCCGGGCGCGCTTGGCGGGCGCAGGAACTCGAACACCTCGCGCCGCCTGCCACGATAGTCCATCGCGATGTTGCGCAGGTTGCCCGGCGACATCAGCCAGTCCAGCGGCACCTCGAATACGTCCGAGACTTCGGCCGGATCGGGCACGGCCACGAAGTCCGGGTCGATCCGCGCCACCACCGGCAGCACGCGGAAGCCGGTGATCGTCGCCAGAGGATCGAGGTAGCCCAGCGGCTGCGCCTGCGAACGCGCGAGTCCCACTTCCTCCTGCGCCTCGCGCAGCGCGGCGGCGACCAGGTCGGCGTCGTCGTCCTCGACCCGGCCGCCGGGAAAGCTCACCTGCCCCGGATGGTGGCGCAGCGCGTCGGTGCGGCGGGTGAGCACGACGCCCAGCCCGGAACCGCGCGGGACCAGCGGTACCAGCACGGCGGCATCGGCCAGACGCGCGTCCGCGGCCAGCAGGTCGGCCAGTTCGTCATGGTTCCAGCCACTGCCCGCGGGCAGGTCGGCGAGCGGATGCAGGGCTTCGCGCAGGCGCGGAAGGGTCAGGCCGTCGGGGTGCCGGCTGCGGCCGGTCACCGGCTGCGCCGCGCTTCGCGTTCCGGAAGCACGTCCTCCATCAGCCGCAGGCGTTCGTCGTCGCCCATCTGGATCCATCGCGAGATTTCGGCCGTGGTCCGGTGGCAACCGTCGCAGTAGCCGTCTTCGGCAATGGTGCACACGCCGATGCAGGGACTGAGCACGGCGCGGAACGGGGAATCCATTGTTTCTCTACTCGGTGCGCGGCGATGCCCGCGCAAGAAAAAGGCTGCGTCGACGTGGATCGACGCAGCCTGGTGGAGCGATGATCCGACGTTTCCCGCGTCGGCGTGCCGCTGCCGGGATCGGCGGGAAACCGGAACCACCGGGTCCCCGCCGATGCGGGGATGGCGCGGTGGCGAGGGCGCGCATGACGCGCGCCGGTGACTCACTTCACGCTGACGAGCTGCACGTCGAACACGACGGCCTGGTTCGGGCCGATCGGCGACTGCGGGGTGTTGCCATACGCCTTGTCGGCCGGCAGCACGACTTCCCAGCGCGAGCCGGCGGGCATCTGCATCAGCGCCTCGCGCAGGCCGACCAGCGGAATCTCGCTGACCTTCATGGTCACCGGGCCGGGCTGCTGGCCCTCGGGCGGGCTGAAGGTGTCGACGAAGGTCTGGCCGCCGGAAGCCAGCGAGCCCTTGTAGTTGATCGACACTTCGCTGGCCTGGGTCGGCTTGGCGCCCTTGCCCGCGGTGACTTCGCGGTACTGGATGCCGCCGGCCAGCTGCTTCACGCCGGCCTTGGCCTTGTTCTGGGCGAGGAAGGCGTCGCTCTTGGCCTTGTTGTCAGCGGAGACCTTCTCGAACTCGGCCTTGGCCTTGGCGACCTGGCGCTGCTGCATGTTCTGCACCGCGGTGCGCAGCTTGTCGACCGGCACGGCCGGTTCCTTCTTCGAGTAGCCGTCCTGCACGGCCTTCACCACGGTGTTGATGTCGACCGCTTCACCGCTTTCGACCAGGTTGCGGCCGAGATCGTATCCGAGCGCGTAGCTCAGCTGGCCTTTCTCGGACGAGGTGTCCTGCGCCGACGCGACGCCGGCATACAGGGTCAGGGCCGCAAGGCTGGCGGCGAGCAAACGCAACTTCATTCGGTGGATCTCCAGTGGGTTTGGTCCGTGTAGGGGTCCATCAAGCAAGCGGGGCGGTCGAACCGCCCCATTTGGACGGGGTAGGATAACGGTCGCAGGGCTTAACCGCCACTGACGACCGCCTTCCGACCCGCGACGGCCCGGACAAGTTCCGCGCGCCGGCGCCCGCCTGCCACGCGAGACCTCCTGATGACCGATTCCCCCCTGCTGATCGCCGACCGCGACGCCGTGCGCGTGGTCACCGTCAACCGCCCCGACAAGCTGAATGCGCTTGACGCCGCCACCCTGGATGCCCTGCACGACGCCTTCGACGCTGCGGCCGACGACGACGCCGTCCGCGCGGTGGTGCTGACCGGCGCCGGCCCCAAGGCCTTCGTGGCCGGCGCGGACATCGCCCAGATGTCCGGCCTGACCCCGGCCCAGGGCCGCGACTTCGCGCTGCGCGGCCAGCGCATGATGCGACGGGTCGAAAAGATGCCCAAGCCGGTGATCGCGATGGTCAACGGCTTCGCGCTGGGCGGCGGCCTGGAGCTGGCGATGTGCTGCCACCTGCGCATTGCCGCCGACACGGCGAAGGTCGGCCAGCCGGAAATCAACCTCGGCCTGATCCCCGGCTTCGGCGGCACCCAGCGCCTGCTGCGGCTGGCCGGGCGCGCGGCGGTGCTGGAGCTGTGCCTGACCGGTGCCCCCATCGACGCGGCGCGCGCGCAGCAGTTGGGTATCGTCAACCGCGTGGTGCCGGCGGCCGATCTCGAAGCCGAGACCATGAAGCTCGCCGCACAGCTCGCGGCCGCGGCGCCGCTGGCGCTGCGCGGCATCCTCGACTGCGTCAACGTCGGCGCCGACTGCGCGCTGGCCGAAGCGATGGAGTACGAGGCCGCACAGTTCGGCCTGGTGTTCTCCACCGAGGACATGCGCGAAGGCACGCGCGCCTTCCTCGAACGCCGCAAGCCGGAATTCCGCAACCGCTGACGCCCGCGATGGCTGCCCTTCCAGACGATCCGGCCGCGCACTGTTCCGACGATGCCTGCGTCGCGCAGGCGCGGCGGCTGGCCGCGTTGCTGCGGGATGACGACGTCGATACGGCCATCGAGGCGGGACTGATGGAATTCGTACCCTGCCCGCGCTGCGCGGGCGCGGGCGCGGGCGCCATCGTCGACGACTGCGCGCTGGTGTCGGCGGCGCAGCAGCGCCTGCGCACGGCCTGGGATGCGCGCGAACGCTACCGCGCCCGTACGGCGCGCCTGCAGCGCCGCGCCGCCGAACGGGCCGAGCGACGCGCGGCGCCGTTGGCGGCCGCCCACGGCCCGCGCAAGCCGGCGCTGCCACCGGCCGCGGCCGCGGCGCTCGCCCGCGCGAAGGCGCGCGCGGCGGGCAAGCCTTGAGCACCGCTGCACGGCCCGCGCGCCGCAGCCGCAACATGACCGCGGCGGAGATCCGCGAGTTCTTCGCACGCCTGAAGGAAATCAACCCGAAGCCGGCCACCGAGCTGGAATACGGCACGCCGTTCGAGCTGCTGGTCGCGGTGATCCTGTCCGCGCAGGCCACCGACGTCGGCGTCAACAAGGCCACGCGGCGGCTGTTCCCGGTGGCGAACACGCCGCAGCAGCTGGTCGCGCTCGGCGTCGAGGGGCTGAAGCCGTACATCGCCACCATCGGCCTGTACAACGCCAAGGCCGGCAACGTGGTGGCGATGTCGCAGCAGCTGCTCGACCTGCACGACGGCCAGGTGCCGCGCACGCGCGAGGCGCTCGAGGCCCTGCCCGGCGTCGGCCGCAAGACCGCGAACGTGGTGCTCAACACCGCCTTCGGCGAGCCGACCATCGCGGTGGACACCCACATCTTCCGCGTCTCCAACCGCACCGGCCTTGCCCGCGGCAAGGACGTGCGCGCGGTCGAGGCGCGGCTGATGAAGGTCGTGCCGGAGGACTACCGGCTCGACGCACACCACTGGCTGATCCTGCACGGCCGCTACACCTGCAAGGCACGCAAGCCCGACTGCCCGCACTGCGTGGTCCGCGACCTGTGCCGGTTCGCGGACAAGACGCCGGGCTGACAGGCGACACGCCAGTGAATGCCGCTACTGGCCCGCAGGGATGACAATCCGCAACGTCGCCTGCAGCCTCTTGCCGGTCTCCGGTTTCCAATCCCCGGTCCCCGGCCCTCTCGGTTGGGAGAAGAACCTTTGCAGGGGATACCGGAGTCGCGTTTCAGCTTTCGCCGCGACAAACGAAAAGCTCGCGGCTGAAGCCGCTCCTACTGCTCGTCGCGCTCCCGGAACGGCTTGCGCGGCAGGCGCTCTTCGCGCATCGCGGCGTTGTACGCGAACGAGGCGATGATCGCCGCGGCCTGCTTCAGGTCTTCAGGCACCACGTGGTCGTAGGTGTCCAGGTCGGTGTGGTGGACGTGGCTGAAGTAGTCGGCCGGGTCCTGCACGAACTGGAAGCCCGGCAGTCCGACGCGATCGAACGGGATGTGGTCGGTGCTGCCGGTGTTGCGCGTGGTCACCACCGTGGCGCCCAGGTCGTGGAAGGGTTCCAGCCAGGCCTTGAAGATCGGCACCACGGCGTGGTTTTCCTGCGCGTAGATGCCGCGGATGCGGCCGGTGCCGTTGTCGAAGTTGAAATAGGTGGAGAAACGGTCGTAGCTGGCCTTGCGCTGCAGCGGGCCGGTCCCGCGCTGGAACGCGGACGGCAGCGCCTTCTGCTCCGGATCGGTGGGCTCCGGGTACGCGGCCAGGTACTTCGAGACATAGCCGGACGAGCCGTTCAGGCCCTGCTCCTCGCCGCCCCACAGCGCCAGCCGGATGGTGCGTTTCGGCTTGGCGCCCACGGCCTTGAGGATGCGCATCGCCTCCATCATCACCACCACGCCCGCGCCGTTGTCGCTGGCGCCGGTACCCGTGTGCCAGGAATCCATGTGCGCGCCGATGACCACCAGCTCGTTCGCCTTGCCCGAGCCGGGAAGCTCGGCATAGGTGTTGGTGGCCGGCAGGTTGTCGTCGCTGGTGAAGCGCGCGTCCACGTCGATGCGCAGCCGCACGTCCTGCTTGCCCTCGACCGCGCGCACCAGCTGGTTGTAATGCTCGGCCGACACCGTCAGCGCCGGCACCCCGGCCGATTCGCCGGCCTTGCGCGAGCCGCCGCCCATCACCCGCAGGATGCCGTTGTCGCGCGAACTGATCGACAGCGTGGCGAGCGCACCTTCCTCGACCAGGAACCCGTTGAGCGCCTTGCCGAAGGCCTGGCGCTTGCGGAATTCGGCCAGGCGCTTGTCCGTCGCGCCGGCGTCCCGGTCTTCCGGCACCGGGAAGGTCCGCAGCTCGCCGATCGCTTCCTCGTCGTAGCGCCGGAAATCGGGCTTGTCCGCAGGCTCGAAGGCGCGTGCATCGTCGAGCAGGACGATCTTTCCGCGCAGCTTGCCCTTCTGCGCGTCCAGGTCCTCCTGCTTGGCCAGTTCGACCTTGACCACCTCACCCTCGACCGGACCGTCGGTGCCCGGCGTCCACGCCTTGGGCAGCGCGCGGATCGGCAGCTGGCGCGGCGACAGCATCTCCACGCGCGCGGAACGGAACTCCCAGCCGCGGCCGAACGCCGGGTCGTATACCTCGTCGTGCACGTTGGCCAGGCCCCAGCCGCCGAGCTTGTCGCCCGCCCAGCGGCTGGCGTGGTCGTAGGCCGGCGAGTTCGTCAGCCGCGGCCCGACCGTTTCGGTCAGCTCCTTGAGCAGCGCCGCGGCCTGCGAATGGTGGAAGGCCTCGTCGCGGATGCGCGACACCATGTCGAGGTCGACCGGCTCGGCCGCCTGTACCGCCGATGCAGCGCCCAGCACCGCCAGCCCCGCCCCGAAACACCACGCACGCAACCTGCCAGCCATCGTTCCCCCTCTCCGGATCGTCCGACCCCCACAGCACGGCCGGTGGCCGGCCATGCGCGACATGAATGCCCGCCGCCGCGTGGCTGCGGCGCGGGCGCGATCAGGCAAGGTAACCTGCGCGGCACCGGGTCGCGCCCTGCCTTTGGTCATGCCTGTGTCATCCAGTGTCACGGATCCGCCACTGGCCGCGGCGCGTTGCGGCGGCGAAGGCCACGATTGCCCGCTTCGACGCCGGCAAACTGTCATCGCAACGAAATGTTCACGCCATAGCCTGCGCGGCGTCCCTCCACGCCCCGGGCCTCCCATGAACCTCTCCCGCAAGCTCCTCCCCGCCGCACTGCTCGCCGTGATCGCGGCCCCCGCCGCCCACGCGGAGATCGCGATCGACTCGATCGCCGGCTCCGACGTGTCCCTCGAAGGCCTGGTCCAGGCCGACGGCAACTGGTTCGACAACGACCTGGCCGACCTCAACGGCATCGGCAACAACGGCAAGGACAGCGAATTCGAGCTGCGTCGCGCCGAGATCGTGCTCAAGGGCAAGGGCCCGGGCAACTACGAATGGGTCATCGGCTACGACGCCAAGGCCGACAAGTTCCTCGACACCAACGTCAAGTACAAGCTCGGCGGCAACGGCAGCCACTACCTGCAGGTGGGCCAGTTCAAGCAGCCCAACAGCATGGAGGAGCTGTCGTCGACCAAGAACAACGACTTCATCTCCAAGTCGATGGCCACCAACACCTACGCGGTTGCGCGCAGGCTCGGCGCGGGCTACGGCTTCGGCACCGACGACTGGAGCGTGACGGCCAGCTGGTTCGGGCGCGAGCTGACCCGCAACCTCGCCCACGGCAGCGGCTACGGCCTGCGCGGCACCTGGGCACCGGTCAACGAGAAGGGCAACATCCTGCACTTCGGCCTGGCGTACGCGAACTACGACACCGACGCCGACACGTTCCGCGTGCGCGCACGCCCGGATGCCGACCTGGCCACGGTGCGCCTAGTCGATGCCGGCGACATGACCGATGCCGACCGCGTCGCCACCACCAGCCTCGAAGGCCTGTGGATCCGCGGCCCGTTCAAGCTGCAGGGCGAGTACTACACCAGCGACATCAAGCGCCTGGCCAACAGCGACTACACCAGCACCGCCGGCTACCTGCAGGGCCTGTGGAACCTCACCGGCGAAACCTGGGGCTACAAGGGCGGAGTGGCGACCACGCCCCTGCCCGACCAGCCCGGCAGCGGCCTGTGGCAGCTGGGGCTGCGCTACGACACCATCGACCTCAACGACGGCGCGGTCGAGGGCGGCAAGATGAGCACCTGGACCGCCGGCGTGAACTGGTATTGGCGCTCCAACTTCAAGTTCGCGCTGAACTACGTGAAGGTCGACAGCGAGCGCCAGGGCGTGAGCGACGATCCGGGCATCGTGGAGGCGCGGGCGCAGTTCTACTGGTAGTCCATCGCGCATCCTGCATCCTGCAAAGGAAAAGGCGCGGCCAGTGGTCGCGCCTTTCCGGTTTGCGCAGGCTGAACCAGCTGCAGGATCAGTTGTAGTCGTCCACCACGGTGTCGACCACCTCCTGGACGTTCTCGCTGCCGCCGTTGCGGGACACGATTTCGTCGCCAAGCCGCTTGGCTTCAGCCTCGATCTCCTCGGGTGACGCATCCGGGTGCTGTGCCTTGTAGTCCTCGATGCCGGCCGCGATTTCCGCCTCGACGGCCGACTTGAGCGCGCCCCTGGTCGATTCGACGCGGTCCCGCATGGACGTGTAGCCGCCGTCGAGGTTGCCCTCGCCGTACTTGTTGTCGAAGGCCGTCTTGACATCGTCGTAGTCGGTGGCAGCGCCGTCCGTGGTGCGGCGGGTCTGTGCGAGCTGCGTTGCACCTTCGAACGCGGCGTTCACCGCGTCCTGCGAACCGGTGCCGGTCCTGTCGAGGATGTCCTGGCGCACCTGCTGCTCGATCTTCGCGATTTCCTCGGGATCGGTAGCGCCGGCAGCCTCGACCCTGGCATTGATCTCCGCGGCGATGGCTTCCTCCAGCTCCTGCTGCGCTTCTGCCACGTCCTCCTCCGCCTCGCTGATCTCGTTCGGCGTGCCTTCGTTCTGCTGCGTCTTGAGGTTCTCTTCAGCCGCTGCGAGTTTCTCCGCCGCGGACTGCGTCTGCTTCGCCTCCGGGCTCTCGTGGACCGCCCGCGCGCCCTCCAGCAGGTCAAGGATTCTGCCGGCCTCTTCCTGCTCTGGCGGGGACAGGCCCTTGCTTGCTTCCTCGTACTTCCCTTCCAGGTACTCGACCGACGTCATCTTGCTCCCGACCGCTTCCGTGGCCGCGGCCACGACGGAGTCACCCGGGTAGCGCGCCGCTATGCGCTCTATGGCTTTCGCCACTTCCTGCTGGTACTCCTCGTACGTGGACGGCGGCGGATCCAGCGCGCCGACGTCGGCCTCGGCCTCGGCCAGGATGGCGGCCTCCAGCTTTTCGCGGGCCTTGCCGACCGCTTCCCAGTTCTCGTCGGTGGGGTGGGCGTTGTAGTTGTTGACGGCGGTGTCATAGTCCTCCTGCGCCTGGTCGACCTCCTTCGCTTCGGGCGAGTTGCTGCCCGGCTGCTCCTTGCCGCCCGTCTCGCCCGTCTCACCTGTTTCGCCCGTCTCGCCGGTCTCCCCCGTACCACCTGTGTCTGTCTTGGCCTCCGGGTAGAAGACCGAGTCGCCGGGATAGATCCAGTCCGGGTTGTCGATGTGCTGGTTGGCCGCCAGGAATTCCTCCCAGGTGCAGTCGCAACCGCTGTTCTGCCAGATTTCATAGAGGGTATCGCCGGAGACAACGGTGTAGTCCGCCTTCTGCCCCTCCTGCCCCGGAAGTACGCCGTTGGGGCTCCCGTTGATCGGGTTCCGGATCCCGTTGGTGTCGGTGCCGATGCCTGTCATTGTCCGTTGCTCCTCGAATCTTCTCTGTACTTTGCGTCGTGTACCGGCCCCGCGGACCGGATGCCCGACACCATGGAAGCACGCCAGCGCGGCCGAAAATAAGCTGGGGCCGTCCCTAGCGGGGCAAGACCCGCGACAGTCAAATTCCTGCAATACGACCGTTATCCAATGCACGGCAGGGGCCTCGCCGAGGCCCGTTTTCCTGAACCGGAGCCACTGCTCGTGTCCAAGAACCTGAAATCCCGCCTGATCGTCGCAATCCTCGCCGGCGGTTTCGCCCTCGGCGCCCACGCCGCCGACATCACCGGCGCCGGCGCGTCATTCATCTACCCGGTCATGACCAAGTGGTCGGCCGACTACAACAAGGCCACCGGCAAGCAGGTCAACTACCAGTCGATCGGCTCGGGCGGCGGCATCGCGCAGATCAAGGCCGGCACCGTGGATTTCGGCTCGTCCGACGCGCCGCTGCCGCCGGATGAACTCGAGAAGGCCGGCCTGGCGCAGTTCCCGTCGGTGATCGGCGGCGTGGTGCCGGTGGTCCACATCAAGGGCGTCGAGTCGGGCGCGATGAAGCTCGACGGCGAGACCCTGGCCGGCATCTTCCTCGGCAGCATCAAGAAGTGGAACGACCCGGCGATCACCGCGCTCAACGCCGGCCTGCCGCTGCCCGACCGGAAGATCACCATCGTGCACCGCTCCGACGGCTCCGGTACGACCTTCAACTTCGTCAACTACCTGTCCAAGGTCAGCCCGGAGTGGAAGGAAAAGGTGGGTGAAGGCACCTCGGTGAAGTGGCCGACCGGCATCGGCGGCAAGGGCAACGAGGGCGTGGCCGCCTACGTCAAGCAGATCGACGGCGGCATCGGCTACGTTGAACTGTCGTACGCGCTGCAGAACAATCTGAGCTTCACCCGCATGAAGAACGCCGCGGGCAACTTCGTGCAGCCGCGCGACGAGACCTTCTCCGCCGCGGCCGCCAGCGCCGACTGGGCCAGCGCGAAGGACTTCCACCTGGTGATGACCAACGCGCCCGGCGAAAACGCCTGGCCGATCACCGCGACCAACTTCATCCTCATGTACAGGCAGCCGAAGAACGCCGAATCGGCAAAGGAAGCGCGCGAGTTCTTCCGCTGGGTGTATGCCAATGGCGACGAGCAGGCGCGCACGCTCGATTACGTGCCGCTTCCCGACACACTGGTGCAGCAGATCGAGGCGTACTGGTCGCAGACCATGGCGTACTGATCGCTGCACGGCGCAGGACGCGCCTGCTGTCCGGACTCTCCTCTCTCCCTCTTCTTCGCGGGCCTTCGGGCCCGCTTTTTTTGGTTCTTCACTCGATGCCGGGGACACGATGCGAGCCGAAGGTCCGATCGCAGGCCGAACCGCAAACTGACGGGCCCCGCTGCAACCAGCGCGCTGCTTTCAGCGCGATCGAGCCAATGCAGCCTTTTCTTCCTGCACGGACGGCGGGATCACGCGCGGATGGCCTCGAAAAGCTCGCGGCTGAAGCCGCTCCTACCCGGTTCCAGTGGCCCGATGGGGATTGCGGCGCCACTGTCATCGTGATGTAACAAAAACATCATTTCATGTGCGCATCCCAAGCAGGCGCGACAGCGCCCACACCCGGAGCCCACATGAAGACCTCGACCTTCCGCACCACCGCGCTCGCCCTGTCCAGTCTCCTGTTCGTCGCCGCGTGCCAGCCGGACGGCGGGCAGCCGGCGAGCGGCGAACCCAACGCCGGCGGCACGGCCGCACCCGCCGGATCCGGCGACAGGGTCGCCGCCGAAATCACCGGCGCCGGCGCGACGTTCATCTTCCCGCTGGTGTCCAAGTGGTCGGCCGACTACAACAGGGAAACCGGCAACAAGGTCAACTACCAGTCGATCGGCTCCGGCGGCGGCATCGCCCAGATCAAGGCCGGCACCGTGGACTTCGGCTCCTCCGACGCGCCGCTGTCGAGCGAAGAACTGGCCGAAGCCGGCCTCGGCCAGTTCCCGTCGGCGATCGGCGGCGTGGTGCCGGTGGTGAACCTGGAAGGCTTCGAGGCCGGCAAGCTGCGCGTGACCGGCGCGGTGCTCGCCGACATCTACCTGGGCAAGGTCGCCAAGTGGAACGACCCGGCGATCGCCGCGCTCAACCCCGGCGCCGCCCTGCCCGACCTGAAGATCAACCTCGTGCACCGCTCGGACGGCTCGGGCACCACGTTCAACTTCACCAACTACCTGGCCAAGGCCAGCCCGGAGTGGAAGTCGAAGGTCGGCGAAGGCAAGTCGGTGCAGTGGGCCGGCGGCGTCGGCGGCAAGGGCAACGAAGGCGTGGCCTCGTACGTGCAGCAGATCAAGGGCGCGGTCGGCTATGTCGAACTGGCCTACGCGCTGCAGAACAAAATGACCTGGCTGTCGATGCAGAACGCCGCCGGCAACTGGGTGCAGCCCAACGCCGAGACGTTCCAGGCCGCCGCCGCCGGCGCCGACTGGAAGAACGCCCGCGACTTCAACCTGGTCATCACCAACGCTCCCGGCGACCAGGCCTGGCCGATCACCGCCACCAACTTCATCCTGATGCACAAGCAGCCACGGGACGCGCAGCGCTCGGCAAATGCGCTGGCGTTCTTCAAGTGGGCCCTCGAGAACGGCCAGGCGCAGGCCAACGAGTTGCACTACGTCGCGCTGCCGCCGGAACTGGTGCAGCAGATCGAAGCCTACTGGGCATCCGAGTTCGCCCGCTGACCGGCCGCGAACGAGCCTGCGATGAACGCCACCACGCTCTCCTCCGCCGTCGCGCCCACCGGGCGCGACGTGCGTGACGCCCGCAACGACCGCCTGTTCCGCCGCGCGTTGACGGCAGCGGTCGTGTTCGTGCTGGTCGCACTGGCCAGCGCTGCGCTGTCCATGCTCTGGGGCGGGCGCGAGGTGCTGGCGCACGAGGGCCTGGGCTTCTTCTTCTCGTCCGAATGGAACCCGGTCGAGAACAGGTACGGCGCGCTGGCGCCGATCTACGGCACGGTGGTCACCGCGGTCATCGCGATGCTCATCGGCGTGCCGGTGAGCTTCGGCATCGCGCTGTTCCTCACCGAGGTCGCGCCGCGCTGGCTGCGCGGCCCGGTCGGCACCGCGATCGAGCTGCTCGCCGGCATCCCGTCGATCATCTACGGCATGTGGGGCCTGTTCGTGCTGGTGCCGGTGATGACCGAATACGTCACGCCGTGGATCAACGACAACCTTGGCACGCTGCCTCTCATCGGAGCGCTGTTCCAGGGCCCGCCGCTGGGCATCGGCATCCTCACCGCCGGCTTCGTGCTGGCAATCATGGTGATCCCGTTCGTCACCTCGGTGATGCGCGAAGTGTTCCTCACCGTGCCGACGCGGCTGAAGGAGTCGGCCTACGCACTGGGCTCCACGCGCTGGGAAGTGAGCTGGGACATCGTCCTGCCGTACACGCGTTCGGCGGTGATCGGCGGCATCTTCCTCGGCCTGGGGCGCGCACTGGGTGAAACGATGGCCGTCGCCTTCGTGGTCGGCAACGCGGTGCGGCTATCGCCGTCGCTGCTCGAACCCGGCACCACCATCGCCGCACTGATCGCCAACGACTTCGGCGAAGCCACCGAGACCTATCGCTCCGCACTGCTGCTGCTGGGTTTCGTGTTGTTCATCGTCACCTTCGTGGTGCTGGCGCTGGCGCGGCTGATGCTGGCGCGGCTCGCGCGCCGGGAGGGCAACTGATGAACGCCGTCGCCCGTGAATTCGCCGTCGCGGACCGCCTGTACGCACGCCGCAGGCTCCTCAACGGATTCGCGCTGACGCTCTCTTGCGCGGCCGCGGTGTTCGGCCTGGCGTTCCTGGGATGGATCCTGTGGACGCTGGTGACCAAGGCCATCGGCGGCATCAACCCGGCACTGTTCACGCAGATGACGCCGCCGCCGATGGAAGAAGGCGGACTGCTCAACGCCTTCTTCGGCAGCGCGGTGATGTGCGGGCTGGCGATCGCCATCGGCACGCCGCTGGGCGTGGCTGCCGGCACCTGGCTGGCCGAGTACGGCAACGCGCGCAAGGCCGGTACGGTGGTGCGCTTCGTCAACGACATCCTGCTGTCGGCGCCGTCGATCGTGCTCGGGCTGTTCGTCTACACGCTGATCGTGATGCAGACCGGCGGCAACTTCTCGGCGCTGGCCGGCGCGATCTCGCTGGCCTTCATCGTGCTGCCGGTGGTGGTGCGCACCACCGACGAGATGCTGCGGCTGGTGCCGGTGCAGATGCGCGAGGCCGCGCTGTCGCTGGGTGTGCCGCAGTGGAAGGTGATCGTGCAGGTGCTGTACCGCAGCGCTTCGGCAGGCATCGTCACCGGCATCCTGCTGGCGCTGGCGCGGATCAGCGGCGAAACCGCGCCGCTGCTGTTCACCGCCTTCGGCAACCAGTACTGGAACGCCGACGTCATGCGGCCGATGGCCAGCGTACCGGTGGTCATGTACCAGTACGCCGGCAGCCCCTACGAAACCTGGCAGCAGTTGGCCTGGGCCGGTGCGCTGGTGCTGACCGTATTCGTGCTGCTGGTCAGCCTCGTCGCACGCGCGCTGCTGCTGCGCAAGCGCGTGGCCAACGACTGAGGACCGCCATGTTCACTTCTTCCTCCCGGAACAACGCCATGAACGACATCCATGCTCCCGTCGATGCGTCACCGCGGATCGCCGTCGCGACGACCGCCCGTGCGGCGGCGGAAGCGGCGCCGGTCAAGCTGGCCGCGCGCGGCCTCGACTTCCACTACGGCAAGTTCCACGCGCTCAAGGGCATCGACCTGGAAATCCCGGAGAAGCGCGTGACGGCGCTGATCGGCCCGTCGGGATGCGGCAAGTCGACGCTGCTGCGCATCTTCAACCGCATCTACGCGCTGTACCCCGGGCAGGCCGCCAGTGGCCAGGTGCTGCTCGACGGCGAGGACATCCTGTCGCCGAAGTACCCGATGAACCGGCTGCGCAGCAAGGTCGGGATGGTGTTCCAGAAGCCGGTGCCGTTCCCGATGACGATCTACGAGAACATCGCCTACGCGATCCGCCACCACGAGAAGCTGTCGAAGGCGGAAATGAACGTCCGCGTCGAGCAGGCCCTGCGCCAGGCGGCACTGTGGGACGAGGTCAAGGACAAGCTCGGCCAGAGCGCGCTCGGCCTGTCGGGCGGCCAGCAGCAGCGCCTCTGCATCGCCCGCGCGGTGGCGCTCAGGCCCGGCGTGCTGCTGCTCGACGAACCGACCTCGGCGCTGGACCCGATTTCCACCAGCCGCATCGAGCAGCTGGTCGAGGAACTGAAGACCGAGTACACCATCGCCATCGTCACCCACAACATGCAGCAGGCCGCACGCGTGTCCGACTTCACCGCGTTCATGTACCTGGGCGACCTGGTCGAGCACGGCGCGACGGAGACGATCTTCTCGAATCCCTCGAAGCGGCAGACGGAGGATTACATCACCGGGCGGTTTGGCTGAGAGCCGGGAACCGGGAATCGCAAAACCCGCATCCCCGCATCCCCGCATCCCCGAGTCCCGAGTCCCGAGTCTCCAACCCCCGCCCCAACCGCGAGCCCCGCCATGACCACGCAGCCCCACAACCACATCGTCAAAAGCCACGACGACGAACGCAACCGCATCATCGGCGAGATCCTGCGCATGGGCGAGATGGCCGCCGCGCAGCTGGAGGCCGCGCTGGACGTGGTCGCCCGCCGCGACGACAAGGCCGCCGAGCGCATCGTCGCCAACGACGAGGCGATCGACACCCTCGAGCGCGAGATCAGCCACGACGCCATGACCCTGGCCCTGCGCGGGCCGCTGGCGCGCGACCTGCGCGAGATCCTGGCCACGCTGCGCATCGCCTCGGACATCGAACGCATCGGCGACTATGCGGCCAACGCCGCCAAGCGCTCGATCGCGCTCAACACCTCGCCGCCGCTGCCGCACACGCGCGGTCTGCATGCGCTGGGCATGCTCGCCGTGGCCCAGGTGCGCGCGGTGCTGGCCGCCTACCGCGACAGCGACGCCGAGGCCGCGCAGCAGGTCCGCGCGCGCGACGCGGAACTCGACGCCGAGTACACCGGCCTGTTCCGCGAACTGCTGACCTACATGATGGAGGACGCGCGCGCGATCACGCCCTGTACGCACCTGCTGTTCATGGCCAAGAACCTCGAACGCATCGGCGACCACGCCACCAACATCGCCGAGAACATCTGGTTCCTGGTGCACGGCGACGACAACCTGCCGCCGCGCGAGAAGCGCGACGAGACCAATACCGCCAGCTGACGATCATCCGCAACGCGGGCGTGAACGGGGGCGGAAGATGCCCGCCGCGGACAATTCCCGGTGCCGGGCAACGGGGTAACATCGGTCCTCCACATCCGGGCCACCGCCCTACCCGAGGAGAGAGCCATGTCCCAGAACAGGAAACCCGTCGCCCTCGCGATCGGCGCCACCCTTGCCGGAGGCCTGGCGCTGTCCGGTTCCGCATTCGCTTCCACCCCGCTTGCGCAGGGCTACCTGCTCGGCGCGCAGGAGGCCGGCACGGCCGCGGCCGACGCGCACGCCGACAAGAAGAAGGAAGGCAGCTGCGGGGTCGCGGCAATGGATTCGGACAAGGACGGCAAGGTCTCGCGCGCCGAGTTCGAGGCCATGCACGCCGGCCAGGGCGCGGTGTTCGACGAGATCGACACCAACAAGGACGGCTTCCTGGACGCCGACGAGAGCAAGGCGCACAGCGAAGGCCGCTGCGGTTCGGACAAGAAGGCCGATGATGCCAAGCCCGCCGGCAAGTCCGGCATGGAAGGCAAGTGCGGCGAGGGCAAGTGCGGCGGCATGTGATGCCGGCCACGCGCTGACACCCGCCCGGCCGTGCCCCTGAAGGAAGACAGCGTCGGCCTCGGCCTGCGGCGTTCCCTGATGGAATCGCTGCAGGCCGCGCCGACCGGCGCGTTCGACTTCCTCGAGGCCGCACCGGAAAACTGGATCGGCGTGGGCGGCGGGCCGGGCGACGCGTTCGCCGTGCTCGCCGCGCGCCAGCCGCTGGTCTGCCACGGGCTGTCGCTCTCGCTCGGCGGACCGGCCGAACTCGACGAAACCTTCCTGCGCCGGCTGCGTGAGTTCCTCGACGCGCACGACGCGGCGATCTACAGCGAGCACCTCAGCGCCTGCGGCGACAGCCTCGGCCAGCTCTACGACCTGCTGCCGCTGCCGTTCACCGAAGAGGCCGTCGCGCACGTCGCCGCGCGCATCCGCTGCGTGCAGGACGTGCTCGGGCGGCGCATCGCGGTGGAGAACATTTCCTATTACGCGGCGCCGTTCCAGGCCATGCCCGAGATCGACTTCGTCAACGCGGTACTGGCCGAAGCCGACTGCGACCTGCTACTGGACGTCAACAACATCGTCGTCAACGCGACCAACCACGGCTACGACGCCGGCACGTTCCTGCGCGCCCTGCCCTCGTCGCGCGTACGCTACATCCACGTCGCCGGCCACCGCGACGAGGCGTTGGACCTGAAGATCGACACCCACGGTGCCGCTGTGTCCGACCCGGTCTGGGCGCTGCTGGCCGAGGCCTACCGCGTGCACGGCCGGCGGCCGACCCTGCTCGAGCGCGACTTCAACTTCCCGCCGTTCGCCGAGCTGGTCGACGAACTGGACACCGTGCGCCGGCACCTGGCCGACGCCGGAGACGCCTCCCGCCATGTCGCCTGAGGCGCCCACCGGGGACGGCCTGCGCGCGCAGCTCGACGCACTCGCCGGCTGGATCCGCAACCCATCCGGCACCGCGCCGCCGCCCGGCGTCGAGCAGCGGCGGCTGGACGTCTACCGCGCCCTGTTCTTCAACAACGTCGCCAGCCTGCTGGGCGGCAACTTCCCGGTGCTGCGGCGCATCCATGGCGACGGGCACTGGCGGGCGCTGGTGCACGCGTTCTACCGCGACCACGGCAGCCGCACGCCACTGTTCACCGAACTGCCGCGCGAGTTCCTGCGCTATCTCGAAGCACGCGGGGAAGACCCCGCGATGCCGTGGCTGCGCGAACTGGCGCACTACGAATGGATGGAGCTGGCGCTGCAGACCAGCCAGGCCACGCGCGACGACGTGGCGCACGACCCGGACGGCGACCTGCTCACCGGATGTCCGCTGCCCTCGCCGCTGGCCTGGCCGCTGGCCTATGCGTGGCCGGTGCACCGCATCGGTCCCGATTACCTGCCCACGCAGCCGCCGGCCGAACCGACGCTGCTGCTGCTGCGGCGCGAGGCGGACGGCCGGGTCAGCTTCCACGGGCTGAGTCCGCTGACCTTCCGCCTGCTGCAACGGCTGGACGAGGCGCCCGACCTGCCGGGCCGCGCGCAACTGCTCGCCCTTGCCGGGGAAGCGCAGGCCACCGACCTCGACGCGTTCGTCCATGATGGCGCGGCGATGCTGGCGCGGCTGCGCAGGGAGGGCACGATCCTCGGTATCCGCAGGGCCGGGGAAGACCCGTCTGCTAGTCTGGCGCGATGACGCAAACCGACGCTTCCACCCCCGCCTTCCGCAAGATGTCCGAACGCTTCCGCGGCTACCTGCCGGTGGTGGTGGACGTGGAAACCGGCGGCTTCGACTGGAACCGCCACGCGCTGCTGGAGATCGCGGCGATCCCGATCGAACTCGACGCCGCAGGCGAACTCGTGCCCGGCGAAGTCGCCTGCGCGCACGTGGTGCCGGCGCCAGGCACCGACATCGACCCGAAGTCGCTGGAAGTCACCGGCATCGTCCTCGACCACCCGTTCCGCATGGCCAAGCCCGAGCGCGAGGCGCTCGACCATGTGTTCGCCGCGGTGCGCGCGGCGGTCAAGCGGCACGAATGCCAGCGCGCGATCCTGGTGGGGCACAACGCGCACTTCGACCTCAATTTCCTCAACGCCGCCGTCGCGCGCGTGGCGCACAAGCGCAACCCGTTCCACCCGTTCAGCGTGTTCGACACGGTGACGCTGGCCGGCGTGGCCTACGGCCAGACCGTGCTCGCGCGCGCGGTGAAGGCGGCCGGGCTGGAATGGAACACAGAGGAGGCGCACTCGGCCGTCTACGACGCCGAACGCACCGCGCAGGTGTTCTGCAGGATCGCCAATGCCTGGCCGCGGGCGATGGGCGACGGCGACGCGCCCGCCGCAAACCCCGCGCCCCCCGCAGACCTGTAGGAGCGGCTTCAGCCGCGAGCCTTTGATTCACGGACGGATAATTTACGGACGGGCGGGAAAAAGCTCGCGGCTGAAGCCGCTCCTGCAAGAAGAACTCACCCCAACCGCTGCCGCACCGCCTCGAACAGCGTCACGCCGGCCGCTACCGACACGTTGAGGCTTTCCACGCCCTGCGCGTCCATGCCGGGCATCGGGATGGTCACCAGCTGGTCGCACTGCTCACGCGTCAGCCGGCGCAGGCCGTCGGCCTCGCCACCGAGCACCAGCGCGACATTGCCGCGCAGGTCGAGCGCGTACAGCGACGCGCCTGCGTCGCCGGCCAGGCCGTAGATCCACACGCCCAGCTTCTGCACCTCGCGCAGCGTGCGCGACAGGTTGGTCACGCGCACGACCGGCACGCTGTCGGCCGCACCCGCGGACGTCTTGCGCACGGTGGCGTTGACCTGCACCGCCTTGTCCTTCGGGATCACCACCGCGGTCACGCCGGCCGCCGCCGCGCTGCGCAGGCAGGCGCCGAGGTTGTGCGGGTCCTGCACGCCGTCGAGCACCAGCAGCAGCGCCTTGCCCCCAGCCGCTTCGACCAGTCCGGGCAACGCGTCCTCACCCCAGGTCCTGGCGGCCGCGTAGCGCGCCACCGCACCCTGGTGGCGCAGGCCGCCGGCGACGCCATCGAGTGCGTTCTGCGCCACCCGGCGCACGTCGATGTCCTTGCGCCGCGCGCTGGTCTCGATTTCGGCGATGCGCGGATTCTTCGCGCCGGCTTCGAGCAGCACCTCGCGCACGTTGCCGGCGTCATGCTCGACGGCCGCGGCCACGGCGTTGATGCCGGCGATCCACTGGTTTTCCTTGCTCATGGGCGGATTGGGATTGGGAGTTGGGGATGGGTGGCACGCCCCGCAGGAGCGGCTTCAGCCGCGAGCTTTTCGCCTGCACGGGAATGGAGCAAGAGCTCGCGGCTGAAGCCGCTCCTACAAGGGAAACATGGGATCAGTACTTTTTCTTGGCCCTTTTGGCCGGCTGCCCGCGCGGTGGCAGGGGTTTCGCACCACCGCCATCGCCCTCCTCTCGGACCAGGCGGAAGTCGATCTTGCGCTCCTCCAGGCTGGCCTTGAGCACCACGATGCGCGCGCGGTCGCCGAGGCGGTACTGGCGGCCGGTGCGTTCGCCGGTAAGCGTCTTGCGGATCGGGTCGAAGTGGTAGTAGTCGTTCGGCAGCTGGGTCACGTGCACCAGGCCGTTGACCTTGGACTCGTCGAGCTCGATGAACAGGCCAAAGCTGGTCACGCCGCTGATCACGCCGTCGAACTCGCTGCCGACGTGCTCTTCCATCCATGCCGCACGGTAGCGGTCGTCCACCTCGCGCTGGGCCTCGTCGGCGCGGCGCGAGCGTTCCGAGCACTGCAGCGACAGTGCCGCCATGTCGCTGTGCGAATAGCGGTAGCTCTCCGGCTTGCCGCCGGACAGCGCGTGCTTGATCGCACGGTGCACCAGCAGGTCCGGGTAGCGGCGGATCGGCGAGGTGAAGTGCGCGTATGCCTCCAGCGCCAGGCCGAAGTGGCCGATGTTCTCCGGCGCGTAGACGGCCAGGCTCTGGCTGCGCAGCACCACCGATTCGAGCAGCGCGGCGTCGGGCCGCCCGCGCACGGTTTCGAGCAGGTTGCGGAAGTCCATCGGCCGCACCTTCGCCCAAGCCGGCATGCGCAGCTGGAATTCCTTGAGGAATTCCAGCAGGTCCGTGTACTTCGCCTCCGGCGGCTTGTCGTGGTCGCGATACGGCGCCGGCACGCCGGCGTCGAGCAGGAACTTCGCGGCCTCGACGTTGGCCGCGATCATGCACTCCTCGATCAGCTTGTGCGCGTCGTTGCGCTGGATCATGCCGGCCTGGGTCACCTCGCCCTGCGGGCCGAGCACGAAACGCACTTCCGAGGTCTCGAAGTCGATCGCGCCGCGCTGGCGCCGCGCCTTGTCGAGCACCTGGTACAGCCGGTGCAGGTTTTCGATCTGCGGCAGCTGGTCACCGATGAAGGCACGCGCCTGGTCGCGGTCTTCCGCCGGCACGCCCTCGCCCACGGCGTTCCAGACCTGGGTGTAGGTCAGGCGCTTGTGCGAGTTCATCACCGCCTCGTGGAACTCCGAGCTCGTCACGCGCCCGGCGCGGCTGACCTGCATGTCGCAGACGAAGCACAGCCGGTCGACCTGCGGCTTCAGCGAGCAGATGCCGTTGGACAAGGTCTCCGGCAGCATCGGCACCACGAAGCCGGGGAAATACACCGACGTGGCCCGCGTCTGCGCCTCGTCGTCCAGCGGCGTGCCGGGGCGCACGTAGTGCGAGACGTCGGCGATCGCCACCACCAGCCGGAAGCCGCTGCGGTTGGGTTCGCAGTACACCGCATCGTCGAAGTCCTTCGCGTCCTCGCCGTCGATGGTCACCAGCGGCAGGCCACGCAGGTCCAGGCGCTTGCCTGCGGTGGCGGCGTCGACCTCGACCGGCACCGCCGCGGCCTGCGCCAGCACCTCGGGCGGGAACTCGTGCGGGATCTCGTGGCCGTGGATCGCGGCCTCCACCGCCAGCGAAGCGGTGAGCTTGTCGCCCAGCACCGCGAGGATGCGGCCGATCGGCGGGCGGTGCGCGGTCGGCGGCTGGATGATCTCGCACACCACCAGCTGGCCGGATTTCGCGTCCAGCCGCGCGTCGGACGGCACCTGCACGTTGCGCTGCACGCGCGCGTCGTCAGGCACCACGAAGCTGATCCCGGACTCCACCTCGAAGCGGCCGATCAGCCGGTTCAGGCGCCGCTCCAGCACCTCGACGATCGCGCCTTCGCGGCCGCGGCGGTCCATGCCGGTGACCGATGCCAGCACGCGGTCGCCGTGCAGCACCTTGCGCATCTCGGCCGGCGGCAGGAACAGGTCGTCGCCGACGCCCGAATCCGGGCGCAGGAAGCCGAAGCCGTTGGGGTTGGCGATCACCGTGCCCGGGATGAGGTCGAGCCGCTCGGCCGGCACGTAGCCGCCGCGACGGTTCTGCAGCAACTGGCCGTCGCGGACCATCGCCGCCAGGCGCTTGGCCAGCGCGTCGAAGCGGTCCGGCTCGGTCAGCTGCAGGCGCTCGGCCAGGGCGTCGGCGGACTGCGGGCCGTCGGCGTCAACCAGCAGCTGCAGGATGGCCTCGCGGCTGGCGATCGGGTTCTCGTAGCGGCTGGCCTCGCGTGCGGCATGCGGGTCCTGCAGGCCGCCGCGCTTGCCGCCGGACTTCGGCGCGGCGCGGTCGGGCTGGCGCGCGGGCTTCGGCGGCGGTTCCGGCATCCAGCCCGGCAGCTTGCTTCCTCCCGCGCCCTTCCGGCCGCCCTGTTTCGTCGCCGGCTTGCCGTCGCGGGCACCGGTCTTGCCGCGGCCGCTGCCGCGCTTGCTGGGAGTTTTTGCCATTGGCGGATGTTACACGCCGGTCCGCGAACTTCCGGTGTCGACAGGCGTTGACAAGTGCTGCCCCGCACCGCAACATACGCGGCCTGCACCCGCCCGGGTGGCGGAATTGGTAGACGCACTAGCTTCAGGTGCTAGCGGGGGCAACTCCGTGGAGGTTCGAGTCCTCTCCCGGGCACCAGGTTGTAGAAGACCCCCGCTTGCGGGGGTTTTTCGCATGTGCGCCCGCTTGCCGCCCGCCGGCTTCGGGGCTAACTTCGAACCATCAGCAACTGATCCGCGGACGGCGCGCCCGGCGCGCCGCCCGTTCCCGCTTGGAGTCCACCCATGGCAACACCCGAAACCGCGCGCCCCTCGATCGTCATGTCGCGCCTGGACTACGACCGCATCGAGGCCCTGCTCGAAGGCGCCAACGAGCGCGGGATCGACACCGCCTCGCTGGAGGCGGAAATGGAGCGCGCCGATGTCGTGGAACCGGCGCAGATGCCCGGCGACGTGATCAGCATGAATTCCACCGCCCGCTTCGTCGACGAGAGCAGCGGCGAGGAGCGCGAACTGACCCTGGTCTACCCGCGCGACGCCACCGGCGAGCCGGGCCGCGTCTCGATCCTGGCCCCGGTCGGCAGCGCCCTGCTCGGCCTGCGCGTGGGCCAGAGCATCGACTGGCCGATGCCGGGCAACCGCACGCTCAACCTGCGCGTGCTGTCGATCAAGTACCAGCCGGAGGCGGCCGGCGAGCTGCATCGCTGAGACAAACGCGGCGAGAACCGTGAACCCCCGCTTCCGCGGGGGTTTTTTCTGCCTGCCTGCTTTGGCGGCCGGTAGAATCGTACGATCGCTTCCGCTCCAGGCTTCCCCCGAATGACCGATCCAGACGTCCGCCCGGCCTTCCACGGTTTCGAGCAGATCCCGCTGCGCGAGTACGCCGAGCGCGCCTATCTCGACTACTCGATGTACGTGGTGCTCGACCGCGCCCTGCCCTTCATCGGCGACGGGCTCAAGCCGGTGCAGCGGCGGATCATCTATTCGATGAGCGAGCTGGGACTCGGCGCCACCGCCAAGCCGAAGAAGTCCGCACGCACCGTCGGCGACGTGATCGGCAAGTTCCACCCGCACGGCGACAGCGCCTGCTACGAGGCGATGGTGCTGATGGCGCAGCCGTTCTCGTACCGATATCCGCTGATCGACGGCCAGGGCAACTTCGGCTCGCAGGACGACCCCAAGTCGTTCGCGGCGATGCGCTACACCGAGTCCAGGCTCACGCCCATCGCCGAGGTGCTGCTGGGCGAACTCGGCCAGGGCACGGTGGACTGGGCGCCCAACTTCGACGGCACCCTGCAGGAGCCCACCTGGATGCCGGCGCGTCTGCCGCACCTGCTGCTCAACGGCACCACCGGCATCGCCGTGGGCATGGCCACCGACATCCCGCCGCACAACCTGGGCGAGGTGGTCAGCGCCTGCGTGCGCCTGCTCGACGATCCCGATGCCAGCGTGCGCGACCTGTGCGAGCACGTGCGCGGCCCCGACTACCCCACCACCGCCGAGGTCATCACCCCCGCCGCCGACCTGCTGGCGATGTACGAGACCGGCAACGGCAGCATCCGCGCCCGCGCCACCTTCGAGAAGGAAGGCGCCAACATCGTCATCACCGCGCTGCCCTACCAGGTGTCGCCGTCGAAGGTGATCGAGCAGATCGCCGCGCAGATGCGCGCCAAGAAGCTGCCGTGGCTGGAGGACATCCGCGACGAGTCCGACCACGCCAACGCCGTGCGCGTGGTGCTGATCCCGCGCAGCAACCGGGTCGACGCCGGACAGCTGATGGGCCACCTGTTCGCGACCACCGACCTGGAGAAGAGCTACCGGGTCAACCTCAACATCATCGGCCTGGACGGGCGGCCGCAGGTCAAGCACCTCAAGGCGATCCTGTCCGAATGGCTGGCATTCCGCGCCGACACCGTCACCCGGCGCCTGCAGCACCGGCTGGAGAAGGTCGAGCGCCGCCTGCACCTGCTCGAAGGCCTGCTGGTCGCCTTCCTCAACCTCGACGAAGTGATCCGCATCATCCGCACCGAGGACGAGCCGAAGCCGGCGCTGATCGCGCGCTTCGAGCTGTCCGACGACCAGGCCGAGTACATCCTGGAGACCAGGCTCAGGCAGCTGGCGCGGCTGGAGGAGATGAAGATCCGCGGCGAGCAGGACGAGCTCGACAGCGAACGCGACCGCCTGATCGCCACGCTCGGCTCGAAGGCGAAGCTGAAGAAACTGATCAGGGAGGAACTGCTGGCCGACGCGAAGAAATTCGGCGACGCCCGCCGCTCGCCGCTGGTCGCACGCGAGGCCGCGCACGCGCTCGCCGAGACCGACCTGGTCGCCAGCGAGCCGATGACCATCGTGCTCAGCCAGAAGGGCTGGGTGCGCGCGGCCAAGGGCCATGACGTCGACGCGGCAGGACTGTCCTATCGCGAGGGCGACGGCCTGCTGGGCGCGATACGCGGGCGCAGCACGCAGCAGGTGGCGTTCCTCGATTCGGCCGGCCGCAGCTATTCGACGCTGGCGCATTCGCTGCCCTCGGCGCGCGGCAATGGCGAGCCGCTGACCGGGCGTTTCTCGCCCGCGGCCGGGGCGTCGTTCCAGGCGCTGGCCACGGGCGCCGACGACGACCGTTTCGTCGTCGCCTCGTCGCAGGGCTACGGCTTCGTCACCCGCTTCGAGAACCTTACCGGGCGGCAGAAGGCCGGCAAGTCGCTGCTGTCCCTGGGCAAGGACGGCGGTGCGCGGGTGCTGCAGCCGGCCGCCGTTGCCAGCGTCGAGGCCGACCGCATCGTCGCCGTGACCAGCGCAGGCCACCTGCTGGCCTTCCCGGTCTCCGAGCTGCCGGAACTCGACAAGGGCAAGGGCAACAAGATCATCGAAATCCCCAAGGCCAAGCGCGGCACCGAGCGCGTGGTGGCGATCGCGGTGGTGCCGCCGGGCGGCACGCTGTCGGTGAAGTCCGGCGCGCGCACGATGTCGCTGTCGTTCAGGGACCTGGAGCAATACCTCGGCGCGCGCGCCAGCCGCGGCGGGCTGCTGCCGCGCGGGTGGCAGAAGGTGGATGGACTGCATGTCGATGCCTGACCACCGCGCGAACGCCTGATGGACGCCGGCTACTGGCAGCAGCGCTGGGAGGAAGGCCGCACCGGCTTCCACAACGACCGGGTGATGCCGCTGCTGGAACAGCACTGGTCCTCGCTGGGCCTGGCGCCCGGCAGCCGGGTGCTGGTGCCGCTGTGCGGCAAGTCGCTGGACATGGCGTGGCTGGCCGCGCAGGGATTCCGCGTCCTCGGCGTCGAGCTGTCGCCGATCGCGGTCGCGCAGTTCTTCGAAGAGAACGGCCTGTCGCCTGACACCCGCGAATCGCCGCTGGGCACGCACTTCAGCGCCGGCGCGATCGAGATCATCCGCGGCGACGCCTTCGCGCTGGACGCGGCGACGCTCGCCGGTTGCGCGGCCGTGTACGACCGCGCCGCGCTGATCGCCCTGCCGCGGCCGATGCGCGACCGCTACGTCGGCGAACTGCACGCGCGCCTGCCGGCCGGCTGCCGCGAACTGCTGATCACGCTCGAATACCCGGAAGGCGAAAAGGCCGGCCCGCCGTTCGCGATCGATGCCGACGAGGTCCGGCGCCTGTACGCGCGCGACTGGGCGATCGAGCAGGTCGAGCGCCGCGACATCCTCGCCTCGCAGCCGCGCTTCATCGACGAGGGTGTCACCGCGCTGCATACCACCGTCTGGCGGCTGGCCAAGACCTGCTGACTTCCTGTTTTGCGCCCGCAGGAGGAGCGGCTTCAGCCGCAAGTTTTTGTCCGCTGGCCGGGTCGGTGAAAAGCTCGCGGCTGAAGCCGCTCCTACAATGGGGCCGGAAGCCCGCGGCCGGCCTTGGCCGCGGCATCGCTCCACAGGGGAAGACACGCATGCTCCGCTGGCTCAAACGCATCGCACTGCTGCTCGTCGCGCTGGTCGCCATCTGCCTGTTCGCGGCCTGGATGCTGCTGCGCGGCAGCCTGCCGAAACTGGACGGACAGTCCGCGCTGACCGGCCTGTCCGCGGCGGTGACGGTGCAGCGCGACCGGCTCGGCGTGGTCACCATCGATGCCAACAACGAGGCCGACGCGATGCGTGCACTGGGCTACGTGCACGCGCAGGAGCGTTTCTTCGGGATGGACCTGATGCGGCGTTCGGCGGCCGGCGAGCTGGCCGCGCTGTTCGGCCCGGTGGCGCTGGAGTACGACAAGGCCCGCCGCGTCCACCGCATGCGCGCCCGCACCGTTGCGCAGCTCTCCACGATCAGCGGTGACCGCATGGCGGCGCTGCAGGCCTACACCGAAGGCGTCAATGCCGGGCTGGCCGCGCTGAAGGCGCGTCCCTGGCCCTATTTGCTGCTGCGCCAGTCGCCGCGCCCGTGGCGCGTCGAGGATTCCGCGCTGGCAGGCTACGCGATGTACTTCGACCTGCAGGACGAAGGGGGCGAGCGCGAACTTGGGCTCTGGAAGCTGCGCCAGCACCTGCCGCCGGCGCTGTACGCGCTGCTGGCGCACGGCGGCACGCGCTGGGATGCGCCGCTGTCTGGCGATGCCATCGGCGAGGCGGTGCTGCCCGGCGCGGACGAGGTGGACCTGCGCAGTTTGCCGGCGCCGGATGAAGGTGCGGCGGAGTCCCCGGCGTCGTCCGCACGGGCGGCTTCCCTCACTCCACCCGCTGCTTCGCGGATGGCCCCCCTTTCTCCCGCGGTGCGGGACAGAGGCGTTGGCGAGCCACCTGCGGCGGCCGATCTCTACAGGGGGAGCAACAACTTCGCGGTTGACGGCACGCTGACCCGCGACGGCCGCGCGATCGTCGCCGATGACATGCACCTGGGCCTGCGCGCGCCGGGGATCTGGTTCCGCGCGCGTTTGCGCTATCCGGACCTGCGCGCGCCCGGGGGCAAGATCGACGTGCAGGGCCTCACCCTGCCGGGCCTGCCGGCGATGATCGTCGGCAGCAACGGCCACGTCGCCTGGGCGTTCACCAACAGCTACGTCGACACCACCGACTGGAAACGCGTGCATCCCTGCGCGGATGGCCGGGACGCGCCCGCGTGCGCGCCGGTGACCCGGCACCGCGAGACGATCGAGGTGGCCGGCGCCGGCGCGGCGACGCTGGTCGTCGAGGACACCACCTGGGGACCGATCCTCGAACGCGAACCCGACGGTAGCGCCCTGGCGCTGCGCTGGACGGCCCACCTGCCCGGCGGCCTGAACCTCGGCCTGGCCGAGTTCGCGCGCGCCGGCAACCTGGCGACCGCGCTGCGCGCCGCCGACCACGCCGCGCTCCCGACCCAGAACCTGCTGCTCGCCGACAGCCAGGGCCGCATCGCCTGGCGCCTGCTCGGTCCGCTGCCGCAACGCACCGGCAGCTGCTCGACGCAACGGCTGGTCGAAGGCGATACCGGCACCGGTGCGCACGGCGAACAGGACGCCGCGGGCGAATGCCGCCCCTGGACGATCTCAACCGCCGCCTCGCCGCAGGACATCGATCCCGTGGATCACCGGCTGTGGACGGCCAACGCCCGCGTCGTCGGCGATGGCGACCTCGCCCGCATCGGCGACGGCGGCTACGCGCTGGGTGCGCGCGCGGCGCAGATCCGCGACGCACTGCAAGCGCGCGACCGGTTCGACGAGCGCGACCTGCTCGCGATCCAGCTCGACGACCGCGCGCTGTTCCTGCAGCGCTGGTGGCAGTTGCTGCGCGACGAGGCCGGGCGCACGCACTCGCCCGCCCTGTCGGCACTGGCCGACGCCGCGAAGGAGCGGCCGGAACGCGCGAGCGCCGACTCGGTCGGCTATCGCCTCGTGCGCGGCTGGCGGCTGGCGGTGATCGCGCGCCTGCAGGACGGCCTGGCGGCACCTGCGCGCGCGGGGCTGGGCGAGGCGTTCACGATGCCGCAGCTGGCCCAGTTCGAAGGCGTCGCGTGGCCGCTGCTGCAGCAGCGCCCGGCACACCTGCTGCCGCGCCGGTTCGACAGCTGGGATGCCCTGCTGGAGGATGCCGCCGCGCAGGTGCAGGGCGATCTGTCTGCCGCCGGCCCGCTCGCCGCGCGCACCTGGGGCGAGCGCAACACCGCGCACATCTGCCATCCGCTCGCGGCCGCGATTCCGCTGGTCGGCGAACGCCTGCTGTGCATGCCGCCGGACCCGCTGGACGGCGACGGCAATATGCCGCGCGTGACCGCGCCGGACTTCGGCGCGTCCGAGCGCATGGTCGTGTCGCCCGGGCATGAGGCCGACGGCATCCTCCACATGCCCGGCGGCCAGAGCGGCCATCCGCTGTCGCCGTTCTGGGGCGCCGGCCACGAGGACTGGGTGCACGGCCGGCCGACGCCGTTCCTGCCCGGCGAATCCGAGCACACGCTGACGCTGCGGCCGAGGTAGGCACGCGCGCGGGAGTGGCTTGCGCTAGCCCAGCGCGGCGTCATGCACGCCGGCCACGGCACGTCCCGAGGGATCGACCGCCGCCGCGAACGCGGCATCCCATTCGATCGCCGCCGGTGACGAACACGCGATCGACTTGCCGCCCGGCACCGTGCGCGCACACGCTTCCCCCGGGAAGGCGTCCTCGAACAGGCTGCGATACCAGTACGCCTCCTTCGTCTGCGGCGGGTTGACCGGGAAGCGCCCTGCCGCCGCTGCCAGTTCGCCATCGCCGACGATGCGCTGCGCATGCGCCTTCAGCCCGTCGATCCAGCCGTAGCCGACGCCGTCGCTGAACTGTTCCTTCTGCCGCCACAGGATCGCATCGGGCAGGACGCCCTCGAACGCCTCGCGCAGCACCGCCTTCTCGATCCGGCGCGTGCCGTCGGCGCGCATGCCCACCATCTTGTGGCGCGCGTCCATGCGCATTGCAACGTCGAGGAATTCAACGTCCAGAAACGGCACCCGCGCCTCCACGCCCCAGGCCATCATCGACTTGTTGGCACGCAGGCAGTCGTACTGGTGCAGCGCGTCGAGCTTGCGCACGGTTTCCTCGTGGAAGGCGCGCGCGTCGGGCGCCCTGTGGAAATACAGGTAGCCGCCGAAGATTTCGTCGCTGCCCTCGCCCGACAGCACCATCTTCACCCCCATCGCCCGGATCCGCCGCGCCAGCAGGAACATCGGCGTCGACGCGCGCACGGTGGTGACGTCGAAGCTTTCGATGTGGCTGATCACATCCGGCAGCGCGTCGATGCCCTCCTCCACCGTATAGGTGAAGCCGTGGTGCACGGTGCCGAGCGCGTCGGCTGCCACCTGCGCGGCCGCCAGGTCGGGCGAGCCTTCCAGCCCGATCGCGAACGAATGCAGGCGCGGCCACCAGGCTTCCGAACCGTCGTCGTCCTCGACCCGCCGGCGCGCGAACCGCGCGGCGCAGGCGGCGACCAGCGACGAGTCGAGTCCGCCCGACAGCAGCACGCCGTAGGGCACGTCGCTCATCATCTGCCGATGCACGGCGCGCTCGAACGCTTCGCGCAGTTCCCGCGGCGACACTTCGGCGCCGAGCGTCGCGTCGTGTTCGCGCCAGGGCCGCCGGTAGTAGCGGCGCAATTGCGCGGTATCGCTGTCATACCAGTGGCCGGGCGGGAACTGCGCGATGTCCTCGCACAGCCGCGCCAGCGCCTTCATCTCCGACGCCACCCACAGGCGACCGTCGCCGTCGTGGCCCCAGTACAGCGGGCACACGCCGATCGGGTCGCGTGCGATCACCGCACGCCCGCGCGCTTCGTCCCACAGCGCGAAGGCAAAGATGCCGTTGAGCCGGTCCAGCCACGCACCGGGATCGGGGTCCCGGGCGTACAGCGCGTTGACCACCTCGCAGTCCGAGCCGCTCTGGAAGGCGTAGCCGCCGTGCAGCTCCTGTTCGAGTTCGCGGTGGTTGTAGAGCTCGCCATTGACCGCCAGCACCAGGCCGCCGTCCGCCGAACGGATCGGCTGCGCACCGCCGGCAGGATCGACGATCGCCAGGCGCTCGTGCACCAGCAGCGCGTGCGGGCTGGCGTGCACCCCGCTCCAGTCCGGGCCGCGATGGCGCTGCAGCGCGGACAGGGACACGGCGAACGGACGCAGCGGACGCAGGTCGGCGCCGGGCCGCAGGTCGAATGCACCGAGGATGGAACACATGGGACGACTCCTTGTGGCCGGCCGTGCCGGCGGTGGGAGCGCCCTGCGCGAGAACGAAAAACCCGCGCCGGGCGCGGGTTTCGGGATTCCTGGCTGGATCTGTTGCTAGTGGCCTGCCCCGTTGCCCGCCCGCGGATTGCGCACGCGATTATTCGAACCGCGATTGTTGCGGTTGCGGGCGTTGCGGGCGTTGCGGGCGTTGCGGGCGTTGCGGGCGGCGGGACGGCAGGACATGCGTCGAAGCTAGCGACCGGCGCGGGCGCGGTCAAGCCGCCCCGCGACATCCCGGCCCGGTCCACCGGTATCCGAACGCACGCGCAGGCGCGACCCGGAATCACCGCCAACTTCACCCGTCGCCCCCAAACTTGAAGCGACGGTCACCCGATGCCGGGGGCCGTCGCCGCATTGCGGATCGGTCAACCCGGCAACAGGCGCCCGATCAGCGCCAGGTAAAGTTCCGGCAAGGCTTCCAGGTCCGCCACGCGCACGTGTTCGTCGACCTTGTGGATGCTGGCATTCACCGGCCCGACCTCGATGCACTGCGCGCCCAGCGGCGCGATGAAACGCGCGTCCGAGGTGCCGCCGCCGGTACTCTCTTCCGGCAGCCCGCCCGCGAACGCCGCCAGCACTTCGCGCGCCGCGACGCGCAGCGGGCCTTCGGGGGTGAAGAACGGCTCGCCGCTGCGGTGCCAGGACAGTCCGAAATCGAGGCCATGGCGCTCGAGCATCGAGGCGATCTCCGCCTCCAGCTTCCCGGCCGTCCAGTGCGGGTTGTAGCGCAGGTTGAACAGCACCCGCAGTTCGCCCGGGATGACGTTGCTGGCGCCGGTACCCGCGTGGATATTGCTCATCTGCAGGCTGGTCGGCGGGAAGCTTTCGTAGCCGTCGTCCCAGCGTCGCGCCGCAAGTTCGGCCAGCGCCGGTAGCGCCCCGTGCAGCGGATTGCGCGCCTGGTCCGGGTAGGCGACGTGGCCCTGCACGCCGCGCACGACCAGCGTGCCCGTCAGCGAACCGCGGCGGCCAACGCGCAGCAGGTCACCGAGCACGCGCGTCGACGATGGTTCGCCGGTGATGCACCAGTCGATGCGCTGGCCGCGTTCGGCAAACACCTTCGCCACGTGCCGCACGCCGTCGATGGCGTCGCCCTCCTCGTCCGAGGTCAGCAGCAGCGCCACGGTGCCGGCGTGGCCGGGGTGCGCGGCGACGAAGCGCTCCAGCGCGACCACGAACGCGGCCACGCTTCCTTTCATGTCGGCGGCACCGCGTCCATACAGCACGCCCTCGCGCACTTCCGGCGCGAAGGGATCACTCGCCCACGCCTCGCGCGGCCCAGGCGGCACCACGTCGGTATGCCCGAGCAGCACCAGCACCGGCCCGCCCTGGCCGTGCGTCGCCCAGAGGTTGTCGACGTCGCCGAAGCGCAGCTGCTCGCAGGCGAAGCCGGCGCGGCGCAGGCGCGCGGCCAGAAACGGCTGGCAGCCTGCATCGTCGGGGGTGACGGAGTGCCGCGCGATCAGTTCGCAGGCCAGGTCAAGGACGTCGCTCATGCGCCTATCGTAGCCGCAGGGCAGCCGGGGCCCGTCCTACGAAATACCGAAACGCTTCTTGAAGCCGTTGTCGCTGAAGCCCTGCGTCATCACGCCGTCGCCGGTCACCACCACCGGGCGGCGGATCAGCTGCGGGTATTCGCGCAGCAGCAGCTTCCACTCCGGATCCGAAGCGGCGGCCTTGCGGTTGTCCGGCAGCTGCCGCCAGGTGGTCGAGGACTTGTTGACCAGCGACGCGAAACCGCCTGCCTGCCGCGCCCACTCAACCAGCGTGTCCGGCGAGGGCTTGTCGTCGCGGTAGTCGACGAACTGGTGTTCGATGTCGAAGCGGTCGAGCCACTTGCGCGCCTTGCGGCAGGTGTCGCAGTTCTTCAGGCCGTACAGCGTGGTGGTCATGCCATGTCCCGGTATTCGCGATGCACGGCATGATGCCAAGAACCGCGGCGCGCGGCGACCGGGCGTCGCCGCGCGCGGGCAGGCACCCTCAGCGCTTCACCACCGGCAGCTCGATGTAGCTGGCCGCGTCGGCGGAATGGTGCACGGCGTTGTCCGCCACCACCGCCTCGCTTTCGGTTTCGTTGGGGCCGCCGGTGTTGAGATTGCGGGCGAACTTGGGGAAGTTCGAACTGGTCACCTCGACGCGGATGCGGTGGCCCTTGTCGAAGCGGATCGAGGTCGTGATCGGCGTGGGCTTGAGCGTGTACACCTGCCCCGGCTGCATCAGCTCGGGCTGGGTGTAGCTGTCGCGGTAGCGGGCGCGCTGCATGGTGTCGCCGATGATCCACGCGGTGCCGTCCGGCGCCACGTCGACGAGCTTGACCGCAAAGTCGGTGTCGCGCGCGCTGGAGGACACCTTCAGCACCGCATCGACGAAGCCGCTGACCTCCATCGCCTCCTCCAGCGGTTCGCTGGTGTAGACCAGCACGTCGTGGCGCGATTCGATCTGGCGCTGGTCGAACGCACCGGCGGTCACCAGCCCGCCGTTGCAGCAGTCACCGCCACCGATGGTCTGCACCGGGTTGGCAGGGTCGTAGCGGTAGCTGTCCCCGGGTTCGTCGTTGGCCGGCGCTTCGAACGACAGCACGCCGTCGCCGTACATCGAGTTGGCGTGGCCATCCGAACGCAGGTACATGCGCACCGGTTGCGCCGCCTTCGGCGGCCACTGGCTGTCGGACTGCCAGCGGTTCGCGCCCATGGTGTAGTAGCGCACGTGCGGCGTGTCGGCCGCGAACGCGGCCGGCCTGTCCTTCAGCCAGCGATCGAAGAACGCCCAGATCTGGTCGTCCACCGGGAAGCGCGCGTCGCCCATGTCGCGGTCGCCGACCTTGTAGTGCTCGCTGTACTTGAACCGGCAGTGCGGGTTCGGGCCGATGACCACGTACTGGTTGGCGCTGGCCTCGCGGTCGGAGTTGACCGTGCTGGCGTGGTTGAACAGCTCCATGTTCGGGCCGATCGACACGTCATACCAGCTGTTGAACCACAGCGCGGGCACGCCCCAGCCCATCGAATCGTCGTACAGGCCGCCCTTCTTCCACGCCGGGTCGCCCGGGCCGCGCGCGATCAGTTCCTCGAAGGTGGCCGGCGGCTCGCCCAGCGACGACAGCAGCTCGGCGTACGGGAGATGGCGGATGTGTTCGGGCCAGTCGACCTTGGGCTTGGTCGTGTCCAGGTCGTTGTACTGCGCCACGCGCGCGCGCATCTCGCCTGCGAGGTCCTGCGGCAGCTGCGCGCGCAGGGGATTGTCGACGCCATACATCCACACCGCGAACAGCGTGCGCGGCACGCCGCCGGTATAGAAGTTGCCCTGCTCCCAGAACCGGCCGACCTTGCCGATGCCCGCGCCCGAAGCCATCGGCACCATGGCCGCGTGCGCCGGGTGGTTCATGCCGGCCAGCGCGAGCTGCCATTCGGCCGACGACGAGCAGCCCAGCGTGCCGACCTTGCCGTTCGACCACGGCTGGTCGGCGATCCACGTCAGCGTGTCGTAGCCGTCGGTCTGCGGATGGCCGAGGATCTCGTACTTGCCCTGGCTGAAGTAGCGGCCGCGCTCGTTCTGGACGATGAACGCGTAGCCGCGGCGTACCGCCTCGATCGCGTAGCGCGCGGTGCCGCCGCGCACGTTGTGCTCGTTGTACGGCGTCTTCCACAGCACCGTCGGCAGCTTGCCGGTTGCCCCCTTCGGCCGCCAGACATTGGTCGACAGGCCGATGCCGTCGCGCATCGGCACCAGCACGGCGGTCTGTGAATCGGCGATGGACGCCAGCTCCGCGCGCAGGCCCTCGTCGCTGTAGCGCGACAGGTCCTGTGCGGATGCGGCGGACGCGGCCACCAGGGCCACCATCATCACGAACGTGGCAAACGGCTTGGTCATCAGTGGCTCCCCAGCGACGGATCATGCCTGTGTCGCACGTCCGGCAGTTCCCTACCCCTGCCGGAAGTCATGTCCGGCCCGATCAGTCGGCCAAACCGCGCAGCAGGTCGTTGATCGAGGTCTTGGCCCGGGTCTTCGCGTCGACCTGCTTGACGATGACGGCGCAGTACAGCGAATGCGAGCCGTCCTTCGCCGGCAGCTGGCCGGACACCACCACGCTGCCCGGCGGCACCACGCCGTAGCTGACCTCGCCGGTGGCGCGGTTGTAGATGCGCGTGGACTGGCCGAGGAACACGCCCATGCCGATCACGCTGTGGTGGCCGACCACCACGCCCTCGACCACCTCCGAGCGCGCGCCGATGAAGCAGTGGTCCTCGATGATCGTCGGGCTTGCCTGCAGCGGCTCCAGCACGCCGCCGATGCCGGCACCGCCGGAGATGTGGCAATGCCTGCCGACCTGCGCGCAGGACCCGACCGTGGCCCAGGTATCGACCATGGTGCCGGCGCCGATGTGCGCGCCGATGTTGACGAACGACGGCATCAGCACCACGTCCTTGCCGATGTGGGCGCCGCGGCGCGCCACCACGCCCGGCACCACGCGCACGCCGAGCTTGCGGAACGCGGCCTCGTCGAAATCCTCGAAGCGCAGCGGGATCTTGTCCCAGAACGGCGACGGATAGCTTTCCACCAGCTCCATGTCCTGCACCCGGAAGTACAGCAGCACGGCCTTCTTCAGCCACTCGTTGACGGTCCAGCCGCCGTTGCCGTCGGGCTCGGCCACGCGCAGCTCGCCGCGCTCCATGCGTTCGATCACGCGCTCGACCACAGGACGCGTCGAACCGTCCAGCTCTTCCGGCGTGAGCGTGCTCCGGCGCTCCCAGGCGCTGTTGACCATGAACTCAAGCTCGTCCTGCGCCGGCCGGGCGGGCGCGGTCTTCTTCGTTGCGGTCTTCTTTGCGGGCTTCTTCTTCGCGGCGGCCCTGGGGGGACTCATCGGTCTGCTTCTCCATCGATGCGGGACAGCAGCGCTTCGCGCAGCGCTTCGCGGCTGTCCGGGTTCAACGCGGTGTTGTCGGGTTCACTGATGCGGAACACGTCCTCGGCGCGCTCGCCGAAGGTGGCGATGCGCGCATCGTGGACGCGCAGGTGGCGCGAGCGCAGCACGTGCGCGATGTCGGCCAGCAGGCCGGGGCGGTCGGTGCAGACCAGGCTGAGCACGGTCTGGCCGCCCTCCGCGCCGTCGTCGAACTGGATCCGCGGCACGATGCGGAAGTGCCGCAGGTGGCGCGGCTGGGTGCGCCGCGCCGGGCGGATCTTCTCCAGCGGGCCCGACAGCGCCTCGGCCAGCCGGCGCTCGATCACTTCCACCGGCAGTTGCCGGCTGCCCTCGCCCGGCAGCACCTGGAAGCTGTCGAAGATCGTCCCGCCGGGACCGTCGAGCGCGCGCGCCTGCTGGATCTCCAGCCCCAGGCGGTCGAGGCTGATCACGATCGCGGCGAACAGGCCGTCGCGGTCGGGCGAATGCACGAACACCTCCAGCGCGCGGTCGCCGGCATCCAGCGAACGCACCGCGACGACCACGTCGCCCGGCCTGCGGCCGCGCAACGCCAGCGCCTGCCACGCGACCTGGTCGGGCCGCGCGCGCAGGAAGCTGTATTCGGGGAAGCGCAGGAACAGCGTGCTGGCCTCGTCGTCGTCGATATCGCGCGCCGACAGCAGGTTGCGCACCGCCGCGCGCGTCTCGGCGATGTGCTCGATCGCGGCCACCGGGTGCTCCAGCCCCTGCCGCAGGGCCAGTCGCGTGGAGGTGCGCAGGTCGGCCAGCAGGCGGTCCTTCCACGCATTCCACAGCTTGGGCGAGGTGCCGGCGATGTCGGCGCAGGTCAGCAGGTAGAGGTGGTCCAGGCGCTCGCGGTCGGCGACGCGGGTGGCGAAGCGGTGGATCACGACCGGATCGGAGATGTCCTGCTTCTGCGCGGTGATCGACATCAGCAGGTGGTTGCGCACCAACCACACGACCAGCGCGATGTCGGTCGCCGGCAGCGCGTGCGCGGCGCAGAACACCTGCGCGTCCTCGGCGCCGACTTCCGAGTGGTCGCCGCCGCGGCCCTTGGCGATATCGTGGAACAGGCCGGCCAGCAGCAGCAGTTCGGGCTTGCGCAGCGTCGGCCAGACCTCGCGCGCGGTGGCGAAGCGGTCGTCCTCGGGCGCGGGATTGCCGAACGAGGCGATGTTGCGCAGCACCGCCAGCGTGTGCTGGTCGACGGTATAGACGTGGAACAGGTCGAACTGCATGCGTCCGGACACCTGCGCGAACGCGGGAATCCAGCGCCCCAGCACGCCCAGCCGCGCCATGCGTTCGAGCGTGCGCACCGGGCGCACGCCGCGCAGCAGCGCCATGAAGCGCTCGCGCAGCGCGGGCGTGGCGGCGGCGTAACCGGGCACCAGGTCCAGCGCTTCGGCCAGCGCGCGCGCGGTCTGCGAGTGCAGGCCGCGCGCCTCGCCCAGCGCGGCCCAAGTGGCGAACAGCTCGAACACTTCCATCGGATCGCCGTGCGGCCAGCCCGGATCGCGCGCGGCCAGGTAACCGCGGCGCAGCTCGAAGCGCGCGTCCAGCGGCTCGGGCACGGCGGTGCCGTCGAAGTGCTCCTCGAATCGCTGCAGCAGGCGGTCGTTGACCCGGCGCACGATCGCCGCGGCGCGGTAGAAGCCCTGCATCATCTGCTCGACGCCGAGGTTGCGGTCGTCGTCGGCGTAGCCCAGGCGCGCCGCCAGCGGCTTCTGGTATTCGAAGCGCAGGCGCTCCTCGTGGCGTCCGGCCACCAGGTGCAGGCCGAAGCGCAGCCGGCCCAGCGCGCGCTGCTCGCGCTCCAGCGCCGCGGCCTCGTCGGCGCCGACGTGGCCCAGCCCGACCAGCGCATCGAACTCGCGCACGCCGAAACTGCGCAGCGCCATCCATCCCAGCGTGTGCAGGTCACGCAGGCCGCCGGGACCGTCCTTGAGATTGGGCTCGAGGTTGTCGGAGGTGTCGCCGAAGCGCTCGTGGCGCTGCAGCTGCTCGTCGGCCTTGGCCAAGAAGTAGTCGCGCGCGGGCCAGACCCTGCCCGGCGCGATCGCCGCGGCCAGCGCGCTGCGGTCGGCGATGTCGGCCACCAGCGGCCTGGATTCGATCAGCGCGGTGAGCACGGTCGGGTCCGCTGCCGCCTGCGTGCACTGCTCCGGCGAGCGCACCGCGTGGCTGGCCTGCAGCCCGATGTCCCACAGCAGCGCGAAGAAACAGCCCAGCGCCTCGCGCCGGGCGTGCTGCTCCGGTTCGGCGGCCAGCACCAGCAGGTCGATGTCCGAATGCGGGAACAGCTCGCCGCGGCCGTAGCCGCCGACGGCGAACAGCGCCAGCTGCGCGCCGGCGGGAATGCAGCGCGACCAGGCATCGCGGATCAGGCCGTCGATGGCGCGGGTACGGTCGGCGACCAGACGCTCGACGGCCTCGCCGCGGTCGAAGCGTTCGGCCAGCGCGGCGTCCGCGCGCGACAGCGCATCGCGCGCGGCCTGCAGCCAGGCCGCCTCTTCGTCCGCGCCCACGGGGATCGCCGCGTCGGGGGCTGCGGCGTCGTTCACGTCATTGCCCGGCGGTGTCGCCCGCCCCGAGCGTGAGCACGTCCACGCCGGTCTCGGTCACGGCGACCATGTGCTCCCACTGCGCCGACAGCTTGCGGTCCTTGGTGACCACGGTCCAGCCGTCCGGCAGCACCCTCGCGTGGCGCTTGCCCTCGTTGATCATCGGCTCGATGGTGAAAGTCATGCCCGGCCGCAGCACCATGCCCTCGCCGGGGCGGCCGTAGTGCAGCACCTGCGGTTCGTCGTGGTAGACCTTGCCGATGCCGTGGCCGCAGTACTCGCGCACGACCGAGAAGCGCTCGCCTTCGGCGTACTCCTGGATCGCATGGCCGATGTCGCCCAGGGTCGCGCCCGGCTTCACCGCGCGGATGCCGCGCCACATCGCCTCGAACGTCGCCTCCACCAGCCGCCGCGCCATCACCGACGGCGTGCCGGCGTAATACATGCGGCTGGTATCGCCGTGCCAGCCGTCCTTGATCACGGTGACGTCGATGTTCACGATGTCGCCGTCCTTCAGGACCTTGGCCTCGTTCGGGATGCCGTGGCAGATGACGTTGTTGACCGAGATGCAGGTCGCCTTGGGATAGCCGCGGTAGCCGACGTTCGCCGGCGTGGCCTGCTGCACGTTGACGATGTGCTCGTGGCAGATGCGGTCCAGCGCCTCGGTGCTCACGCCGGGCTTCACGTGCGGGGTCACGATCTCCAGCACCTCGGCGGCCAGCCGGCCGGCCTCGCGCATCTTCTCGATCTCGTCGGGGGTCTTCAGGTGGATGCTCATGCGGCGATTATCGCCGATTGCGGCGCCCGGCTGCCCTCCGGCGCCGGAACGGGCCATCCCGGTCCGGCCCCGGGCACGGCTGGACCGCCCGGTTTACGCGGACCGGGCGGAACAGCTACAATTCCGCGGTTCCCCGGCCGCAACTGGCCCGGGACCGCCCACGCCGGGCGTCACCGGCGAATACACACCCGCTGCAACCACCCGTGCCGGGGTGCCCTGCTTTCCATGGGATTGATCCACGGAAGCCGGGGTCGGCCACGGAGGCAGCGGGGAGGCCCAACCCCGGAACCTTTCGCCCAGGCGGCCCATGCAGGCAGCCGTGGCGAGCCGCCCCACCCTTTCCGGCGGCCGGGTTCCCCATCAGGAGTCACCGCAATGCCCCAGATCACCATGCGCCAGATGCTGGAAGCCGGCGTCCACTTCGGCCACCAGACCCGCTACTGGAACCCCAAGATGTCGCCGTACATCTTCGGCGCGCGCGGCAAGATCCACATCATCAACCTCGAAAAGACCATGCCGCTGTTCGGCGATGCGATGAACTTCATCTCCGGCATCGCCCAGAAGCGCGGCATCGTCCTGTTCGTCGGCACCAAGCGCAGCGCCCGCGACGCGATCAAGGAAGAAGCCGAGCGCTGCGGCATGCCGTTCATGACCCAGCGCTGGCTGGGCGGCACCCTGACCAACTTCGCCACGGTGAAGAAGTCGGTGGCGCGCCTGAAGGAGCTGGAATCCGCCGAGACCGATGGCACCTTCGAAAAGCTGGTCAAGCACGAAGTGCTGGGCCTGCGCCGCGAGCGCGACAAGCTGGAAGCCTCGCTGGGCGGCATCAAGGACATGAACCGCCTGCCCGACGCCCTGTTCGTGATCGACATCGGCCACGAGGACATCGCCGTCAAGGAAGCCCGCAAGCTGGGCATCCCGGTGATCGCGGTGGTCGACACCAACTACGACCCGGCCCTGGTCGACTACGCCATCCCCGGCAACGACGACGCCATCCGCGCGGTGCAGCTGTATGCCGCCGCCGCCGCCGACGCCGTGCTGGAAGGCAAGGCCGCCGCGCCGAGCGCCGCCACCGTGCGCGAAGAGGACTTCACTGACGGCGACGCCGACAAGTCCGCCCGCCGCGCCCCGGCCAAGAAGCCTGCCCCGGGCAAGGCCGAAGGAGCCCCGGTGAAGAAGGCCGCTGCCGCCGAAGCCGCCCCCGCGACCGACGCGGCGCCTGCCGCCGACGCCGAAGTCGCGACCGAAGCCAAGGCCGAAGCCGACGCGACCCCGGCCGCCGAGTAAGCGGCCACCACGCAGCCGCGCCATGCCGCGCGGCTGCGTCCACTGCTTTCCACCGCGGGAACGGAGGCCGCCGCAGACCCTTGCGCGCGCCATTGCCGGGCCATCGCCCCGCCCCATTCCAGTGGCATGAAGCCCGCGGCCCAGGCCGCTCCAACGCCCACGAATCACGAGGTTTTACCCATGGCTGAAATCACCGCATCCCTGGTCAAGGAACTGCGCGAGCGCACCGGCGCCGGCATGATGGAATGCAAGAAGGCGCTCACCGAGAGCAACGGCGACGTCGACGCCGCCGCCGAGGCGCTGCGCAAGTCCGGCCTGGCCAAGGCCGACAAGAAGGCCGGCCGCGTCGCTGCCGAAGGCCGCGTCGCGATGGCCCAGGAGGCCGGCAAGGCGGCCCTGGTCGAGATCAACTCCGAAACCGACTTCGTCGCCAAGGACGCCAACTTCGTCGCCTTCACCGAAGCCGTCGCCAACGCCGCGCTCGGCGCCGCCGACATCGACGCACTGAAGTCGGCCAGCATCGACGGCAAGACCGTGGAAGAGGCCCGCGCCGAGCTGATCGCCAAGGTCGGCGAGAACGTGCAGGTGCGCCGCATGGCCCGCATCGACAGCGACAACAACGTTGCCGCCTACGTGCACGGCGGCCGCATCGGCGTACTGGTCGAGGTCAAGGGCGGCGATGCCGACCTGGCCCGCGGCCTGGCGATGCACATCGCCGCGATGAACCCCCCGCACGTGAAGGCCTCCGACGTCCCGGCCGACTTCATCGCCAAGGAGAAGGAGATCGAGATGGCCAAGATGTCCGACAAGGACAGGGCCAAGCCGGCGGAGATCCTGGAGAAGATCATCGGCGGCAAGATCGCCAAGATCGTCAACGAGGTCACGCTGTACGGCCAGGACTACGTGCTCGACACCGACAAGAAGGTCGAGGCCGTGCTCAAGGCCGCCGGCGCCGACGTGGTCGGCTTCCAGCGCCTGGCCGTCGGCGAGGGCATCGAGAAGGTGGTCGAGGACTACGCCGCCGAAGTGATGAAGCAGGCCGGCCTGGCGTAAGCCGCCCCTGCCGCAGACGAAGAAGGCCGCGGGAGACCGCGGCCTTTTTCATGGGCGCGTTTCCCGCGCGCGCAGTCGTGCCGCACCTACGCCTCGGACCGGCTGGTGGCGTCGCGGTCACGTTCGAATCGCTTCACGCCGGGGAATGGCGGCAGCCAGGATTCACGGCGCACGGTCCACAGTTCATAGGTCGGCGCCAGCTGGCCGGGGACATCCAGGGCGCCCAGGTTCACCTCGACTTCGTCGCCGCTGCGCCCGAAGACGGAAGAGCCGCAGCGGGGGCAGAAGAACCGTCCCGCGTAATCGCGTGTCTCGCCCTCGACGACCACGGCATCCGCGGGGAATATCGCCGACGCATGGAACAGCGCGCCGTGGTGCTTGCGGCAATCGAGGCAATGGCAAAGGCCGACGCGGTACGGACGGCCGGATGCCTCGATCCGCACGCGCCCGCACAGGCAGCCGCCGGTAAATCGCTCCATGTCGCGCCTCCTTCGGGAGTTGGCGAAACGGCGCCGATGCGCCGCGAAGGACCCGCTTAGTCCGCCAGCGCGTAAATCGCCGGCAGGTTGCGGCCCTGTTCGTGGAAGTCCATGCCGTAACCGAACACGTAGCGGTCCGGTACCTCCACGCCCACGTAGTCGGCGCAGACGCCGTCGACGCAGCGGTCGTGCAGCTTCGTCGCCAGCACCGCCACGCGCACGTCGGCGGCGCCCTGGTCCTCGCACCAGCGGGTCACGGCCTGGAGTGTGTGCCCCTCGTCGAGGATGTCGTCGACCAGCAGCACGCGACGTCCGGCCATCGGCGTGGCCGGGCGGTGCAGCCAGGCCAGGCCCGAACCGGACGTGTTGCCGCGGTAGCGGGTCGCGTGCAGGTAGTCGAACTCGACGTCCAGCCCGCGCTCGCCGAGCGCGAACGCCAGCTGCGCGGCGAACGGCATGCCACCATGCATGATCGTGACGAACAGCGGCGGGCGCGCGTCGCCGGCATAATCGGCACGGACCGCGTCGGCCATCGTCCCGATCGCGGCTTCCAGCGTCGCGCGGTCGTGGATCAGGTCAGCGTTGCCGAGCACGTCGGCCAGGCGCGGCGGGTTCATGCCACGTCTCCGAAACGCGACTGCGCGTAGCGCACGTCGGCCAGCAGCCCGTCCCACCCCATCGCGCCGCGCCCGATCAGGCCCGTGAGCGCCATCGTGTTGAGCTTGCGGCCTTCGATCGCGGCCAGCGATTCCTCGACCAGTTCCGGATGGCAGACCAGGACCACGTCGCAACCGGCGTCCAGGTGCGCATCGACGCGCGCCTTCACCCCGCCGGCGGAGAACGCCGCGGCCATGCCGATGTCGTCGGAGAACACCACGCCGCGGAAGCCCATCTCGCGGCGCAGGATGTCCTCGATCCAGCGCCGCGAATAGCCGGCCGGTTCCGGCGCGACCTGCGGATAGGCGATATGCGCGAGCATCACCGCGTCCGCGCCGGCCTCGATACCGGCGGCGAACGGGACCAGGTCGGTCGCACGCATTTCGTCCAGCGTGCGGTTGTCGACGGCGCTGTCGAAGTGGGTGTCCTCGCGTACCGTGCCATGGCCGGGGAAGTGCTTGATCGTCGCCGCCATTCCGGCCGCGTGCATGCCGTGGATGTAGGCACGTGCGAACTCGGCGACCACCCGGGGCTCGTCGGAGAACGCGCGGTCGCCGATCGCGAGGTTGCCGCGGCCCAAGTCGACCACCGGCGCGAAGCTCAGGTCGACGCCGCTGGCGCGGACTTCGCTGGCCATCACCCAGGCGTGTTCCTTCGCACGCTCGAGCGCGGCGGCGGGGTCTTCCGCGTACTGGCGGCCGAATTCCTCCAGCGGCGGCAGCGCGCTGTAGCCCTCGCGGAAGCGCTGCACGCGCCCGCCTTCCTGGTCGACGCAGACCAGCTGCGGCCGCGGCGCGGCCGCGCGGATCGCGGCGGACAGTTCGGCGACCTGGGCCTTCGAGGCGAAGTTGCGCTTGAACAGGATCACGCCGGCGCAGGCATCGTGCTGCAGCCAGTCGCGCTCCTGGGCGTTGAGTTCGGTGCCGGCGACGCCGATCACGAGCATGGGCATGGGCCTCGGGTGTTCACGGCCGCCATTGTCGCGCACTCGGGATGGCGGATGTAGGGCAGTTCCGGCCCCACCGTGAACGCCCGCAAGGGCCGGGCGACCCGCTCCACCCGACTTACCAGCACGAGAACGGGTGCGAGGCGAGCGCCAGGTTGTAGTAGCGGACGTCGTCGGTGACTTCCGCGCCGATCCAGTCCGGCCGCTCGAAGGCCTCGTCGGCGCGGCCAAGCTCGATCTCCGCCACGACAAGTCCCGCGTTGTCGCCCAGGAACTCGTCGACCTCCCACAGGCGCCCGGCGTGCTCCACGTAGTGGCGCTGCTTGTCGATCGTGCCGCCCACGCAAAGCGCCAGCAGTGCGCGGGCGTCGGCCAGCGGGACCGGGTAATCGAATTCCTGCCGCGTATGCCCGACCGCGCGCGACTTGATGTTCAGGAAGGCCTCGTCGCCGGCGATGCGCACGCGGACCGAGGCCCGCTGCGCGCCGCTGTCCATCGCTGCCTGGTCGTTGATGTAGCCCTGCGCCATCGGCACGACCTTGTGCGCGGCGGCGCGCCAGCGGTCGTCGGTGACGAGGAACTTGCGTTCAATTTCGATGGGCATGGGAGATGAGGAATGGGGAATGGGGAATGGAGAACACGAAAGGCGCGCCGGGCTTTTTCACTGTCATCCCGAGCGCAGCGAGGGATCTGCTTTCCGGCGCGGAGCATGAAGCAGGTCCCTCGCTGCGCCCGGGGTGACAGTCGAGGAGGATGCCCGGGTGCGCCGGAAGCCGCGGCGTGCACAACCGGGGTTACGGCTCGAACATCGCGATCGACTCCACGTGCGCGGTGTGCGGGAACATGTCCATCACCCCCGCCGCGCGCAGCTTCCAGCCTCGCTCGTTGACCAGGTAGCCGGCGTCGCGCGCCAGCGAGGCGGGGTGGCAGCTGACGTAGACGATCCGCTTCAGGCCCTTGAGCGGCAGCTGCCTGAGCACGACGTCGGCGCCCGAGCGCGGCGGGTCGAGCAGCAGGCGGTCGAAGCCTGCCCCGGGCGCAGCCGAGGGGCCGGCGCGCATCCAGGCATGGCCGGACAGGTCCTGCGCCAGGTCGGCGGCGTGGAACTGCGCATTCGCCAGCCCATTGTGGCCGGCGTTCTCCCGCGCGCGCACCACCAGGCCCGAATCGCCTTCCACGCCCACCACCGCGTCCGCGACGCGCGCCAGCGGCAGAGTGAAGTTGCCCAGTCCGCAGAACAGGTCGAGCACGCGCTCGCCCGGCTGCACGTCCAGCAGCTCCAGCGTGCGCGCGATCATCTTGCGATTGAGCCCGGCGTTGACCTGGATGAAGTCCAGCGGGCGGAACTTCAGCTCGATGTCCCAGTCCGGCAGCCGGAATGACAGCTGCGGGTCGGCCGGCCACAGCGGGTGCACCGAATCCACACCGCCCGGTTGCAGGAACAGCGCCAGGCGCTGCGCCTGTGCGAACGCCAGCAGCGCGGCACGGTCGCCGTCGGACAGCGGCTGCAGGTGGCGGAACACCAGCGCCAGGCCGTCGTGGTCATCCGTGACGTCGCCGGCGATGAACTCGATCTGCGGGACGTCGCGGCGCGCGTCGAGACCGTCGACCAGCGCCGACAGCGGCGTGATCAGCGCACCGACCCGGGGAATCACGGTATGGCACTCGGACAGGTCGGCGACGAAGCGCGGATCGCGCTCGCGGAAACCGACCAGGGTCTTGCCCTTCTTCTCCACTCGCCGCACCGAGAACCGTCCCTTGCGGCGATAGCCCCAGGCGGCGTCGGTCAGCGGCGGCAGCACGGCATCGGGCGCAACGTGGCCGATGCGTTCGAGGTTCTCCTGCAGCACGCGCTGCTTGGCGAGGATCTGCTTCGACTCCTCCAGGTGCTGCAGCGCGCAGCCACCGCAGGTGCCGAAGTGGATGCAGCGCGGCTCGACGCGGTCGGGCGAGGCCTGCAGCACCTCCAGCGTCACCGCTTCGTCGAAGCTGCGCGAGCGCGCGGTGCGCTTGGCCATGACCCGCTCGCCGGGCAGCGCGCCGCCGATGAACACGGTCTTGCCGCTGTCCAGGCGGGCGACGCCACGGCCGTCGTGGCTCAGGTCGAGGATGTCGGCGGGGAACGGGGTCTGGTCGAGTCGGGCCACGTGGCGAAGGCTGCGCGTACAGGGCCGCGCATTGTCGCAGATGCACCGCGCCCGGCGGTCCGGGCGCGGCGGCGCCGTACTACTTCTGCTTCCAGCTTCCGCCGGACTGGTACCACCAGCCGGACCGGGCGCTGGAGATCCACTGCTTCGCGAATACCTCGCGGATTTGCGATTCCCACTCGGGATGCTTGTTGGCCACCGCGATCTCGCGATACACCGCGCGTGCGTCGCGGTTCTGGTCCGCCACCGCCTTATTGACGGCAACGCGGTCGGACAGCGCGATCTTCGACGCGTCGCGCACCGCGACCTCGCCGTTGCCGGTGAAGCCCAGCGCCCCGGCGTCGAAGTGCTTGCGCAGGCTGCTGTCGAAGCGGCTGGCCATGCGCGACTGGATCGCCTGGATCGCCGGCGTCTTGATGGTGATGTCCGGCGTGCCCTGTGCCTGGGCGGTCCCGATGCCGAGCAGCAGCAGCGGGTCGAAGTGCAGCGCCATGCCGCCGCCATCGCCGGCCGGCTCGTCGGACGCGGGGACGGGCGTCGACGGCTGCGCGTCTTCGCCGATCACCTTGTCGACGAATTCCTTGGCCGCCTCGCGCGCCTCGGCGGCGGGGAAGTAGACGTTGATGGTGACGCAGGCGGTCAGGGCCAGTGCGGCGGCGATCGGCATTCCCATCCAGCGGCGCATGGGTCTCTCCTGTGGGGGCTAGGGGTTGGGGGTCATGGGGACTGGGTGGGGGGCAACGGCATACAAGCGTTTGTCTTCCGGCCTCCAGCCCTGCTTCATTCGAACACGGGTGTGACGTCGCCACTGCCTACTGCGGTAATGCGTTCGACCAGGGTCGGCCAGTCGACGTTGCGGTTGAATCCCACCACGTCCAGCCTCGGGATCCCGGAACCTTCGACGATAGTAAATCCATCACCCGATGAATGCAGGCCGTCCATCGCGCAGACCTGGTTGGCCAGCCGGCAGGATATGCCGATGCGGGCGTAGCCGAAGTCGTCGAACAGCCCGATCAACCGACCCTGCAGGCTGCCGACGAACGAAGCGTCGCCGACGCTGGAGATGTCCTGCACGGCGCGCTGGCTGATGCGCTGGCGCACGCCGTGGCGGCGCACCGTGTGCAGTTCCGCGTCGAAGGCGACCGGCGTCCAGTCGACCAGGCGCAGGTCGTCGATGCGTCCGTCCAGGCGGCCGCTGATGCTGCCGACGTCGAATACCTCCGTGATCGCGAGCAGGTCCAGGTCGCGCAGCGCGAAGTCCGCCGACAGCGTGGGCGCGACGCCGAACGGGCGCTCCATCGACAGCGCAGTGACGTCGATGCTGCCGTCGAAGACCTGCATCGACAGTCCGCCGTCGAAATCGAGACGGTCCCCGGCGTAGCGCGCCGCGGGAATGTTGCCGTCCAGCGTGCCGCCGAACGCGGGTCCGCCCAGCGCCTGTGACAGTTCGCCCAGCTCCAGGCCCTGCAGCGCGAGACCGAAACCGACCTGCAGGCCTTCGCCCCCCGCGGGCGGCTGGATGACCAGGCCGTCGAAACGCAGCTGCCCGCCCAGCACCGGCACGACCACCGGCGCGCGGCTGCGCAGCACGCCGCCGGCGCTTCGCCAGGGCAAGGTGGCGGGGCCGAACGCGATGCCCTGCAGCGATCCGGAGCGCCAGCGCAGCGTGCTGTCGACCGGCGCGTCGCCATCGGACACGCGCAGGTCGCCGTCCAGGCCGGTGAACGACAGGCCCTTGCCCGCTGCCTCCAGGGTGACGTCGTGCACGCGCGCGTCGACCGACGCCAGTGCGCCATCGGCCATCCGCACCCGGGCATCGAGCGCGCCGCTGGCGTCGAGTTCCGACAATCCGGCGATGCCCAGCCAGCCGGACAGGTAGCGGGCGGCGAGCGACGGCATGTCGCGGCTGTGCAGTTCGATGTCGAGGTCGCGCAGCGTCGCATCCGGGCCGAACGACGCCGTGCCGCGCGCCGCCAGCGCGTCGCCGTCATCCCAGCGGATCGACGACAGCGCCCAGCCCTGGCCGCCGCGCTGCATGGCGTCCAGGCCGACCGGCACGTCGTGCCCGGGCAGCACGACGTAGGTGGTGTCGTACAGGAACTGGCCGCCGCGCAGCGCGCCATCGAGCGACAGCATCGCAGCGTTGCCGGGCTTGCGGTAGTCGACGTGGAAGCGGCCGCCCAGCTGTTCGCCCGCGATGGCGCCGTCCGGGGTCTCCAGCGCGATGCCGGCAAGTTTGAAGTCGCCTTCGACCTGCATCGGGCGCTGCGCCGGCGTGCGCACTGCGATCGCGCCGTCGACGGTGCCTGCGGTCAGCCGGCCGTCGCTCCAGGCCTGCGACGACAGGGCCTGCACCCAGGCCACCGGCACCTGCGCCAAGTCGATGGCGGTGTCGTCGGGGGTGGCGGCATTGCGGTGCAGCGCGACGCTGGCCGCGCCCTGCGACAGCGTGGCATCGGTGCTGCCGCTGGCCAGCGCGAGCGACAGCCGCAGCGGTTTGCCGCCGTGCGCGCGCAGTTCGCCGTCACAGCGCCAGCCGCCCTGCCCGTCGCGCATCAGCGGGCAGCGCCACGCCAGCGCGCGGAACCGGTAGCCCACGTCCGGCGCGTCCACGCGCGCGGCGCGCAGCAACAGTTCGCCGCTGTCCGCATCCGCCGGCCAGTCCAGGCGCACCTCCACGCCTTCCAGCGTGGCGACCGCGGTGGTGACGCGCGCGATCTTCGCCGTCACCGTCCGCGCCTGCACCTGCAGGCTGCAGGCGAGCAGCAGCAATGGCAGCAGGTGTAGGATCGCCCGGGGCATGGAAGCAGCATACCGGGCACGCGTGAGCGGCCGCTGATGCGCGGCGCGGTGCCCGCAGCACGAAAGCATGCGGCGCGAGGCATGACACAGCCAAGTCAATGGAGGACCGGATGACGGCAAGAATCCTGCTGGTCGAGGACGATCCCACCACCTGCGCATTTCTCGCCACCGCGGCGCGCGGCGTGCCCGCCGAGGTCGACGTGGCCGACAGCTGCGCGACGGCACTGGCTCTTGCTGGCGACGCCGACCGCCACGACCTGTGGCTGATCGATGCCAACCTGCCCGACGGCGACGGCGCGGGCCTGCTGGCGACCCTGCGCGCGCGCGGCCTGCGCGCGGCCGCACTGGCGCACACCGCGACCCGCGACCATGACGCCCTCGCCGACCTGCGCGCGGCCGGGTTCCGCGACGTACTGGTCAAGCCGATGCCGGTCGACGCGCTGCAGGCCGCGGTGCGCGCCGCGCTGTCCCGGCAGGTGCGCGACGCGGCGCCGGCCGTTCTTCCGGAAACGTCGGCGGACGCGTGGGACGATGCTGCCGCGCTGGCCGCGCTCAACGGCGAACAGGCGCATGTCGACGCGCTGCGCAAACTGTTCGTCGCCGAGCTGCCGGCTGCCTGCGGGGTCGTGCGCAAGGCCGCGCAGGCGGGCGACGTTGGCGCCGTGCGCGCGGCGCTGCACCGGCTGCGCGCGAGCTGCAGTTTCGTCGGCGCCGCGCGCCTGACCGCGGCGGTGGCTGAGCTGCAGGATTCCCCGGATTCGGCACAGGCGCTGGAGCGCTTCGAGCAGGCGACTCAGGACACGCTGTCGTCGGTACCCGTGGGCGCCGCCGACTGAGGCCGCGCCGGGCCCGCGATGCGGCCCAGCTCGCCCATCAGCTCCCAGGACTTCAGCCCGCGCCCGCCCAGATGGTGGGCCAGCAGGTTGCGCATCACGCGGCGCAGGCCCTGCAGGTCGTCGCTGTCGGGCATCCGGTCGCCCGCCAGCGCCAGCAGCGCTCGGCCGGTGGCGGTCTGGCCGCGGTGGGCGGCGTCGATGCGCTCGCTGAGCACGCGGCGCGGGCCATGCTCGGGATCCACGCGGTAACGCGCCGCCGGGTCGACCGGCGCGCCGCCGTCTTCCTGCGACAGGTCCAGGCCGAAGCCGATCGCATCGAGCAGGTCGCGCTCGAAGCGGCGCAGCGTCCACGCCAGCGGCGCACCTTCGCGCAGGCGTTCGCGCACCTGGCCGTACAGGTCGTACAGCCCGGCGTGCGGGTCTTCGCGCGGCGCCAGCCGCAGGGCCAGTTCGCTGACGTAGAAGCCCGCCAGCCCGGCGTCGCCGGACAGTCGCGGAGCGGCGTCGATCGCCTCGGCCGCGCGCAGCTGCGCCAGTTCGCCACGCTGCACGCCGTCGAAGCGGATGTGCTGCAGCGGCTGCAGCGCGGCGCGCAGCACGTGCCGCTTCGGTCCCTGCACCCCGCGCGCGACCACGCCGACACGGCCGTGGTGTTCGGTCAACAGTTCCAGCAGCAGGCTGGTCTCGCGCCAGGGGCGGGCGTGGAGGACGTAGGCGGGTTCAGCGTCGTAGCGCACCGGGTGCACCCCCCATGCCCGTGGGAGCGGCCATGGCCGCGATGGGAGGCGGCCGGAAAAGCACCGCGGCCATGGCCGCTCCCACAGGCGGCCGCTTACTCGTAGCCAAGTGTCTTCAGCGCCGCCTCGTCGTCCGACCAGCCGGCGCGCACGCGCACCCAAGTCTGCAGGAAGACCTTGCTGTCGAACAGGCGCTCCATCGATTGCCGCGCCTTGGTGCCGATTTCGCGCAGACGGGTGCCACCCTTGCCGATGACGATCGCCTTCTGGCCGTCGCGCTCGACCCAGATCACCGCGCCGATGCGCAGCATCGTGCCGTCGACGGTGAACGATTCGATTTCCACCGTCGTCGCATACGGGAGCTCTGCGCCGAGCTGGCGCATGAGCTGCTCGCGCAGCAGCTCCGCGGCCAGGAAACGCTGGCTCTTGTCGGTGATCTCGTCCTCGCCGTACAGCGACGGCTGCTCGGGCAGCAGTTCCAGCAACCCGGCGACCAGCGCCTCCAGCCCGTTGCGCTTGAGCGCCGACACCGGGTACACGGCGGCGAAGTCGCGTTCTTCGGTCGCCTGTTGCAGGTAAGGCAGCAGGGCCGCCTTGTCGCGCATGCGGTCGATCTGGTTGACCGCCAGCACCACCGGCACGCCGGCTTCGCGCAGGGCCTCGAACGCCAGCGTGTCCTCTTCGTCCCAGCGCCCGGCCTCCACTACCAGTACGGCCGCGTCCACGCCCTCCAGCGCGCCGCGCGCGGCGCGGTTCATCATCCGGTGCATGGCGGTGGCCGACTGCTTGCCCTCGCCGCGGTGGATGCCGGGCGTGTCGACCAGCGCCAGTTGCCCCTCCGGGAAGGTCGCGATGCCCAGCAGCCGGTGGCGCGTGGTCTGCGGGCGGTTGGAGACGATGCTGACCTTGGCGCCGACCAGCGCGTTGACCAGGGTGGACTTGCCGACATTGGGGCGGCCGATGACGGCCACGTGGCCGGCGCGGTGGAGGGCGGGTTTCATGCGCGCATTGTAGGCGCTGCGGGTGGGCGTCTTGTGGGGGGACATGCAGGGCCGGCCTCCGGCCTGCAGATGCAGTTTCCGGTTACCGATTCCCGGTCTTCAAGGACTCGCGGCGATAGCCACTCCCACCAGCCACCAGGGGTCAGGCAGCCTCCAGCTGCGCGAGCACGGCCTCGGCGGCCGCCTGTTCGGCGGCGCGGCGCGAACCGCCCTCGCCTTCGGCCGCGATGGCCGGCTCGCCCAGGGTGCAGGCGACGCGGAACAGCTTGGCGTGGTCGTCGCCGGATTCGGACACCAGCTCGTAGGCCGGCAGCGGACTCTGCCGTGCCTGCAGCCACTCCTGCAGACGCGTCTTGGCGTCCTTGCCCACCTTGCCGGCAGGCGTGTCGTTGATCGCGGCCTCGAACCACGGCAGGACCACCGCGCGGCAGGCCTCGAAACCGGCGTCGAGGTAGATCGCCCCCACCAGCGCCTCGAATGCGTCCGACAGGATCGAGTCGCGGCGGTGGCCGCCGGATTTCATCTCGCCGGGCCCGAGGATCAGCTTCGACCCCAGGTCCAGCGTGCGCGCGACGGCCGCCAGCGCGGACTCCCGGACCAGCTCGGCGCGGGCGCGGGTCAGCGCGCCCTCGTCGGCTTTCGGCCAGCGCCGGTACAGCGCCTCGGCCACGATCAGGCCGACCACGGCGTCGCCGAGGAACTCCAGCCGCTCGTTATGCGGTACACCCGCGCTGCGATGGGTCATCGCCTGCGCGAGCAGGTCCTGGTCGCCGAACGCGTGCCCGGCGAAGCGCACCGGTTCGACGTCAGCCGCCATCGCCCACGTTGGTCAGGTTCTCGCTGGCGTGGAACTTGCCGACCACGTCGAGGTTGCCGACCAGCGACTTGCGGACTTCATAGTTGACCGTCATCTCCCAGCCCGGACTGCCCTTCTGGAGCCGCTGCAGCTTCACGTTCTCCGGCTTCACGTTGTCCGAGTAGCTGATATACAGGCGGCGAAAGAACAGGTCCTTGATCCGGGCCGGGTCCTGGTTGGCGATGCCCATCTCGCCCTGCAGGCCCTTGAGCGCCTGCTTGACCGAGTAGTACTCCGAATACATCGGGAACAGCTTCATGCCCACGTAGGCGAAGAAGCCGACCACGGCCAGCACGATCACAAAGCTCAGCAGGGTCATGCCGCGTTGCGTGCGTTTCATCAGTTTTCCCCCAGTGGATGGCTTGCAGCGATCAAGGAATCCGGTTGCCGATGCGCGAAGTATCGAAATTATGCTTGCACAGGTTGGTCACGCTGTCGCAGTTGAGCCAGACCAGGAACGCCTTGCCGCGGATGTTCTGCTCCGGCAGTTCTCCCCAGAACCGGCTGTCGTCGCTTCTATCACGATTGTCGCCCATGACGAAATAGTACCCGGCATGGACGGTCTTTGGCCCCGTCTCCCCCTGGTCGACGAAGGGCAGGCGGTCGATCTCCAGGACCTGGTGCCGGTGGCCCGGGATGTCCTCTTCCAGCAGGCTGGCGCCGGTCATCTCGGCGCCGCTGCCGACGCCGACGTAGTCGCCGATGCGGGCGTAGCCGAAGGGCTTGCCGTTCACGAAGACCTGGTTGTCCTTGTACTCGATGGTGTCTCCGGGCAGCCCGATCACGCGCTTGATCCAGTCCTGCTCGGGGTGCCGCGGCGGCTTGAACACCACCACGTCGCCGCGCTGCGGCTCGCCGACCGGGACGATCTTGGTATTGGTAATCGGCAGGCGCAGGCCGTAGGCGAACTTGTTGACCAGGATGAAGTCGCCGGTCAGCAGCGTGGGCATCATCGAGTTGGACGGGATCCGGAACGGCTCGGCCACGAAGCTTCGCAGCACCAGCACCACCGCCAGCACCGGGAAGAACGCCTTGGCGTAGTCGACGTACCACGGGTCCCGGCCGTCATCGAGCAGGCCGGCATGCGCGGCACGGCGCCTTGCCAGAACCAGTTTGTCGAGCAGCCAGATCAGGCCACTGAGGAGGGTCAGGACGACCAGGGCGATTTCAAACCAGCGCATTGGTGTTCCTTTGGAACAGGGATTGGGGTTGTGGTGACCAGGGACCAGGGATTGGCTGGAACCGGGATGCGGGTGGACCGACGCTCACGCAAGAATCATGGGCGCGGAGCGGTGGCATTTCCCGTTCCAGGATTTCGAATCACCCATCCCCGCTTCACTTGTCCTGCTGCAACACGGCGAGGAAGGCTTCCTGCGGGATCTCCACGCGACCGACCTGCTTCATCCGCTTCTTGCCTTCCTTCTGTTTCTCCAGCAGCTTCTTCTTGCGCGAAACGTCGCCACCATAGCACTTGGCCAGCACGTTCTTGCGCATCGCCTTGACCGTGGTGCGGGCGATGACCTGCGAGCCGATGGCGGCCTGGATGGCGACGTCGAACATCTGCCGCGGGATCAGTTCCTTCATCTTTTCGGTCAGCTCGCGGCCGCGGCGGTCGGCATGGCTGCGGTGCACGATCAGCGACAGCGCATCGACCTTGTCGCCGTTGATCAGCGTGTCCACGCGCACGAACGGACCGGCGTCGAAACGCAGGAAGTGGTAATCGAGCGAGGCGTAGCCGCGCGACACCGACTTGAGGCGATCGAAGAAATCCAGCACCACCTCGGCCATCGGCAACTCGTAGGCGATCTGCACCTGGCTGCCCATGTAGGTAATGCCGACCTGGCTGCCGCGCTTCTCCTCGCACAGGGTGATCACGTTGCCGACGTAGTCGGGCGGGGTAAGGATGTTGGCGCGGATGATCGGCTCGCGGACTTCCTCGATCTGGTTCACCGGCGGCAGCTTGGCCGGGTTGTCCAGCGGCAGGATCGAGCCGTCGGTCTTGAGCACTTCGTAGATCACCGTCGGCGCGGTGGTGATCAGGTTGAGGTCGTACTCGCGCTCCAGGCGCTCCTGCACGATCTCCATGTGCAACATGCCGAGGAACCCGCAGCGGAAGCCGAAGCCCATCGCCTCGGAGCTTTCGGGTTCGAAGCGCAGGGCGGCGTCGTTGAGGCGCAGCTTGTCGAGCGCCTCGCGCAGGTCCGGGTAGTCCTCGGCGTCGACCGGGAACAGGCCGGCGAACACGCGCGGCTGCATCTCCTGGAAGCCCGGCAGCGGCTTCGGCGCCGGGTCGCCGGCCAGCGTCAGCGTGTCGCCGACCGGCGCGCCGTGCACGTCCTTGATCGAAGCGTTGATCCAGCCCACCTCACCGGCCCGCAGCGCCGGCATGTCCTTGCGCTTGGGCGTGAACACGCCGACCTTGTCGACCTGGTGGGTACGCCCGGTGGACATCACCAGGATCTTGTCGCCGGGCTTGATCTCGCCCTGCATCACGCGCACCAGGCTGACCACGCCCAGGTAGTTGTCGAACCACGAGTCGATGATCAGCGCCTGCAGCCTGTCGGTGTCGCGCGGCTGCGGCGGCGGGATGCGGGTGACGATCGCCTCCAGCACGTCCTCGACGTTGAGCCCGGTCTTGGCGCTGACCGCGACCGCATCGGCGGCGTCGATGCCGATCACGGCCTCGATCTCGGCCTTGACGCGGTCGATGTCGGCGGTGGGCAGGTCGATCTTGTTGAGCACCGGCACCACTTCCAGCCCCTGCTCCACCGCGGTGTAGCAGTTGGCCACCGACTGCGCCTCCACGCCTTGCGCCGCATCGACCACCAGCAGCGCGCCCTCGCAGGCGGCCAGCGAGCGGCTGACCTCGTAGCTGAAGTCGACGTGGCCGGGGGTGTCGATGAAGTTCAGGTGGTAGGTCTGGCCGTCGCGCGCGGTATACGGCAGCGACACGGACTGGGCCTTGATGGTGATGCCGCGCTCGCGCTCGATCGGGTTGTTGTCGAGCACCTGCGCTTCCATCTCGCGCGCGGTCAGGCCGCCGCAGATCTGGATGATGCGGTCGGCCAGGGTCGACTTGCCGTGGTCGACGTGGGCAATGATGGAAAAGTTGCGGATATTCCGCATCGGATCGGACATGTGTGGGCGCCGGTGGCGGCCGACGGCGCGGCCTTGCGGGGTAAACGCGGCATTATCGCATGGCGCCGCACGTCCGCCCCCCGCACAAGCCGTGTGGGAGCGGCCATGGTTGCGATGCCCGGCCCGCGAATCTTCACCGGCCGGTATCGCGGCCACGGCCGCTCCTGCGGTCACCGCGGGCTCAGTTCCCGTCCGCCCGCGGAGTCACCGCGAAGAACCGGGTCATGCTGCCGCGGCGGACCAGCAGCATCACCGTCTGCCCCGGCTTCACGCCGGCCAGCGCGCGATCGAGCGCCTGGACGCTGCCGACGGTAGTGCCGCCCACCCGCAGCACGATATCGCCGGGCGCGAGCCCCGCCTCGCGCGCGGCTGCGCCGTCGATGCGGGCGATGCCCACGCCCTCGCCCGATTCCAGGCCGGCCTGGCGGCGATCGTCGGCGTCCAGCTCCTGCCCGACCAGGCCCAGCGGGTTGGCCGAAGCGTCCGCCGGCCCGCGGGCACCGCCCGGCGCCGACTGCCGCGAGGCACCCGGCAGCAGGCCCGGATCGAGTTCGCCGAGGGTCACGGGGATGCTCCTCGTCTTGCCGTCGCGCAGCACGCCCAGTTCCACCTTGGTACCGGGGGTCTTGTTGCCGACGATCGGCGGCAGTTCGCTCCACTGCCGGATGTCGTTGCCGTCGATCGAGCGGATCACGTCGCCCACGCGCAGGCCGGCCTTCTCGCCGGCGCTGCCCGGGGTCACGTCGTTGACCAGGGCGCCGTGGGTATCGGGCAGGCCCAGGCCCCGGGCCGTCTCGGCGTCGATCTCCTGCAGGGTCACGCCGATCATGCCGCGACGCACCTTGCCGGTTTCCTTGAGCTGCTTGACCGCGCCCATCGCCAGGTCGATCGGGATCGCGAAGCTCACGCCCATGTAGCCGCCGGAGTTGCTGAAGATCTGCGAGTTGATGCCGATCACCTCGCCGTGCGCGTTGAGCAGCGGGCCGCCTGAGTTGCCCTGATTGATCGCCACGTCGGTCTGGATGAAGGGCACGTATTGCTGCTGGGTGAAGCGGTTGTTGCGGCCGACCGCGCTGATGATGCCGGCGGTCACCGAATGGTCGAGGCCGAACGGCGAACCGATCGCGATCGCCCACTGTCCGGGCTTGAGCGCGTCGGAGTTGCCGATGCGCAGCGCCGGCAGGCCCTTGGCGTCGATCTTGAGCAGGGCGACGTCGGACTGCTCGTCGCTGCCCACGACCTTGGCCTTGAATTCGCGGCCATCGGACAGCTTGACCTTGACCTCGCTGGCGCCGTCGACGACGTGGTGGTTGGTCAGCACGTAGCCGTCGGAGGAAATGATGAAGCCGCTGCCCATCGACTCGCCGCGCGGGCGGGCGCCGCGGTCGGGCATGTCCGGAAACGGGAAGCCGTCCGGGCCGAAGAAACGGCGGAAGATCTCCGGGATGTCCTGCTGCTGCGCCGCGCGCGAACGCGGCGAGGCGCCGCCGCCGATTTCAGCCGACACGCTCACCACGCCCGGCCCGACCTGTTCGACCAGCTGCGAGAAATCGGGCAGCCCGGCCACAGGCGTGGGCGCGGAGGACACGGTGGACTGCTGCGCGGTGGCCGTGGCCACGGGCAGCACCACGGCGGTGGTGGCCGCGGCGGTCAGGACAATCAGGGCAGCAGCTTGCAGCGGAGCTTTCATCGGCGAAGCACCTTCATTTCTCTGGCAATGGAATGGACGGCAACACGTCGCGGGCGCGGGTCGCGCACCTCGTGCCGGCGGGGGTACGCGCGATCAGCGCGGTCCGCTGGCACCAGGCTGCGGGCCCCGGGCCGGCAGGTCCAGTTCGACGTGGGGCTCGAACGGATGGAACGGATGCTGTTCCGGCGCCGCGCCGCCATAGCTGGCGGTGAACGCATCCTGCGCCGGGAAGCCGGGCAGGATCGCCCGCGGCCACGGGCGCGATTGCGCCGGTTCGACGGGGAACAGGTCGGCGGCGGTCGCCGCCGGGGCGGCCGTCACGACGCCGGTGTCGGCGACCAGCACCGGGTTCGATGCGACCGCGTTTGCCGCGGCCCCTGAATTCACGGCGCCGGCCGGCGCGGCGCGGCTTGCCGCCGCCACCCGCACCGGGGCTTCGGCCGTGCGGCGGTTCCGCGCCGCGGCGCGCTGCTGCTGGGCATTCGAGGAACGCCGCTCGGCCGCACGGCGCGGCACTTCGGCCACGGCAACAGCGGCGGCCGCCAGCGTGCTGGTCGTGTCGGGCGCGCCGACCGGTGCGGCGGGCGCGGATTCGGGTGCCGGCGAAGGCGTACGCGCGGCGGCATCCGGCGTGGACGTGCTGGCCACCACCTGCATCTGTTCCTGGTTGGGCTCTGGCTCGACGAGTTCGGGCGCCTGGCGGCCGACGAACAGCGCGGCCATCGCCACCGATGCGGCAAGCGCCGCGCCACCGCCCCAGCGGGCCCAGCGCGGACGCCTTGTGGACGCCTCGTCCGTGGCCACGGCGGCGGCCTGGTCCTGCCCGGCGATGGCGTCGGCGACCCGGCGCGAGAAATCGGCCGGCAGCAGCGCCTCGTGGCGGCCTCGCAGGATGTCGCCGCAGACCTGCCAGCGCTCCCAGCATGCGGCCAGTTCGCCGTCATGCTCGAGCCGGCGCAGCATGAAGCGCGCCTGGTCGGGCAGCAACTCGCCGTCCAGCATCGCCGAGAGCTGCTGGCGGTGGTGGTCGTGGAGCTTGTCGATTCGGGTGTCGGTCTGGGTCATGTCGTCGGAATGGTTCATCGGGCTGCGCGTTCCTGCCCGCCTTCGACATCCATCAGCGGCAGGAGTTCCGTATCGATCGCCTCGCGGGCGCGGAAGATGCGCGAGCGCACGGTGCCGATCGGGCAATCCATGCGCTGGGCGATCTCCTCGTAGCTCAGGCCCTCGACCTCGCGCAGCGTGATTGCGGTGCGCAGTTCCTCGGGCAGCGCGTTGACCGCGCGCATCACCACCTGCTCCATCTGCTGGCGGGCCAGCTCGCGGTCGGGGGTATCGGTGTCGCGCAGGCGGATGCCCGAGTCGAACTGCTCGGCATCGCCGACGTCGATGTCGTCGGTGGGCGGACGGCGCTTCTGCGCGACGAGGTGGTTCTTGGCGGTGTTCACTGCGATGCGGTGCAACCAGGTATAGAACTGGGCGTCACCGCGGAAGTTGCCGATCGCGCGGTAGGCGCGGATGAAGGTGTCCTGGGCCACGTCCTGGCATTCACTCCAGTCGCTGATGTAGCGCCCGATCAGCGCCGCGATCCGGTGCTGGTACTTGCGCACCAGCAGGTCGAAGGCGGCGCTGTCTCCGCGCTGCACGCGCCGGACCAGTTCCTGGTCGAGTTCCTGCTGTCCAGCTTGTGTGTCCACGACTTCGGCCATCGGGCCGGTGCTCCCTTGGGGCCCGGCCGTCCGGCTGGGCGATATGACATGGGCTTGCGAAGGAAAGTTCCGCGGCATCCTCCTGCATCTGGGGCCGCCTGGCGCCTGCCACAAGCCATGGGGGGCGGCTGGCGCCCGATCGGGGCGTTTCAAGCGCCGATTTGACGCCGATCGAACATCATCTGGATGATAACGGCCTCCAAGTCACCGTAACGGACCATTCCCCATGATTGCAGGGCTCGACGGACTGCGCTTCAGCCACTGGCAAGCCGAGCAGCGCGAGGACGGCATCGTCGTCCTCTCGTTTGACCGCGCCGGCGAGTCGGTCAACACCTTCGCCCAGGACGTATTGATCGAGCTGGAATCCCTGCTCGAGCGCCTGGCGATGGACCCGCCCGCGGGCCTGGTGCTGCGCTCGGGCAAGGCGAAGGGCTTCATCGCCGGCGCGGACATCCGCGAATTCGCCGAGTTCGACGCCAAGGGCACCATCGGCGACTCGATCCGCCGCGGCCAGCAGGCGTTCCAGCGCCTGGCCGAGCTGCGCTGCCCGACGGTGTCGGCGATCCACGGCTTCTGCATGGGCGGCGGCACCGAGATCTCGCTGGCCTGCGACTACCGCGTGGCCTCCAACGATCCGTCCACGCGCATCGGCCTGCCCGAGGTGAAGCTCGGCATCTACCCGGGCTGGGGCGGCAGCGTGCGCCTGCCGCGGCTGGTCGGCGCGCCTGCGGCCTTCGACATGATGCTGACCGGCCGCACGCTGTCGGCGTCGGCGGCAAAGGCGATCGGGCTGGTGGACAGGGTCGTCGACGAGGCGACGCTGCTCGACGCCGCGGTGGCGCTGGTGCAGAAGGGCACGACGCGGCCGTTCAAGCAGCGCTTCCTGGCATGGATCACCAACACCTGGCCGGCGCGGCAGCTGCTGGCGCCGCAGATGACCAAGCAGGTCGCGCGCAAGGCGCCGAAGGCGCACTACCCGGCGCCGTATGCGCTGGTCGAAACCTGGCGCCGCAGCGGCGGCGGCACGCAGGCGCTGCTGGCGGCCGAACGCAAGTCGGTCGTCAAGCTGGCCGGCACCTCGACCGCGCGCAACCTGACCCGCGTGTTCTTCCTGCAGGAGCGGCTCAAGGGCCTCGGCGGCAAGGACTCCGGCATTAAGCAGGTGCACGTGGTCGGTGCCGGCGTCATGGGCGGCGACATCGCCGCGTGGGCCGCGTACAAGGGCTTCGAGGTCACCCTGCAGGACCGCGAGCAACGCTTCATCGACGGCGCCCAGGTGCGTGCGCAGGAGCTGTTCGCGAAGAAGGTCAAGGACGAGGCGAAGCGGCCGGAAGTGGCGGCGCGGCTGAAGTCCGACCTCGCCGGCGATGGCATCCCCGGCGCGGACCTGGTGATCGAGGCGATCATCGAGCAGGCCGGCGCCAAGCGCGAGCTGTACGCGTCGGTGGAGCCGCGGCTGAAGCCCGACGCGCTGCTGACCACCAACACCTCGTCGATCCCGCTGGTCGAACTGCGCGGGCACATCCAGCGCCCGGCGCAGTTCGCCGGCCTGCACTACTTCAACCCGGTGGCACTGATGCCGCTGGTGGAGATCGTCCACCACGACGCGATGGCGCCGGAAACCGGGCAGCGCCTGGCCGCGTTCTGCAAGGCCATCGGCAAGCTGCCGGTGCCGGTGGCCGGCACGCCCGGTTTCCTGGTCAACCGGCTGCTGTTCCCGTACATGCTCGAAGCGGCGACCGCGTATTCGGAAGGCATCCCGGGCGCGGTGATCGACAGGGCGGCGGTGAAGTTCGGCATGCCGATGGGGCCGATCGAACTGATCGACACCGTGGGGCTGGACGTGGCGTCGGGCGTCGGGCAGGAGCTCGCGCCCTTCCTCGGACTGCAGATCCCGCCCGCGCTGGCGACGCCGCCGGAAGCCGGCAAGCGCGGCAAGAAGGACGGCCAGGGCCTGTACGCCTGGGTCGAGGGCAAGCCGAAGAAGCCCGATGTGCCGAAGGACTACAAGGTGCCCGAGGACCTCGAGGACCGGCTGGTGCTGCCGCTGCTCAACGAGGCGGTGGCCGCGCTGCACGATGGCGTGGTGGCGGACGCCGACCTTCTCGATGCCGGCGTGATCTTCGGTACCGGCTTCGCCCCGTTCCGCGGCGGTCCGATCCAGTACATCCGCGAAACCGGCGTGGACGCGGTGCTGGAACGGCTGCGGGCCCTGCAGGGCAAATACGGCGACCGGTTCGCGCCGCGGCCGGGCTGGGATTCGGAAGCGCTGCGGCAGGCGTCGGCCACGGCAGCGTAGGAGCGGCGGAAGCCGCGACCGCCCTGCGCTCCGGCTTCCACGCCCGAACCCGTCGCCGGAACATCCCGGCTTTTGTAGGAGCGGCTTCAGCCGCGAGCTTTTCGTCGGCCGCGCGCGACACCCGGTTGCATGCCCCTTCCAGTTGCCTGTCACGGCTTGAAAGAGCTCGCGGCTGAAGCCGCTCCTACATGGGCTCCGGGATGCGCGGCGGCGCTTTACATCGTATGCGTCGGCTTGTCCGCGCCCAGCGCGCCGGCGAGCAGGGTTTCGATCCGGCCTTTCACCGTCTCGCCCTCGGGCGTGTCGGCGAACTGCACGCCCACGCCCGCGGTGCGGTTGCCCTGGGCGCCGGTGGGCGTGGCCCAGACGACCTTGCCGGCGACCGGCAGGCGCTCGCTGGACTCGGGCAGGGTCAGCAGCAGGAACACCTCGTCGCCGAGGAAGTAGCGCTTGGGCGTGGGCACGAAGATGCCGCCGTGCTTGAGGTATGGCATGTAGGCCGCGTAGAGCTGCGCCTTGTCCTTCACCGCCAGCGACAGGATGCCCTGCCGTGCGCCGCCTGCTGTCGTGCTCATGCCCTGCCCCTTTGCCCCGCATGGGTGCCGTCGTCGTCGCGCCAGGCCAACAGCAGCTCGGCGACCGCCAGGTCGGCGCGCACCGTGGTCCGCAGCAGTTCGCGGGTGCGGTTGGCCGCGTCGAACCAGGCGGCCAGCTTCCGGATTCGCGCCGGCGTGGTCAAGTTCGCGGCCTCGGCCAGGGCGAGGTCGGCGGCGTGGCCCAGGCGCATCGCCGCGTCGTCGCCGCTGGTCCAGCGCTGCGCGGCCTCGACCGCGCCCAGTTCGCCGCGCGCAAGCTTCGCCAGGTCCGTGGCGACTTCGCGCCGCAGCGCGATGCCGCCGTCGCGCAGCCAGGCGTCGGCCAGTCCCGGATGGCCGCGCGCGGCGTCCAGCGCCTCGTCGGCGGCCTTGCGCGCATGCCCCTGCGCCTGCAGCCACGCCTGTGCTTCCTCGCGCGGCGGCAGGCGGAACTCGAGCCGCTGGCAGCGGCTGCGGATGGTGGCCGACAGCCGCTCCGGGCGCGCAGTGACCAGCCACAGGTAGCGCCCGGGCACCGGCTCCTCCAGCGTCTTGAGCAGGGCGTTGCTGGCGGCGTGGTTGAAGGCGTCGGCCGGGTCGATGATCGCGACCTGCGCGCCGCCGAACTGCGGCGTCAGACCCAGCTGCTCGGACAGCGTGCGGATCTGGTCGATGATGATCTCGGTGCGCAGCTTCGTGCCGTCCTTGGTCGGCACGAACGAGATGTCCATGAAGTCCGGATGCGAACCGGCGGCCATCAGCTCGCAGCCGCGGCAGCGGCCGCACGGTCCGCCGCCGGCCACGGGCCGGGTGCACATCAGGCGCCGCGCGAGCTGCAGGGCGACGGCGTGCTTGCCCAGGCGCGCCGGCCCGCAGAACAGCTGCGCGTGCCCCAGCCTGCCGGCGTCGAGCGCCGCCGCGGCGTGGTCGTGCACGCGCTGCTGCCACGGCGCGAAGTCCGGCCCGCTGCTCATGCCGCCGCGTCCCGCCACTCGCGCAGCCGCGCGACGGCCTCGGCCGCGACGGCTTGCGCGGGCTGCGAGGCGTCGATCACGCGGAAGCGCGCCGGCTCGCCGTCGGCGCGCGCGCGGTAGGTCGCGCGTACGCGTTCGAAGAATTCGTCGCGCTCGCGTTCGATGCGGTCGGGGCCATTCGCGCCGCGCGCCAGGTCGCGGCCGCGGGTGCGCTCGCGGCCCTGGGCGATGTCCACGTCCAGCAGCAGGGTCAGTCCGGGCTGCAGGCCGACCACGCGGCGCTCGAGTTCGGCGATGAGGCCCGCATCGAGGCCGCGCCCGCCGCCCTGGTAGGCGTAGCTGGAATCGGTGAAGCGGTCGCAGATCACCCACGCGCCGCGTTCGAGCGCCGGCAGGATCGTCTCGCGCACGTGCTGGGCGCGTGCGGCGAACATCAGCAGCAGTTCGGTTTCGGCCGCCGGCGGCTCGTGCCCGGGGTCCAGCAGCAGGTCGCGGATCATTTCCGCCAGCGGCGTGCCGCCGGGTTCGCGCGTGCTGACAACCTCCGCGCCGTCCTCGCGCAGGGCGTCGCGCAGCGCGTGCAGCACCGTGGTCTTGCCGGCGCCCTCGCCGCCTTCCAGCGACACGAAGCGCGGATGCGATCGCAGTCCGGTCATTTCGGCCCGTACTGCGCGCGGTAGCGGCGGATGTACTCGCGCACGGCGGCCTCGTGTTCGGCCAGCGTCTTCGAGAACACGTGCCTGCCGCTGCCGTCGCCGACGGCGACAAAATACAGCGCGTCGCCGTCGGCCGGGTGCGTCACGGCCTTCAGCGCGTCCGCACCAACCATGGCGATCGGCGTCGGCGGCAGGCCGTCGCGGGTGTAGGTGTTGTAGGGCGTGTCGGCAAGCAGGTCGACCTTGCGCAGGTTGCCGGCGTAGGTGCTGCCCATGCCGTAGATCACGGTGGGATCGGTCTGCAGGCGCATGCCCAGCTTCAGCCGGCGCAGGAATACGCCGGCGATCTGCGGCCGTTCGTCGGCGATGCCGGTTTCCTTCTCGACGATGGAGGCCAGCACCAGCGCTTCCTCCTTCGACTGCAGCGGCAGGTCCGCGTCGCGCGATTGCCATGCGGCGTCGAGCGCCTTGTCCAGCGCGGCGTGGGCGCGGCCAAGCAGGGCCAGGTCGGTGTCGTTGCGGGTGTAGACGTAGGTTTCGGGCAGGAAGCGCCCTTCCGGATGCTCGCCGGGATGGCCGAGCTTCTCCATCAGCGCGGCATCGTCCAGCTCCGCGGTTTCCTGCCTGAGCGGCGTCGCCTTCGCCAGCGCCGCACGCAGCTGGCGGATGTTCCAGCCCTCGACGATGGTGAAGCGGTACGACAGCACCTTGCCGTCGCGCATGGCCACCAGCAGCGTGCGCGGCGTGGTGCCGGGTGCGAGCGGATACTCGCCGACCTGGATCTTCCCCGCCGCCTTGAGCTGGCGCGCGAGCAGCTGCCATTCGAGCTCGTGGCCCTCGCGCACGCCCTGGTCGCGCAGGCGCTGCAGCACCCTGGCGAACGAGTCGCCGCGCTCGACCACCAGGCTTTCGCCCGCCTCCAGCCCGGACAGCGGCGCGTCGACGAAGCCGGTGTAGCGGTCGTAAGCCCAGTAGGCGAACGCGCCCACCAGCAGCGCGGACAGGATGAAGAAGATGCGCAGGCCGCGGCCGCGCTTGCCGGTGGCGCTCATGGTCGGCCGCCCGTGGTGATGATGTTCGAAAGCATGGGGTGCAGGATACCGTGGCCGCCGCCGCTGCGGCCGGCCCGCGCGCTACAGGCCGAGCGCCCGCAGCATCCCGCGGGCCTTGGCCCGGGTTTCGTCCAGTTCGCGTGCGGGATCGGAGTCGGCGACGATGCCGGCGCCGGTGCGGAAGCGCAGCTGCCGGCCCTCGATTTCGGCGCTGCGGATAAGGATGTTCAGGTCGAGGTCGCCGTCGCGGTTCAGCCAGCCCATGGCCCCGGTGTAGGCGCCGCGACCGACCCTTTCCAGTTCGGCGATCACCTGCATGCAGCGCACTTTGGGGCAGCCGGTGATGGTGCCGCCGGGAAACACCGCACGAATCACGTCGCCGGGTGTGGCATCGGCGCGCAGCCGTCCACGCACGTTGCTGACGATGTGGTGCACGTGGGCGTAGCTCTCCACCGCCATCAGTTCGTCGACCTCGACGCTGCCGGGCACGCACACGCGGCCGAGGTCGTTGCGCTCCAGGTCGACGAGCATCACGTGTTCGGCGCGCTCCTTGGGGTGGCCAACCAGCTCGTGGATGCGGGCCGCGTCGTCGTCGCCGGCGAAGCGCGGGCGGGTGCCCGCGATGGGGCGGGTTTCGGCCACGTCGCCGCGCACGGAAACCAGGCGCTCGGGCGACGCGCTGGCCACGGCCCAGCCGTCGCCGGCAAACAGGCCGGCGAACGGTGCCGGGTTGAACTCGCGCAGGCGCGCGTGCAGCCGCGCCGGGTCCAGCGGCGCTTCGAATTCCGCGTTCCAGCCGCGCGACAGGTTGGCCTGGAACACGTCGCCGGCGGCGAGGTAGTCGAGGATGCGGGCGACGCCGCCGGTGAAGGCAGCCGGGAGGTCTTCGCCGCAGCGATGCGGCGGCTGCCACGGCGGCAGCGGAGGCAGCGCGCGCGCGGAATCCGCATCGGCGTCGATGCATGCGAGCAGGTCCTCGCGGCCGGCCTCGGCCACCGCCACGCATTCGCCGGTGGCGCGGTCGCGCAGCACCGCGGCCGGACAGCGCAGCGCCAGCGCGACCGGCAGCGCGCCGGGCGCCGCCGGCAGCGAGAGCACCGGCTCGACCTGCGCGGCGAGTTCGTAGGCGAGGAACAGCGCCCAGCCGCCGCGGAAAGGCCAGCGCGGTTCTTCGCGCGGGAGTTGCAGGCGCCGCCATTGATCGTCCAGCGCGGACAGGAAATCGCCCGGCACTTCCCTGCCACCGGCGTCGCGCACGGTGCCGTCGACGTGCAGGGCCAGCGATTCGCCGTTCGCGACGAGCAGCATGTCCCAGCGTCCCTGCGCGGTGCCGTGGGCGGCCGATTCGAGCAGTAGCGGATAGCGCGACGGCGCCAGCCGGTGCAGGGCCAGCAGGTCGGTGGTCTCGGGAGGGAGCGTTCGGGTGACGAGCATCTGCGCGGCTTGCCTCTCACACGAAATGGGACGCCGCAATCGCCGGCGTCTGCAAGTTCCTCATTCCGACAGGACCCGCCCTCGAGCCATTCAAGATCGAGGGCGGAAATCCATTTCAATTGCCCGACCCGCGTCGATCCGTGTTCATCCGTGGCACGAACTGCTCCGGACTTTGCTTTGGATGGGCCGACGTCCATGGATTCCCGCTCGCGCGGAATGACCGGATCGGGGAAGTTCGCGGGGATGACGGCCAGACGAACTGCCGCCGTGAACCGCTTGCCCCCGGATGAGCCGCGCGCCTCAGATCCGCCGGAACACGAGCGAGCCGTTCGTCCCACCGAAGCCGAACGAGTTCGACATCGCGACGTCGACTTGCTTCTCGCGCGCGGTGTGCGGCACGTAATCCAGGTCGCAGCCTTCGGACGGGTTGTCGAGGTTGATCGTCGGCGGGATCACGCCGGTATGCAGCGCCATCGCCGAGAACACCGCTTCCACGCCGCCGGCTGCGCCGAGCAGGTGGCCGGTCATCGACTTGGTCGAGCTGACCATGGTCTTGTAGGCGTGGTCGCCGAGCACGCTCTTGATGCCCATCGTTTCGGCGAGGTCGCCTTGCGGCGTGGAGGTACCGTGGACGTTGATGTAACCAACCTGGGAGGGATCGACGCCGGCGTCGCGGATCGCCGCGGCCATGCAGCGCGCACCACCCTCACCGCCTTCGCTGGGCGCGGTCATGTGGAACGCGTCGCCACTCATGCCGAAGCCCGCGAGCTCGGCGTAGATGCGCGCGCCGCGCGCCTTGGCGCGTTCGTACTCCTCGATCACCAGGATACCGGCGCCATCGCCCATGACGAAGCCGTCGCGCTCGACGTCCCAGGGGCGTGAAGCGCGTTCCGGCTCGTCGTTGCGCGTCGACAGCGCCTTCATCGCGCAGAACCCGCCGAGCGAGGTGGGGGTGGTAGCGTATTCGGCGCCCCCGGCGATCATCGCCTCGGCCTCCCCGTACTGGATCATGCGCATCGCCAGGCCGATGTTGTGGGTCGCGGTCGTGCAGGCGGTGACCGCGGCGATGTTCGGCCCCTTGGCGCCGGTCATGATCGACACATGCCCGGCGATCATGTTGATGATCGTGCTGGGCACGTAGAACGGCGAGATCTTGCGCGGGCCGCCCGCCGCGTACTTGAGCGTGGTCTCCTCGATGCCATGCAGGCCGCCGATGCCGGCGCCGATCGCCACGCCGATGTTCTCGGGATCGGCGGCGATGTCGAGGCCGGCGTCCTGGATGGCCATCATCGCCGCCGCCACGCCGTAATGGACAAACGGGTCCATCTTCTTGACATCCTTCGGCGCGATCCAGGCGGTGGGATCGAAGCCCCTCACCTCGCCGGCAATGCGGGTGGGGAACGCGGACGCGTCGAAATGGGTGATCGGGCCGATGCCGGAACGGCCGTTGACGATGCCGTCCCAGCTCGCCTCCAGGCCGTTGCCGACCGGGGACAGGATGCCGAGACCGGTGATGACGACGCGACGCTTGGACATTGCTGGCTCCGTTTCGGATTCGGTTGCGATGCGCGCGCCGCGTCGCGGCGGATGCGCGCCGGAAACGCCCGAGGCCGCAAGCGCGGCCCCGGATTGTCACGACGCGGCGGCAGGAAGCGCGTGCTCCCTGCCGCCGCAGGGCCCGGCGCTGGCGCCGGGCTTGGGCCCCCACAAGGGCTTATGCCTTGACGTGGGCCTTGATGTAGTCGATCGCCTGCTGCACCGAGGTGATCTTCTCGGCTTCCTCGTCGGGGATCTCGCACTCGAACTCTTCCTCGAGCGCCATCACCAGCTCGACGGTGTCGAGCGAGTCGGCACCGAGATCGTCGACGAAGGAAGCGCTGTTGCTGACTTCTTCTTCCTTGACGCCCAGTTGTTCGACGACGATTTTCTTGACGCGTTCTTCGATGCTGCTCATTGGTTGTTGGCTCCGGTGGAGGCTGTTGCGGTGGATAGTGTAAGGGAAAGCCGGGCCATGGACACGGCCCGTCGGCTTCCTTTTCGTTCAAGGGCTTGCGCCCCGTTTCTTGCGGAGGTTCTCGCCTCGCGAAGCGGCTTTCGCCGGCCCGAAGGTCACGGCATGTACATGCCGCCGTTGACGTGCAGGGTTTCGCCGGTGATGTAGGACGCCTCCGGGCCGGCCAGGAACGCCACCGCCCGCGCGATGTCCGACGGCTCGCCCAGGCGGCCGAGTGCGATCTGCTGCACCAGTGCTTCCTTCGACGCCTCGGGCAGGTCGCGGGTCATGTCGGTGGCGATGAAACCGGGCGCAACGACGTTGACGGTGACGCCGCGCGAACCGATCTCCTTCGCCAGCGACTTGCTGAAGGCGATGATGCCGGCCTTGGCCGCGGCATAGTTGGCCTGCCCCGCGTTGCCGGTGACGCCGATGACCGAGGCGATGTTGACGATGCGGCCGCGGCGCGCCTTCATCATCCCGCGCATCACCGCCTTGCAACTGCGGTAGACGCTGGTCAGGTTGGTGTCGAGGATCGCCTGCCAGTCCTCGTCCTTCATCCGCATCAGCAGGTTGTCGCGGGTGATGCCGGCGTTGTTGACGAGGATCGAAACCGCGCCGATGTCCTTGCCGACGGCATCGACCAGCGCCTCGATGGCGCCGGCTTCGTTGACGTCGAGCCTGCGGCCATGGCCGCCCGACGCGGCCAGGCGTTCGCCGATCGCGTTCGCGCCGGAATCGCTGGTCGCGGTGCCGATGACGGTCGCGCCGCGCGCGGCCAGTTCGTCGGCAATCGCCGCGCCGATCCCGCGGCTCGCGCCGGTCACCAGCGCAACTTCACCCTGCAATACCTTGTCCATCACCATCCCTCAAAAAACTTTCGTTGCCACCGATGACGCCGATGAATGCGGACAAGGCCTTTTCATTGATGCCGCCCTGTCCGTGCGCATCCGCCGCATCCGCGGCTGACGATTCATTTCCATTCGGCCAGCGCGGCGTCGAAGTCGCCGACGGTGCCGAGCGCACGCGCGTCCAGCGACTTGTCGATGCGGCGCGCCAGCCCGGTCAGCACCTTGCCCGGGCCGCACTCGCCCAGGCGCGTGGCACCCATGCCGGCGAGCGCCTGCACCACGCCGGTCCACTGCACCGGCAGGTAAAGCTGGCGCACCAGCGCGTCGCGGATCGACTGCAGGCCGTCGTGCACTTCGGCGTCGACGTTCTGCACCACCGGCAGCGCCGGCACCTGCCACGACAGGCCGGACATGGTCTCGGACAGACGGTTGGCGGCTTCGCGCATCAGCGGCGTGTGCGAGGGCACGCTGACGGCCAGCTTCACCATCTTGCGCACGCCCTTTTCCGACAGCAACGCGAGCGCGCGGTCGACCGCGGCCGCGTGGCCGCCGATGACCACCTGGCCGGGCGAGTTGAAGTTGGCGGGCACCACGACCTCGTCGCCGGACGCCTCCACGCAGGTACTGCGCACGAGATCGTCGTCGGCGCCGATCACGGCGGCCATCGCACCGGTGCCCGCGGGCGCGGCGTCCTGCATCAGCTGGCCGCGGATGCGCACCAGGTGCGCCGCGTCGTGCAGCGACAGCGCGCCGGCCGCGACCAGCGCGGTGTACTCGCCGAGGCTGTGGCCGGCCAGCGCCAGCGGCGCCGCCCCGTCCTGCGCCTGCCAGGCGCGCCATACCGCCACCCCGGCGGCCAGCAGCGCCGGCTGCGTGTATTCGGTCCGGTTGAGCTGTTCTTCCGGGCCGCCCTGCGACAGCGCCCACAGGTCCACGCCGGCGCCGTCGGAGGCCTCGGCGAAGGTGTCGCGCACCTGCGGATGCAGCTCCGAAAGTTCGGCCAGCATCGCCAGAGACTGCGAGCCCTGGCCGGGAAACACGAATGCGAGCGTAGAAGCGGTCAAGCGCCGGTCCTGCGGAAAAAGCGAGCCGCGATGATACGGGCGAACCGGCGCGGTTGTCTGTACCCCGCCGTATGCCGCTCAGAACAGGAAATCGACGATATCCAGGTCGCCATCGCTGATCCAGTCCACCAGCAGCAGCGCCATCAGCAGGGTCCAGGTGGTCGCGGCGTGGATGACCAGGATCGAATGCGCGAGCGCGCGCGCCGAGCGCCCGAGCCAGCGGATGGCCAAGCCGAACCGGCGCAGGCGTTCGCCCACCCGGCGCACGTGCCGCGTCACTTCCCCCGGCGCGCTGCGGATCGACTCGGAGATGATGTCGGTCAGCGCTTCGGGCCGGCGGTCGTAATACCTGGACATGCCGAACGCGAACAGCACCCAGTCGCGGGCCTGGGCCTGTTCGAGGGTCATGACTTCGAGCGGATCCTCCTCGAAGTCGAGGAATCCGATGCCGCCCGCGCCCCAGGTGATGTTGCGCGGCAGCGGCTGGCCCAGGTAGGCCCCACGCGCATGTGCGGCCACGATCGCCGACACCGCGGCGCGCGTCAGTGCGTCGGTCGCGGCGGCGTCGCCGGCCGCTTCACGCAGCTGCGCCGCCAGGGTCCGGCCCATGTCGCTGATGCACAGCGCGCCGTCGGCCTCCGACAGCACTTCGGGAACACGCACGCCCTGCGCCCGCAGCGTGCGCAGGCGCCGCGCCTCGACCGCAAGCGCGCTGCCGCCGGCGTAGTGCGGCGGCGGGCGCAGCGCGGCCATGCCCAGCCGGCGGGCGACGGAATCGAGCGCGCGCAGGCCCACGCGACGACGGATGCGGCCGTCATCGCGATAGCGTTTTTCCCAGGCCTTGCGGCCTTCGATCGTCCTGCGTGTGACGGACATCGCGCACCTCGCTCGCTTGGCGCGCCACGCAATGCGCGTGGCAGGGACTCAGTAGCGCAACAGCGCCGAACCCCAGGTGAAGCCGCCGCCAAAGGCCTCCAGCAGCAACAGCTGGCCGCGCTGCACCTTACCGGAACGGATCGCGGCGTCCAGCGCCAGCGGCACCGAGCCCGACGAGGTGTTGCCGTGCTGGTCGACGGTGACGATGACACGCTCCATCGGCATGTCCAGGCGCTTGGCCGTGGCCTCGATGATGCGCAGGTTGGCCTGGTGGGGGATCAGCCAGTCGAGGTCGTGGCGGTCGAGGCCATTGGCGTCCAGCGTCTCGTCGACGATCGCGTCAAGCGCCTTCACCGCGTGCTTGAACACCTCGTTGCCGGTCATGCGGATGCGCACGCCGGCGTTCTTCTCGTTTTCCTTGAAGCCGACGGAAACGCCGACCGGGTTCCACAGCAGTTCCTTCTTGCCGCCGTCGGCGTGCAGGTGGGTGCTGAGGATGCCGGTGTCGTCGTCGGCCTTGAGCACGACCGCACCGGCGCCGTCGCCGAACAGCACGCAGGTGGTGCGCTCGCTCCAGTCGACCATGCGGGTGAGCGTTTCCGCGCCGACCACCAGCGCCGTCTTCGCCGCGCCGCTGCGGATGAACTTGTCGGCCACCGACAGCGCGTAGACGAAGCCCGAGCACGCCGCGTTGACGTCGAACGCCGGGCAGCCGTTGGCGCCCAGCCGGTGCTGCAGCAGGCAGGCGGTGGACGGGAAGATGAGGTCCGGCGTGGTCGTGCCGAGCACGATCAGGTCGATTTCGGACGCATCGACGCCGGCTGCTTCCAGCGCGCGCACGGCGGCGTGGTAGGCCAGGTCGCCGGTGGTCTCGCCTTCGGCGGCGATGTGGCGCTGGCGGATGCCGGTGCGGCTGGCGATCCACTCGTCGCTGGTATCGACGACCCTGGCCAGGTCGTCGTTGGTGAGCACCTTTTCCGGCAGGTAGCTGCCGGTGCCGGCAATCCGCGAATAAATGCGCTGGTTCGAGGCTTGCTCGCTCATGTCGGTGCTGCCCTCACGTGGTTCGTGCCGGCGAGCCGGCTGATGAACAGCACGCCGGGACCAGTGCGGGGCAATGCTGCAACGCTATGACCACGCCCCGCCGCGATGGCGGGGCTGGCGAGGATCAGTCTTCCTCGACGACCTGCGCCTTGGGCACGATCACCTGCTTGCCGCGGTAGTAGCCGTCGGCGGTGACGTGGTGGCGCAGGTGGGTCTCGCCCGAGGTCGGGTCGGTCGACAGCTGCTTGGCGGTCAGCGAGTCGTGCGAACGACGCTGGCCACGGCGGGAGGGGGAAACGCGGGACTTCTGGACAGCCATGGGATTGCTCCGGGAACGATCTTGTTGCTCGGGCCGGGCGGCGCCTGCCGCCGGCGGAATGGATGTTGCGATGCTTCGTCTTGCTTGCCGCTAGTGTTTCTTCAGGTCCTTCAGCGCCGCGAACGGGTTGGCGCGCAATTCCTCGTCCGCCTGCACCGGCCAGTCGCGCTCCACTGCCTCGGAGCCCGGCTTCACCGGCACCACCGGAACGGCGAGGATCAACTCGTCCTCGACCAGCTCCGCCGGCCGCAGCATCCCGTCCGCGGGCAGCTGCAATGCCTCGTAGCCCTCCGGCAGCGCGGCTTCCTCGACCTCCTCGTCGCCACCGGCGGCGATCAGGCCGAGCCGCTGCACGATCGCCACCGGGAACTCGAAGCGTTGCAGCGTGCGCTGGCATTGCAGCGGCAGCGCGGCATCGATCCGCAGTTCCACGTACGGCACCTGCAGCGCGTCGCGGTCGAACTGGAGCGCGAACGCCACCTCGCCCCGGTCATCGACCAATGCATCGCGCAGGCGCGGCATCGACGACAACGGCAGGCGCCCCGCGAAACCGCGCCGGGCCGTGACCATGCGCCAAGCGTCGAGGATCTCGGGGACATCCGTGGACATAAGCCGGGGAATGTTAAGGATGGCGCCCACCGCTGTCAAACCCGCCCCCTGTCGCCAAGTGCCCGCGGCGGCAGGGAATTTGCCCGTCGCGGCCGGCTCGGGGCAGACTGCCGATCCGCCCGCCCGATGGCCCGTTCTTGACCCCGATCCTCGCGCTGCCGGCCGCCATTGTCGCGGCCCTCCTCCTCGTCCTGCTGCTGCGCCGTCGCCGGGACAGCGAGCGCCACCGCGCGGTCGCCGGGCTGCTGGACGCCGCCGACGGCCTGGAGGCGCGCCTGCGCGAGGCGCGGGCCGAGATCGAGGCCGTCGCAGGCAGCGATGAGAATCCCGTGCGCGAAGCCATGCAGGAAATGCTGCGCCAGCGGCTGTGGCTGCAGCAGCACGGCGGCGACGCCTCGCTGGACGAGCTGCGCCTGGTGCGCGATTCGATCGAGGCCGCGCGCCTGAGGATCGACCAGCAGCTGGTGCAGGTCGAGCGCGCCCGCGCCACGATGCCCTGATCGGCCGTCCCGATGGGCCTGGTCCTCGCCTCCACCTCCGTCTACCGCCGCGAACTGCTGGCGCGGCTGCGGCTGCCGTTCGACGCCGAGCGGCCCGAGGTCGACGAGACCCCGCTCCCCGGCGAGAGGCCGGTGGCACTGGTCGCGCGCCTGGCGCTGGCCAAGGCCGCGGCGGTGTCCACGCGGCGCCCGGCCGACTGGGTGATCGGCTCCGACCAGGTGGCCGAACTCGACGGTGCGCCGTTGGGCAAGCCCGGCAGCCGCGGACGGGCCGTCGCCCAACTGGAGGCGATGTCGGGCCGCGCGGTCGCCTTCCGCACCGCGGTCGCGCTGGCCGGGCCGGACGGCCGCGAGCTGGCTGCGCTCGACACCACCACGGTGCGCTTCCGGACGCTGTCGCAGGACGAGATCGCGCGTTACGTCGATGCCGAGCAGCCCTTCGACTGCGCCGGCAGTTTCAAATCCGAAGGCCTCGGCATCACCCTGTTCGCGGCGATCGAATCACGGGACCCCACCGCGCTGGTCGGGCTGCCGCTGATCGCCACCGCAGGCCTGCTGCGCGAGGCGGGATTCGCTTTGCCGTAGGGTCGATGCCGACCGGGATCCTGGCAGGCCCTATTGAATATCCACCGGCTGCTCGCTCCAGTCCTCGACGCTGCCGTCGCGGCCGTGCAGGCGCAGGCCGAGCCAGTGCCGCCCGCGCGCCAGGCCGCCGGCATCGACGCGGGCGCGGAAACCGACCTTCGGATGCTGCGGGTCGGTGGAGATCTTCCAGTACGACGCCGTGCCCGGGCTCGGCAGCCCGTACTCGGCCTTCGCCATCGGCTTGCCGTCGAGCAGCACTTCCACGCCCGACAGGCCGACGCCGTCCTTGAATGCCCAGCCGGACACGTCGAAGTGCCGTTCGACCTTCGCCCCGGACACCGGCGCGTCGAACCAGGCCATCGCCGGCGTCGTGCACGGCGCATCGGCGGCGGCCGGCTTGCCATCGAACTCGAACAGCACGTAGCGCTGCGCGCCGTGGTCGATGTTGAGCGCGTGCGGCGCCGGCAGCGGGCCGAGCTGTTGGCACAGCGCGTGGTAGCGCTGCAGCAGGTTCTTGTACTCCACGTCACTGGCGCCGACGACGAGCAGCGTGGGCCGGTCGAACGCCGTGTCGCTGCGCAGCCCCCACAGCCGCAGCTGCGGCGCGCGGCCGTGCTCGCGGTTGAGCGGATGCGGGAGCACCGGGATATCCGGCTCGCCGAGCGCGAACCCCAGCTCGGCACCGATCTTGAAGTTGCCGGCGACCAGCTGTACCTGACCCGGCATCCGCGCGCGCCGCGCCTGCACTTCGGCGGCCAGCGCATCCCAGCCGGCGAAGTTGGACGGGTACCACTTCAGCGCCGCGGTCTGTTCGCGCACCGACGGCGCGGACACGGCGGCGTAATAGCCCAGCACCGCGACCAGGCCGCAGGCCGCCAGCGCCCACGTCAGGCGCCGCAGCCAGGGCGCCCAGCGATCCAGCAGCGCCGGCAGCAGCGGCAGCAGCGCCAGGTAACCGGGCAGCGGCCAGTGGAAGCTCACCCGCCGGGTGTCGGCGAAGAAGCCGAGCACGAAGAAGCCAAGCACGACCAGCCCGCCCAGCCACGCCAGGTAGCGGCGTCCGGCATCGGCCGCGCGCCCGTGCCAGGCCGCCGACAGCAGCGCGACGAACAACAGCGGCGTCACCAGCAGGCCCTGGATGGCGATGAACTGCAGGCCGTCGGCATGGAACGCCCACGGATGCCGGTCCACGAGCTGGAACCGCAGCCCGGCCTCGGCGTTGTCCATGTTCCACGCCATCAGCGGCGTCCACGCCGCGGCGCCGAAGGCGATTGCGATCCACACCCGCGGGTCGGCCAGCACGCGGCGGCCGGCCGGGGTCGACAGCAGCACGACGAAACCGACGCCGATCACCGCGATGAAGCGGTAGTGGCTCAGCGCACCGATCGCCAGCCCGGCGCCGAGCAGCAGCGCTGCGCCGTCGCTGACGTTGCGCAGCAGGCGCGCGCCGGCGTCCATGCACAGCAGGGTCGCCAGCGCCATCGGCACGTCCGGCAGCGCCAGCAGGCCGAGCGAACCGGCCAGCGGCAGCAGCAGCGCGGCGATACCCGCCAGCCATGCGTGGCGCATGTCGAATTCGCGCGCGGCGATCCGCACCACCAGCCACGGCAAGGCGGCGGCGATCAGCAGGAACGGCGTGCGCAGCGCCAGCCTGCCTTCGCCGAACACGAAATCGCCGATCCGGATCAGCCATGCGGTCAGCCCCGGCAGGTCCGAGTACGCCCACGACAGGTGGCGGCTTTCCTGCCAGTAGAAGGCCTCGTCGACGAACAGCGGCAGGCGCGCGGCCATCATCACCTTGAGCAGCGAGATGCCCGCCCAAAGCGCGATGAACAGCACGCGCATGTCGATCGTTTTCCGCATCTGGCGCGACCTCGCTACACTCGGATACTTCTCCAGGGAGCGACGACGCATGACCGCCATTCCCGCGCAGCGGCACATGCTAACCGACGACGTGCGCGACGCGGTGAAGCGCGCGCAGGCGCAGGTCAACACGCTGGTGCTGGGCAAGCAGCACGAGGTGCGGCTGGCCTTCGTGGCGATGCTCTCGGGCGGCCACCTGCTGATCGAGGACCTGCCCGGGCTGGGCAAGACGACGCTGGCGCATGCGATGGCGGCCACGCTCGGGCTCGGCTTCCAGCGCGTGCAGTTCACCTCCGACCTGCTGCCCTCGGACATCGTGGGCGTGTCGTTGTTCGACGCGCAGGCGCAGCGCTTCGAGTTCCACCCCGGGCCGGTGTTCGCACACGTGCTGCTGGCCGACGAGATCAACCGCGCGCCGCCGCGCACGCAAAGCGCGCTGCTCGAGGCGATGGCCGAACACCAGGTCACCGTCGACGGCAGCACGCACGCGCTGCCGGATCCGTTCTTCGTGATCGCCACGCAGAACCCGGTCGACCTGGCCGGCACCTATCCCCTGCCCGACTCGCAGCTCGACCGTTTCCTGCTGCGGCTCACCCTGGGCTATCCCGACCGCGACGCCGAACGCGCCCTGCTCGCCGGCGACGACCGCCGCGACCTGATCGCGCAGGCGCTGCCGGTGCTCGGCGACGGCGGCGTGCTGGCGCTGCTGCGCGCGCCGTCCGCCATCCACGCCAGCGACGCACTGGTCGAATACGTGCAGGCGCTGCTGGCCCGCAGCCGCCACCATCCCGGCGTGCGCGTCGGGCTGTCGCCGCGCGCCGGCATCGCCCTGCTGCGGGCGGCACGCGCGCATGCGCTGCTGCTCGGCCGTGCGCATGTCGTGCCGGAGGACGTGCAGGCGCTGTTCCCCGCGGTCGCCGCGCACCGGCTGGTAGGCGACGCGGACGCCGGGGACGGCCACGCGCTGGCGAAGTCGATCCTGCACGGCGTGCGGGTGGACTAGGCCCGTGGCTGCGGCCGCCGCGCCGAAAGCCGGCTGGCGCGGGCGCCTGGAACGGCTGGCGCGGCCGCGCCGTCCCGAACCGCTGCCGGCCACGCTCGACCGCCGCCGCGTCTACATCCTGCCGACCGCGTTCGGCTGGTTCTTCCTGCTCCTGCTGCTGGCGATGGCGGTGGGCGCGCTCAACTACAACAACAACCCGGCGCTGCTGCTGGCGCTGCTTCTGGCCGGGGCCGCCAACACCAGCCTGTTCGCCGCGCACCTGCAGCTGAGCGGGCTGCAGGTGGTCGCGATCGACGCCGAACCGGTCGCGGCCGGCAAGCCGCTGCAGCTGGACGTGCACGTGCGCGCGCAGCCGGGACGCACCCGCCGCGGGCTGCGCGTGGAATGCCTGGATGCCAGCGCGGTGCTTTCGCTGGACAAGGACGCGGGCACGACGACGCTGGAAATCCCCACCCGGCGACGCGGCCGGCTGCACCCCGGGCGCCTGCGCATCTCCACCACCCGGCCGCTGGGCCTGGCCCGCGCCTGGGCCTGGGCGTGGCCGGAGCGGCCGCTGCTGGTCTACCCGGCCCCGGAAGCCGGTGGCCCGCCCCTGCCCGAAGGCAGCGGCGACGGTGCGCAGGCACGCCTGCACCCGGCCGGCGACGACGTCCATCATCTGCGCGCCTGGCGCCGCGGCGACAGCCGCCGCGCGATCGCCTGGAAGCCCTCCGCCCGCCACGGCACGCTGCTGGTCCGCGAGTACGAGCAACCACTGGGCGCCGACCTCGTACTCGACTGGCACGACGTGCGCGCGCTGGCGTGGGAAGACCGCATCCGGCGCCTGGCGCGCTGGGTCGACGAGGCCGAGCGCGAAGGCCGCCGCTGGCGCCTGCAACTGCCGGGGCAACCCGCGCTCGGCCCCGCACGTGGCGCCGAACATCGCCACGCCTGCCTGCGTGCACTGGCGCTGATGCCCGAAGCCGGAGGCGGCGATGTCGGCCCGCGCTGACGCCCTGCCGCCCGCCGCGGAAAAACCCGGCGCCATGCAGCCGCGCGCGCGCTTCACGGCGGCCCCGCTCGATCCACAAAGCCGGCTGTGGACGCTCGCCGCGGCCGCCGCCTGCCTGCTGCCACTGCTGCGGCAGCTGCCAATTCCCATGGCGCTGGCGATCGCCACGATCGGTGCGGTGATCGTCACGGTGACGTCCCGCCGCCGCCTGCCCGGCTGGCTGCGCCTGCTGCTGGCCGTGGCGCTGGTCGGCTACGTGCTGGCCAGCGCACGCTTCGCGCTGGGGCGCGACACGGCCTGTGCGCTGCTCGCGGCAATGCTGGCCATCAAGCCGGTCGAACTGGCTGGCGTGCGCGACGCCCGCAGCCTGCTCGGCTTCGCCCTGTTCGCGCCGTTCTCCACCTTCCTGCTCGACCAGGGACCGCTGTCGCTGGCCCTGGGGCTGGTGGGCGTGACGCTCGCACTGGCGGCGCTGCTGCGCGTGGCCGACCTGGAATCGGGCGACATCGCGCACGCCGCACCGCCCTGGCGACGCCTGCTGGGCGTGTGGCGGCTGGTCGCCATCGGGCTGCCGCTGGCGCTGGCGGCGTTCTGGCTGTTCCCGCGCATCGCCACGCCGCTGTGGGGCGTGCCCGAACGCGCGCTCGCCCGCCCCGGCCTGTCCGACCACATGTCGCCCGGCGAATGGATCGACTTCATCAACGACGACACGCCGGCATTGCGGGTGACGTTCTTCGGCCCGACGCCGCCCACTTCGCAGATGTACTGGCGCGGCCCGGTGCTGTGGAACTTCGACGGCCGCACCTGGACCGGCTCGCGCTGGCTGCGCAGCCTGCCGCCGCCAGCGGTCACCCGCGCCGCGCGCACCTGGGACTACGAGATGGCACTCGAACCCACCGAGCGCCGGCAGATGGTCGCACTGGAGCTTCCGGTCGCGGCGCCGGACGGCACCCACCTCGACCACGACTACGGCCTGCAGGCACCGCGGCCCTTGGGCACCCTGACCCGCTGGCGCATGCAGTCGGCCGCGCCGGTCGCGTTCGAACCGGAGCTGCGCCCCTACCTGCACCAGCTCGCGCTGCGCCTGCCCGAAGGCTACAACCCGCGCACCGTGGCACTGGCGCGGCAATGGCGGCTCGAGGCGGGCGACAACGACGCCGCCATCGTCGAGCGCGCGCTGGCATGGATCCGCGACGACTTCGCCTACACGCTGACCACGCCGCTGTTGGGCCGGCACTCGGTGGACGAGTTCCTGTTCGAACAGCAGGCCGGCTTCTGCGAGCACTTCAGCTCCGCGTTCGTGGTGCTGATGCGCGCGGCGGGGATTCCCGCGCGGGTGGTGACCGGCTACGTCGGCGGCTACCGCAACCGCTATGGCGACTACTGGATCGTGCGCCGCTCCGACGCGCACGCCTGGGCCGAAGTCTGGCTCGCCGGCCGCGGCTGGACGCGCGTGGACCCGACCGCCGCCGTCGCGCCCGAACGCATCTACGACACGCTCGCCGATCGCGCCGGCGGTGGCGGCGGTGGACTCGCTGGCCTGGGCGGCCTCACCGACCGGCTGGCGGCGGTCCGCGACGTCGCCGACTGGATGCGCCGCGGCTGGAACGACTTCGTGCTCGGCTTCGACGCCGCGCGGCAACAGAAGCTGCTGCAGCCGCTGGGCATCGAGCGCCTCGACCCGCGCGGCCTGATCGCCCTGTTCGCCGCCGCGGCCACGCTGGCGATCGGCTGGATGCTCTGGCTCACCGCCCGCGCCGAGCGCGAAGGCGACCGCCTGCTGCGCGCCTGGCACCGGCTCGGCGCCCGCTATGCCCGGCTCGGATTCGCGCGTGCAGCGCATGAACCCGCCGGCGCATGGGCCGCACGCGTGGCCGCCGCGCGGCCGGGGTCGGACGAGCTGCAGTCGCTCAGCGCGCGTTTCGCCCAATGGCGGTACGCTTCCCTGGACGGGCGCACACAGGGGCGGCGCGAACTGGACGCACTGGTCCGCGCACTGCGCAGGCATCGCCCCTGATCCGCTACAGTCGACCGCATGCCACCGGAGAGATCCGCATGAACGTCCGCACGCTCGCCGCCGCCGGCCTCGCCAGCGTCCTGCTCGCCGCCTGCTCCACCGTGCCGCAGCCGCTGCAGGGCGAGTTCAACCCGATCACCCCGCGCGAAGCCGCACAGCTCGACAGCACCGGCGCCCCCGTGCGCTGGGGCGGCCGCATCGTGCAGGTCGAACCGAAGGAAAACCGCACCTGCTTCGAGATCGTCTCCACGCGCCTGACCGCCAGCGGCCGCCCGTACTGGGCCGAGGACGACACCGGCGGCCGCTTCATCGCCTGCCGCGCCGGCTTCTACGACCCGGCGGTGTTCGAGCGCAACCGCGAGATCAGCTTCACCGGCCACATCGACGGCTACGAGAACCGCCGCATCGGCGGCTACGACTACCGCTTTCCACACGTCGCCGCGGACGTGGTCTACCTGTGGCCGATCCGCGAGCGGGTGAACGTGGTAACGCGGCCGGCGCCGTGGCCGTGGTGGGGTTGGTGGTGAGTCGCCGCTTTCCGGCTTGAAAGTTCAAATGAAAAACGCCCGGGCCGCCGGGCGTTTTTCATGGCAGCCACCTTCGGTCTGACACGGCCGCCCCGTCGTCATCCCCGCGCAGGCGGGAATGGCGACGAGTTTTTGGATGACAGCGAGTTGTTTTGGGCTGGCATCCGGATGCGCATATCCGGATGCGCGCATCGCATCATGTGCGATCGCGGCTCAGCCCGGCGTACCGAAGCGCCCGAGCTGCGCGCCTGCCAGCAGGTGCAGGTGGATCTGGAACACGGTCTGCCCGCCGTGGTCGTTGCAGTTCATCACGATCCTGTAACCGTCCTCTGAAAACCCCTGTTCCTTCGCGTAGCGCGCCGCCGCGAACGCGAGGCGGCCGACGATCGCGGCCTGGTCCTCGCGCAGGTCGTTGAGCGTGGCGACATCGGTCTTGGGCACAAACAGCACGTGCACCGGCGCCTGCGGCGCGATGTCGCGGAAGGCGATGATGTCGTCGTCCTCGTAGACGATGTCGGCCGGAATCTCGCGACGGATGATCTTGTGGAAGATGGTGGTCATGGTGGAAAGCCGGGACTGGGGACTGGGCGGGTGACTCGATGATAGCGCCGGCCGCGCGCACCCCCGCCGTCCCGAGTCCCGAGCCCTACGGCATCTCGCTCCGCGACCCGAACGCATGCGACAGCGTGCCGCGGTCCACGTATTCCAGTTCCCCGCCCAGCGGCACGCCGTGGGCGAGGCGGCTGGGGCGCACGCCGTGGTTGCGGGCGAGCTGGGCGAGGTAGTGCGCGGTGGCCTCGCCTTCGACGGTCGGGTTGGTGGCGATGATCAGTTCCTGCACCTCGCCCGAGGCCAGGCGCTCGGCCAGCTGTTCCAGGCCGAGTTCGCGCGGTCCGATGCCGTCGAGCGGGCTGAGCCGGCCCTGCAGCACGAAGTACAGGCCGCGATAGCCGGTCGCCTGCTCGATCACCAGCCGGTCGGCAGGCGACTCCACTGCGCACAGCTGCTGCACGTCGCGCGCGGCGCTGGCGCAGGTGGTGCAGATCTCCGTTTCGCTGAAGTCGCGGCAGCGCGCGCAGTGGCCGATGCGTTCGATCGACTCGGACAACGCCTCGGCCAGCCGGCGACCGCCGTCGCGCTCGCGTTCGAGCACGTGGTAAGCCATCCGCTGCGCGGTCTTCTGCCCCACGCCCGGCAGGACGCGGAAGGCTTCGATCAGTTGTTCGAGCAATGAGGACATGGAGGGGAATTGGCGATTGGTGATTCGTAAAGCCGGTTTCGACGATGTCATCCCGAGCGCAGCGAGGGATCTGTTCCATCGGCGTCACCCAACAAGCAGATCCCTCGCTGCGCTCGGGATGACAGCCATACCACCGGCTCTTTCGAATCGCCAATCACCAAATCAAGGCCCTCAGAACGGCAGCTTCATCCCCGGCGGCAGCGGCATGCCGGCGGTGGCGGCGCCCATCTTTTCCTGCGAGGCGGCGTTGGCCTTGTTGACCGCGTCGTTGAAGGCGGCGGCGACCAGGTCCTCGGCCATTTCCGGGTCCGACAGCACGCCCGGGTCGATGCGTACCTTGCGGCACTCCATGCGCCCGGTGAGAGTCACCGCCACCATCCCACCGCCGGCGTTGCCGGTGACCTCGAGGCTGGCGAGCTCTTCCTGCACGCGCTGCATGTTCTCCTGCATCTTCTGCGCCTGCTGCATCAGCTGGGCGATGTTTCCACGCATGTCGTTATTCCTGGTCTTCGTAGTGGCGGATCGAATCGGGCACCAGTTTCGCGCCGTGCTGCGACATCAGCCGCTGCACCTGCGGGTCGGCGAGGAAGGCGCTCTCGGCGGCGGCCTGGCGTTCGTCGCGCTGGCGTTCGTTGCGCGCATGCAGGGTTTCGGCCACCACCTGCGCGGTGCCGAAGCGGATCTGCGGCTGCACGCCGAATGGTGCGGCCAGCGCCGTGGCCAGCTGCGACACCAGGAACGGCGCCTTGAGGTGGTCGTCGGCGGGCGGCAGGGACAGCTGCAGCACGCCGTCGGACCAGCCGACGAAGCCGGCGCTGGCGGCCAGTTCCTTCACCGGTCCGCGCAGGTCGAGCGCGGCGACGAAGTCGGGCCACGTGGCCGCATCGAGGTCGACCGGTGACGCGGTTTGCGCCGCGGCCGCCGGCGGTGTTGCCGGTGCCGGTGCCGGCTTCGATTCCTCGGCGCGCGGCGGCGGTGGCTCGACGGGCGCCTGCGGCACGGGCGCCTGTGCGACCGGCGGCTTAACCGGCGCGGGACGCGGCGGCGGCGGTTCCGGCGCACGCGCCGGCTTCGTCGCGCTTGCGCCCTCCAGCGCGGCGCGCGCCGCGGCCGGGCCGGTCCTGCGCGCCGCGGCGGACGCGTCGCCGGCCACCGCGCCGCCTTCGGCAGGGCGGAACGCCAGCATCCGCAGCAGGCTCATCTCGAAGCCCGCGCGCGCGCTCGGCGCCAGGGACAGGTCGCGGCGACCGTTGAGCGCCATCTGGTACCACAGCTGCACGACTTCCGGACGCAGCGCCGCGGCCAGCACGTCGACGTCCACGCCGTTGGCCTCGACATCGATCGCGGGCACCAGTTGCTTCACCTGCACCCGGTGCAGCGCGTCGGCCAGCGCGTCGAGCACGCCCGACCAGTCCGGCGAGATTTCGGCCAGCGTCGCCACCTCGTCCAGCAGCGCCTTGCCGTCGCCGTCCGCCAGCGCGGACAGCAGCGCGCCGACGCGGGTGCGGTCGACGGTGCCGAGCATGCTCGCCAGCGCGGCGTCGGTCAGCGCGTTGTCGCCGTTGGCGCCTGTGTAGGCGATCGCCTGGTCGAGCAGCGACAAGCCGTCGCGCAGGCTGCCGTCGGCGGCCCTGGCCAGCTGGCGCACCGCGCCGGGTTCGACGGCGATGCCCTCGGCGCCCAGGATCTTGGTGATCTGGCCGGAAATCTGATCCTCGTCCAGCCGCTTGAGGTTGAACTGCAGGCAGCGGCTGAGCACCGTCACCAGCAGCTTTTCCGGGTCTGTGGTCGCGAACAGGAACTTGACGTGCTCCGGCGGCTCCTCGAGCGTCTTGAGCAGCGCGTTGAACGCCTGCTTCGACAGCATGTGCACTTCGTCGATCAGGTAGACCTTGTAGCGGCCGCGCGAGGGCATGTACTGCGCGTTCTCGATCAGCTCGCGGACGTTGTCGACGCCGGTGTTGGAGGCCGCGTCGATCTCCAGCAGGTCGATGTAGCGGCCGGCATCGATCGCCTGGCAGGTTTCGCACTCGCCGCAGGGATCGGCGCCGGTGCCGCGCTCGCAGTTCAGGCTCTTGGCGAAGATGCGCGCGATGGTGGTTTTGCCGACGCCGCGGGTGCCGGTGAACAGGTAGGCGTGGTGCACGCGGCCCGAATCGAGCGCGTTGGACAGTGCGCGGACCACGTGTTCCTGCCCGACCAGTTCGGCGAAACGCTTGGGGCGCCACTTGCGGGCGAGGACGAGGTAGGACATGGGGGCATTCTGCCATGCCGCACCGGACGATCCCGCCGCGGTGGCAGCCCCGGGGCGGTGATCGCGGCGCATGTGAATGGACCACCGCCAGCGGGCACCCGATGTCGCCGCAGCCCGCCATCGTTGCTTGTCCCCGCTGCCTGCCACGGCTAGAATCGGCGCCCCTGAGCGTTGCCGGAAGCTTCCTTCAGGTTCCAGCGGAGAGGTGTCCGAGTGGTTGAAGGAGCACGCCTGGAAAGTGTGTAAGCGTCTAAACCGCGCTTCGGGGGTTCGAATCCCCCTCTCTCCGCCAGTTTTTCGCGTCGTGACGTGACGCAGTCTCTATGGTGGCCCCGTCGGCCCCTCGCGACGCTAGGTCGAAAACCCCGCCAGGGCCGGAAGGCAGCAACGGTATCGATCGACGCGGGTGCCGAGGTCAGCCGGCGGGGCCATCGCCTTTTCCATGCTTCGCATGAGAAACCCATGATCTGCTTCGCAAATCACGGGCCCCGGCCATGTGCTTCCGATCCCTGCCCCTTCGGGGCACCCGTTGCCAAGGGGGGCTTTCCTTCGGTCGACATCCATGACACCGGCGTTCGCGCCGCATTCTTCGCTGCTCACACTTGGGCGCGGTCGGGCTTTGCCGGTAATGCCTTGCCGCGCCCACGCACGCGCCTGCGAAACCCGGGGTTGCTATGGCAGGGGATGCTGCCAGTCCTCACCGCCCCCGGTGTAGCCCTCGCGCTTCCAGATCGGCACCCGCGCCTTGACCTCGTCGATGACGTAGCGGCAGGCCGCGAAGGCGGCGTCGCGGTGGGCGGCGGCAACGCCAACCCAGACCGCGATCTCGCCGACCCCCAGGTCGCCGGTGCGGTGCACGCAGCGGGCGTCGAGGATGTCGAAGCGGTCCAGCGCCTCGGCCAGCACGCGCTCGCCCTCGGCTTCGGCCAGCGCGGCGTAGGCCTCGTAATGCAGGCCGTCCACGGCGCGGCCGTCGTTGTGGTTGCGCACGCGGCCCTCGAAGGCCGCGAAGGCGCCGGCGCTGGCGTCTTCCAGCGCTTCGCGCAGGGGCGCGATGTCGAACGGTTCCGGCGACAGCGAGAAGCGCGCCACGCTCAGCCGCCGCTGACCGGCGGGATGAAGGCCACCTCGCTGCCGTCCGCCGGCGCGTCGTCCCAGCGCGCGAAGGCACCGTCGACCGCCACCCGCAGGCGCTCGGCCGGCAACGCGAAGCCATGGCGTTCGCGCAGCCCGTCGTAGAGCGCGCGCAGGCTGGTGGCGGCGGTTTCCACCGTGTCCTCGGCCACGCCCGCGGCGTCGCGCAGGCTGGCGAAGTACAGCACCGTGACCCGCGCCATCAGCCCGCACTCCCGAAATCGTGCCGGCCGCCGCGCTTGCCGAGCAGCTTCGCCGGGCCGAGCACAATCGCGTGCGACAGCGCCTTGCACATGTCGTAGACGGTCAGCGCGGCGACGGTGGCGCCGGTCAGCGCCTCCATCTCGACGCCGGTGCGGTGGGTGGTCTTCACCGCGCACTCGATACGCAGCTCGCGCTCGCCGTGCCAGTCGATGCCGATGCGCACGCCGTCGATCGGCAGCGGGTGGCAGAACGGGATCAGTTCATGGGTACGCTTGACCGCCATGGTGCCGGCGATGATCGCGGTCTCGACGATGCCGCCCTTGGCGCTCTTCAGGCCGCTGGCGCGCAGCTGCGCGGCGACCACGGCCGGGAATTTCACCCGGCATTCGGCCACGGCCGATCGCGCGGTGACGGCCTTGTCCGAGACGTCGACCATCGCGGGGCGGCCTTCGACGTCGAGATGGCTGAGCTTGCGGGCAGGTTTGGGCGGCATGGTGGTCTGGCGGCGGCAACAGTCGTGACGATTGTAGGTCGTGGCAACGCAACACACGCTGCCCTTGTAGGAGCGGCTTCAGCCGCGAGTTTTTGAAGTTGCCGCGAGTCCTTTCGATCCTTTCGAGGCGACCAATCCGTTTCCGCGAGGCCCTTCGCAGGGAAAGAGCTCGCGGCTGAAGCCGCTCCTACAAAAAGAGAACAGGGACGGGTTACCGGAGTCCTATCCCCCGACCAGGAACATCTCCACGTGCCGCCGCGACACGCCTGCGCGGCCACGCAATTCGCTGTAGCGGTCGCCGCGGCGCGTCCACAGGCCGGCGACGTGGTCGGCCAGTGCGGCTTCTCCATCGGCCAGGACGGGCCGCAGGTCGGTGCCTTCAGCGGCGAACAGGCAGGTGTAGAGGCGCCCGTCGGCCGACACGCGGGCGCGGTGGCACTCGCCGCAGAACGGCGCGCTGATCGAGCTGACGAAGCCGACCTCGCCCGCGCCGTCGTCGAAGCCGTAGCGGGAGGCGACCTCGCCGCGGTAGTTGGGGTCGAGCGGATGCAGCGGCCAGCGCGCATGGATGCGGTCGCGCAGCGCGGCGGACGGCACCACCCGCGCGGCATCCCAGCCGTTGCAGGTGCCCACGTCCATGTATTCGATGAAGCGCACGATGTGGCCGCTGCCGCGGAAGCGCTCGACCAGCGGCAGCACCTGGCCGTCGTTGACCCCGCGCTGCACTACGCAATTGAACTTGATGCGCGCGAAGCCGGCGTCCTCCGCTGCGGCGACGCCGGCCAGCACGCCGGCGAGGTCGCCGCGGCCGCCCGACAGCGCGCGGAACAGCACCGGGTCGAGCGCGTCGAGGCTGATCGTGATCCGTCGCAGCCCGGCCGCGCGCAGCGCGCGCGCCTGCCCGGCCAGCAGCGCGCCGTTGGTGGTCAGGGCCAGGTCGTCGATGCCGTCGATGGCGGCCAGCCGCGCGACCAGCTCCGGCAGACGCTTGCGCAGCAGCGGTTCGCCGCCGGTCAGGCGCAGCTTGCGCACGCCCAGCCGCGCGAGGCCGCGCACCAGCGTTTCGATTTCGTCGAACGACAGCCGCGCCGCCGCATCCATGCCGTAATCGTCGGGTACGCGGTCGGCGGGCATGCAGTAGCCGCAGCGGAAATTGCAGGCCTCGATCACCGACAGCCGCAGGTCGTGCAGCGGCCGGCCGAGGCGGTCGAGCGGCATCGGCGGGGCGTGCAGCACGGCGTTCACGGCGCCAGCCCCTGTTCCGCGGTCGGTTCGGCCAGCGCCACCACTTCGCCCGGCGTGGCGACGCGGTACCCGCGGCCGGCCAGCGCCTGGCCGTCGGCAACACCGGCGTAGTGGTAGAGCAGGCAGCGCTCGAGCAGGTCGCGCGGGTATTCGCGCTCAAGGTCGTCGACGCCGCTGTGCGAGGGATTGCCGTGCAGCGTGCAGTCGTGCGCGACCAGTTCGCCGGCGTCGGCGAACCTGGCCAGCGTTTCCGGGATCGGCCGGGTGTCGCCGCTCCACGCCAGGCTGCCGCGCAGGCGCAGGCCGTAGGCGGTCTCTGGCCAGTGGTGGCGCACGGGGAACACCTCCAGCCGCACGCCCGCATGCCAGAACGCATCGCCCACCGGCACCAGCTGGAAGGCGTCCCAGAAGTTGGCGCCGCCCTCGGCCAGCACGTTCGGGTAGTCGCCCACACGCCGGTGCAGCAGCGGCACCACGGTCGCCGGCACGTAGAGCCGGGTCCGGCCACGGCGCGCGGCATCGAAGTAGTCGGCGACGAACAGCCGCTCGAAGCCGGCCACGTGGTCCAGGTGCACATGGGTGACGAACAGCGCGCGCGGCGCCTGGCCGTAGTGCGCGAGGTACGCGGTCAGGCCTTCGGCGCCGCAGTCGATGGTCAGCCACGGCGCGCCGTCGCGCTCGATGGTCGCCATCGGCGAGCCCAGCTCGACCGCCGAGGCATTGCCGACTCCATGGAAGCGCAGCGACCAGGCCATGCGTGCGGCCGTCAGATCCCGCGGTCCCACTGCGCGTCGTAGCCCTTGCGCAGGCGGGCGAAATCCTCCTCCACGTCCGCCACGCTGCGGTGGCCGCGCAGCTTGAGCAGCGAGCGCCTGAGCCGCGCCAGGTTGGCCTCGCGCCAGCCCGTGGCGGGAATGCGCAGCTTGCTGCGGTCGAAATCGATCATCCAGCCCTGCCCGGCCGGGTCGATGTCGAACAGCAGGTTGTGGGCGTTCAGGTCGGCGTGGTCGAGCCCGGCGCGGTGGAAGCGCGCGACCAGGCGCCCGGCCTCGTCCCACGGCGCGCTGTGGCCGTCGAGCGTGGCCAGCTCGCCCAGCGAACGCACGTCGAGCAGGCGCTCCATCAGGATCCAGGCGCGGTAATGCATCCCCTCGCGCACGTAGGCGGCGGCGATCGGCCGCGGCACCGGCAGGTCCTGCTTGAGCAGTTCGCGCAGCAGGCGGAACTCGGCGAAGCTGCGCACGTGGTCGGCGTCGCGCCACAGGTAGCGGTCGCGACTGAATTTCGCGGCCCAGCCGCCGCGCAGGTACTGGCGCAGCACGCAGGGGCCGTGCGAGGCGTCGATGTACCAGGCGCCGCCGCGGCCGCCCTCGCCCACCCGCTGCGCGCGGTCGCCCCAGGCCTCGGGGTTGAACCAGCGCGGGTCGACTTGCCGCAGCTGCGTGCCGTCGAACAGAATCGAGCCAATGCCGCGATCCCCGCGGCCGGCGCGGAACGGCGTCAGGCTTTCGGTAGCATCGAACGCGGCCATCCGGCGAGTCTAACAAGCGCATGCCTTCCGATCCCGTTATTCCGGCCGCCGCGCGCGCGGCCATTCCACGCACGTTGTGCCTGCTGCGGCTGTCGGCGCTGGGCGACGCCACCCACGTCGTGCCGCTGGTGCGCACGCTGCGCCGCGCGTGGCCCGACGCTGCCCTGGCCTGGGTGATCGGCAGGGCCGAACACAGGCTGCTGGACGGGCTTGAGGGCGTGGAGTTCGTCGTCTACGACAAGAAGACCGGCCTGGCCGGGATGCGCGCGCTGCGGCGGCAGTTCGGCGGCCGGCGCTTCGACGCCCTGCTGCAGATGCAGGTGGCCGCGCGCGCCAACCTGCTGTCGGCATTCGTGTCCGCGAAGCGGCGCATCGGCTACGACCGCGCGCGTTCGAAGGACCTGCACGGGCTGTTCATCAACGAGCGCATCCCCGCCCGACCGGGCATCCACGTGCTCGACGCCATCGGCAGCTTCTGCGAACCGCTGGGGCTGCGGCAGGACGAGGTGGTCTGGGACCTGCCGGTGCCCGCCGACGCCCGCGACTGGGCCCGCGCGCAATGGGCCGACGACGGCAGCCCGACGCTGCTCATCTCGCCCTGCTCCAGCCACGCCCTGCGCAACTGGCGCAGCGACCGCTACGCCGCCGTCGCCGACCACGCCGCCACGCGCGGCTGGCGCATCGTGCTGTGCGGCGGCCGCAGCCAGCTGGAGCGCGACACCGCCGACGCGATCCTCGCCGCGATGCAGTCGCCCGCACTGGACCTGGTCGGCAAGGACACGCTCAAGCAGCTGCCGGCCCTGCTCGAACGCGCCGACCTGGTGATGACCCCGGACTCCGGCCCCATGCACATCGCCAACGCCATGGGCACGAAGGTCCTCGGCCTGCACGCGGCCAGCAACCCGGCGCGCAGCGGCCCGTACTCGGACCGCCGCTACTGCGTGGACCGCTACGACGATGCCGCGCGCAGGTACCTGGGCAAACCCGCCAGCGCGCTGAAATGGGGCACGAAGATCGAACACGACGGGGTGATGGACCTGGTGACCGTCGAGGACGGCATCACGGCGTTCGAACGCTTCGCCTCGGCGCGATAGCAAACGGCCGCGCGGACGGTCGCTGGCATACTCGCCGGCAACCGCCGTCCATTTCCACAGGAGTTCCCATGGCAGCCTGGTTCACCGTTGTCGCGCCGTTCCTGCCCGACATCATCCAGATGGCCAAGCCGATGTTCACCCGCGACAAGGGCGCGGAGAAGGTCCCGCAGCAGATCAAGGAGCTGCAGGACGCGGCGACGCAGAACGCCGACGCGGTGAAGCAGTTGGCCGGCGAGATGCAGCGCACGCTGGCTTCGCTGCAGCAGGGCGCCACCCAGCTGGACAACACCCTCGTCGCGCTGCAGCAGCGCAACAGCGTGCTCGAAGGCGAGCTGCGGCGGGCGAACCGGTTCTCGCTGGTCGCCGCCACCGCGGCGCTGCTCGCGTTCGCGCTGTCGGCCTGGGCGCTTGCCGCCTGAGCGGCCGGAAGCGCCGGGTCAGGACGCCGCGTCGGCCCGGTAGTCCTGGTACGACTTCTCCTCGACGTAGCTCGAGCCCAGGGCCAGGTTGATCTCCTTCTTGATCCGCGCGCGCGTGTCGTTCTCCACGTAGACGCTGCGCGCCAGGCGGATGAACTCGTCGTCGAAGGCCTGCGCCTTCTCCTTGAGCCGGATGTCGTCCTCGATCACCCACAGCCGCTCGTTGACGGCCTTCAGGTCGGCGCGCAGGCGGGCGATGTCGTTTCCGGCGGCGGGGTGCGCCATCCAGGTCTTTTCCAGCGCGGCCAGCTCGTTGCGGACGTTGGCCAGCTTGGCCGGGTCGGTCATGCGCTCGGACTTGATCTGAAGGATGGCGATCTTGTCGAGCAGCTCGCCGAATGACACGGGAACGGAGATTTCGGACATGGCCCTTTCAACGGCTGGAAAACAGCGCGCAGTGTACCGCCCCGTCCTTGTCCGCCACCGCGGCGGCCCGTATCATTGCGCCCCCGGTCGCGGCCTGCGCCCGGGATGCCCCGGAGAGGTGGCAGAGCGGTTGAATGTACCTGACTCGAAATCAGGCAGGCGTTTATAGCGCCTCGGGGGTTCGAATCCCCCCCTCTCCGCCAGATCGTGCAAAGGCCCCCGCGAGGGGGCCTTTGCTTGTCCCGGCCCCGGCGGCGCCAGGCTGGCACGATCGGCAAGGTTTTTTCGTACTCAAGTGCAGGTCCGGCAGGCAATGCCAACCTGTAGGCTTTGCCCACCCGTGTCACATCTCCACTCCGGCATCATGCCCTGCCCGCCAAGATTCACCACCAGCCAGCCCTGTCTGCGTCCTGTTCAGCCTCATCTGTGCGTTGGCCCGGACAAGAAGGCTCCCGTCCGCCGCCGCCCGCAGAGTCGCCCATGATCGAATTCGGACACCTGACCCATGTCGGCCTGCGGCGCGAGCTGAACGAAGACACGTACTACGGCGACAGTGAACTGGGTCTGTGGCTGGTGGCCGACGGGATGGGGGGGCATGAGTACGGCGAGGTCGCCAGCGCGCTGGCGCGCGAGGCGATCGTGCGCGAGATCCGCCAGGGCACGCCGCTGCCGCAGGCGATCCGGATCGCCGACGAGGAAATCATCCGCGCCTCGCGCAAGCGCGGCGACTCGCTGCCGATGGGCACCACGGTGGTGGCCGCGCGGATCGTCGACAACCGCTTCGAGGTGGCCTGGGTCGGCGACAGCCGCGTGTACCTGTGGCACGACGACCGGCTGGCCCAGCTGTCGCACGACCACAGCTACGTGCAGGAGCTGATCTCGCAGGGCACGATCAGCGTCGACCAGGCGCGCACCCATCCCCACCGCAACGTCGTCACCCAGGCGCTGGGCGTGACCGACCCGCAGAACCTCAACGTCGAGACGCTGTCGGGCGAACTGCTGCCAGGCATGCAGCTGCTGCTGTGCAGCGACGGCCTGACCGAGGAAGTCGACGACCGCGGCATCTCGCGGGTGCTGTCGCACACCGAATGCAGCGCGCAGGAATGCGTCGACGGGCTGGTGGCGGCCGCACTCGACGGCGGCGGCTCGGACAACGTCACCGTGGTGCTGGTCCGGCGGCACTGAGCCGCCGGGCTGCTACAGGTCCCAGACCACGCTCCCCGCCTTCTTGCGGATCGCCTCCAGCCGCGCCACGTGCGCGGCCAGGTCTTCGGCGTCGACCACCACGGCCGGCCGCGGACCCAGCGCGGCGCCGGCGAACGACACGGCAGCCGTCCGCTTTTCCGCCGCCTCGACGCTGCCGAAGCCGATCTCGCTCTGGCCCGCCGTCAGCGCGAGGTAGACCTCGGCCAGCAGCTGGGCGTCGAGCAGCGCGCCGTGCAGCTGGCGGTGCGCGTTGTCCACACCCAGCCGTTTGCACAGGGCATCGAGCGAGTTGCGCTGGCCGGGATAGCGGTGGCGGGCAAGTTCGAGAGAGTCGAGCACCTGCGCGCGGTCGCGAAGGCGGCCGTAGTGGTCGCCCAGCCGCGACAGTTCGTGGTCGAGGAAGCCGACGTCGAACGCGGCGTTGTGGATCACCAGCTCGGCGCCGTCGATGAAGGCGAGGAACTCGTCGGCGATCGCGGCGAATTTCGGCTTGTCGGCGAGGAATTCCAGCGTCAGCCCGGTGACTTCCTGCGCACCGGGTTCGAACTCGCGCTCGGGATGGATGTACTGGTGATAGGTGCGCCCGGTCGGCCGGCGCTCGACCATCTCCACGCAGCCGATCTCGACGACGCGGTTGCCCTTCTTCCATTCCAGGCCGGTGGTTTCGGTGTCGAGGACGATCTGGCGCATGGGCGGGAATCGGGAATCGGGAATCGGGAATCGGGAATCGGGAATCGGGAAAGCCTACAGCAGGGCGTTCGCGGCGGACTTGAGCTTGATGGCTTCGTCGCGGGCCAGGACATCCACGCGCTCGTTGTCGGGATCGCCGGAGTGGCCCTTCACCCAGCGCCAGTCGATGCGGTGGCGGTCGGTGGCCGCGTGCAGGCGCTCCCACAGGTCGCGGTTCTTGACCGGGGCGCCGCCGGTAGTCTTCCAGTTGCGGCGCAGCCAGTTGGGCATCCATTCGGTGATGCCCTGGCGCACGTACTGCGAGTCGGTGTGCAGGACCACTTCGCAGGGTTCGGTCAGCGTTTCCAGCGCCATGATCGCCGCCATCAGCTCCATGCGGTTGTTGGTGGTCTGCGCCTCGCCGCCGACGAGTTCGCGCTCGCGCGCGCCGTAGCGCAGCAGCGCCGCCCAGCCGCCGGGGCCGGGATTGCCGAGGCAGGCCCCGTCGGTGTGGACTTCGATCTGTTTCATGCAGCGGGGATTCCTTCGGGCATCGGTAGCCGGGCGCGCTGGCGGATGGGGGTCAGCGGCCAGGCGCGCTTCTCGGCGCGGACGGCGTAGGCCGCGCGCAGGCCGGGGCCATCCTGCGGCTCGTGGGACACGTGCACCTTCCAGCCCGGGCCGAGGCCTTCGGACACCGGCTCGGGCACCAGTCCGGCCTCGCGCATCCTGCGCCGCCAGGTGAGCGGCTCCGAGGCGCGCAGGCCGTTGCCGCGCCAGCGCCAGCGGTACGGCGCCAACGGGTTGAGCGCGAACACCCACAGCCGCCCGCCCGGGGCCAGTACGCGTGCGCATTCGGCGAACAACCCGCGGCCGTCGCGACCGGGCCGGATGACGTGCTGGAGCACGACCACGCCGACCGACTCGGTCGCCAGCGGCAGCGGCAGGCTGCAGCGCGCGGCGCCCGACCAGCCGCCGTGGTCGGCGGCCAGGCGCAGGCCGCGGCCCTCCACGCGGGCGACCTGTTCCACCGGGCCGAACCACAGCCACGGCAATGCCGGGCGTTCGGAGAGGGCGCGCAGGACCGTCGGCTGCTCGCTCTGGAGCAGCGCCAGGCCGGCATCGGACCCGAACCAGGCGCGGGCGCTGTCAGGTTGACCGGTGGCGGGAGGGGGGGGCATGGTCGCCATTCTACCGGCCACCGGGAGTCCCTCCCCGATGCATCCGACGCCGCTGCCCGCGTTCGAGGACAACTACATCTGGACGCTGCGCGGCGACGACGGGCGGGCGATCGTGGTCGACCCGGGCGAGGCCGGGCCGGTGCTTGCGGCCGCCGACGCGGGCCTGCGGCCGCAAGCGATCCTGCTCACCCACCACCACGCCGACCACATCGGCGGCGTCGAAGAACTGCTGCGGCGCTGGCCCGGCCTGCCGGTGCTCGCGCCGGACGACGACAGGATCCCGGTCGCCAGCCGCCGCGTGGGCGACGACGAGCGGGTCGAGCTCGGCGGCTGGGCCTTCGACGTGCTCGCCGTCCCGGGCCATACCGTGAGCCACATCGCATTCCACGGCCATGGCCTCTTGTTTTGTGGCGACACCCTGTTCAGTCTCGGTTGCGGGCGGATGTTCGAGGGTACGCCCGCGCAGATGCTGGCATCGCTCGACCGCCTGGCTGCGCTGCCCGGCGACACCCTGGTCTGCTGCGGCCACGAATACACGCTGTCCAACGCCGCCTTCGCGCGCGCAGTCGAACCCGACAACCCGGCGCTCGCGCGCCGCATCGAGGAAGCCCAGGCCATGCGCCAGTCCGGTCGCCCCACCCTGCCCAGCACGCTCGCCGGCGAGTGCGACACCAATCCGTTCCTGCGCGTGGACGCGCCGGCGGTGCGCGCGGCGGTGGCAAGCCAGGCCGGGCATGCGCCCGGGGACCGCGTCGCGACCTTCGCCGCCCTGCGGCGCTGGAAGGACGGTTTCCGCGCATGAGGCGGCCCGCCGCCCGGCGGCTGGTGGCCGCCCTCGTGGCCGCGCTCGCGCTTGGTGGCGCCCACGCGGGCGAACCGGCGCAAGCGACCGCCACGCCGGCAGCGCAGCCGGCGCCGGCCGCATCCCCGGTCCCGGCCACCCGCAACGGCCGCGAGATTTACGCCCGCTTCCGCGAAGGCCTGGCCGACCCGTCCTGCGGGCCGGACACCAGCGCGCGCTGGCAGCGCCATTTCGCCGCCGCGCCGAAGAAGCTGGCCGCGCCGGATACCGACGTGCTGCCGCTGTTCGGCTACGTCGTCGACGCCCTGCGCGAAGCGAACCTGCCCACCGAGTACGCGCTGATCCCCTTCGTCGAAAGCGGCTACAAGCCGGGCGCGCGCAGCGGCAGCGGCCCCGCCGGCCTGTGGCAGTTCATCGCCCTGACCGCGCGCAACCACGAAATCCCGATCCGGGCCGGCTACGACGGCCGCCTGTCGCCGGTTGAATCGACCCGCGCCGCGGTGCGCTACCTCAAGACCCTGCACGGCATGTTCGCAGGCGACTGGCGGCTGGCGGTGATGGCCTACAACGCCGGCGAGTACCGCGTGCTGGGCGCGCTCAAGCGCAGCGGCCAGCGGGCAATGGACGCCGACCCGGAAAAGCTGGTCGGCCTGTCCGGCATCACCCGGGCCTACGTACGCAAGTTGCACGCGCTGTCGTGCGTGCTCGACCAGGCGGATGATCGCGAGGAGTGGAAGCGCGCGCTCGACCGGCCGGTCGCCGTGCTCAGGCCGGCAACCCTGCCCGCCGGCACCGTCAGTCTCGACACCTGGGCCAGGCAACACCGGCTCGACCCCGCGCGCGTGAAGCAGATCAACCCGGCCTTTGCCGGCGGACAGGTCGCCCGGGGCAAGCGCCCCGCACAGGTCCTGGCGCCGGTGCCCGCGCCCGCGACGACGACCCTGGCGGACGCCGCCGACGCCATCGTCATCGAACCGGCCGCGACGCAACCCGTCGCGTCCGCGGCGGCAAGCGCCGACCCCGCACCCGTCGCCACGCCGCGCACGCACGTCGTGCAGCGCGGCGACTCGATCTGGCGCCTGGCCGAGCGTTACGACGTGCGGCGCGCGGACCTGCTCGAACGCAACGGCCTGTCCGCATCGGACATGCTGCGCCCGGGCATGGTGCTGGCGATCGACCCGGCGCCCGCCAGCGCGTCCGTGCAGGCTGCCGGCGGCGCGCAGGCCATGCCAGAATAGAGCGGTTGCTCAACCTGCGAGAACACCATGGGTTTCCTGCAAGGCAAACGCGCCCTGATCACGGGCATCGCCAGTCAGCGCTCGATCGCCAGCGGCATCGCCGAGGCGATGCACCGCCAGGGCGCCGAACTGGCCCTGACGTACCAGACCGACAAGCTTCGCTCCCGCGTTGAAGACGCTGCGAAGGAATACGGCTCCAACATCGTCCTGCCGCTGGACGTGTCCTCCGACGAGCAGATCGACACCTGCTTCGCCGAGCTGGGCAAACACTGGACCGACGGCTTCGACATCCTCGTCCACTGCATCGCCTACGCCCCGCGCGAGGCGATTGGCGGCGATTTCCTCGACGGCCTGACCCGCGAGAACTTCGCCATCGCCCAGGACATCTCGGCCTACTCGCTGGCGGCGCTGGCCAAGGCCGCGCGGCCGATGATGAAAGGCCGCAACGGCGCGATCCTGACCCTGAGCTACCTCGGCTCGATCCGCGCGCTGCAGAACTACAACGTGATGGGCGTGGCCAAGGCCAGCCTGGAGTCGACGGTGCGCTACCTCGCGCTCAATCTCGGCCCCGAAGGCACGCGCGTCAATGCGATTTCCGCCGGCCCGATCAAGACCCTGGCCGCCTCCGGCGTCGGCAATTTCCGCAAGATGCTCAGCACCTTCGAAGCCGCCGCGCCGCTGCGCCGCAACGTCACCATCGAGGACGTCGGCAACGCCGCCGCCTTCATGTGCTCGGACCTGGCGGCCGGCATCACCGGCGAGGTCACCTACGTCGACGCCGGCTACAGCACGGTGGGGATGCCCGGCATCGAGTAGCGCCTGCATCCACCGAAGGCCGGATGAAAAAAAGCCCCGCAACCGCGGGGCTTTTTCCTGTCCGCCAACCTCCGGCGACCGTCATCGCCGGCGGCCGCGCGACTTACAGTCGCGACTCGGCCACCGTGATCTTCATCCGCTTGCGCAGCGACTTCAGCATTCCCTGCGCATCCTCGTTGCCGGCCACCTGCGCCAGCTGCTGCTGCAGCACCGTGCGCTCCTGCTCGCTGGCCTCCTCGGGCTTGCCGGGCGTGACCTTGGTGACGGCGAACACCACCGCGCCACCGCCGTTGTCGAGGATCACCTTGCCCGGCGACACCTTGCCCTCGGCCGGAACCGGCACCTCGAAGTACGCCTCGGTCGCGGCCGGGTGCGGGACCGGCGCGTTGCGCGGCACGTTCGGCACGTCCTGCGCGGCCAGGTCGCGGGCAGAGGCCAGCTCGGACAGCGACTGCCCGCTCTTCAGCTTCGCGACCATCGCGTCCGCATCGGCCTCCAGCGCCTTGCGCATGCGGTCGCCGCGAATCTCGGCGACCACACGGTCCTTCACCTCGTCCAGCGACAGCGCGCGTTCGGCCGTGTGGTCGATCACGCGCAGCACCACGCTGTGGCCGGGCGCGATCTCGACCGGATCGCTCACCGTGCGGTCCTGGATCAGCAGTTCGGAGAACGCGGCGCGCTCGACGGCCGGGTTGGACGCGACCCCGGTCCCCTGCCCGCGCGCGAACGGGCCAAGCTTCTGCACCTCAAGGCCCACGGCGCGCGCCGCAGGTACCAGTGCGCTCGGGTTCTTGAGCACCTGGTCGACCAGCTTGCCGGTCAGCTCGTTGAAGCTGCGCTCGCGGTCGACCTCGGCCTGCTCCCGCTCCAGATCCGGGCGCGCTTCCTCGAACGTGACCTGCTTGCCGCTGCGGACCTCGCGCAGCTGGATCACGTGCCAGCCGAACTCGCTCTTGACCGGCTCGCTCACGTCGCCGGCCTTCATCGCGAACAGCGCATCCTCGAACGGCTTCACCATGCCACCGTCGTGCGCCACCCAGCCCAGGTCGCCACCGTCCTGCTTCGAGCCGGCGTCATCGGAATTCTCGCGCGCCAGCTCGGCGAAATCGGCGCCGGGCTTGCGGGCCTCTTCCGCGATCCTGGCGGCCTTCTCCTCGGCTGCCTTCTGCGCGGCCGCGTCGGCACCGGGATCGACCTGGATGAGGATGTGCGAAGCCAGGCGCTGCTCCGGGTCCACGAAGCGGGCCTTCTCCTGCTCGTAGCGCTCGCGCAGCGCGGCCTCGTCGGCCGCCGGCGGCTCCGGCAACGACTGCGAATCGATGTCGACGTACTCGATCGCGACCGTTTCCGGCGCGCGGTACCCGGACTTGTGCGCCTCGTACCACTTGCCGACCTCGGCATCGCTCACCGGCGCGGTGTCCTCGGCCGGCGGCGGCAGCACCACGAACGACACGTCGCGGCGTTCGCCGATGAGTTTCATCAGGCGATCGAGCTGCGCCTTGGTCACGAACGCCGACGCCGCCACCTGGCTCGGCACCAGGGTCTGCTTGAGGCCTTCGCGGACCGTCTGCTCGAAGCCGCGCGGCGACATCGCCGGCACCTGCGAGGCCAACGCCAGCTGGTAGCGCTGCGGATCGAACTTGCCGTCGACCTGGAACGCCGGGATCGACTGGATTACGTCGCGCACCTGCGCGTCGCTGACCGCGATGCCGGCGCGGCTGGCTGACATCCGCATCACCGCCTGGTCGACCAGGCCGTCGAGCACGTCGAGCTTGTTCTCCACGCTTTCGAACTGGCGCGGATCGAAGCTGTCGCCCTGGGTGGTGCGCGCCTGCTGGCGTGCCTGTTCGAACGCGTTGCGGAATTCGTTCTGGTCGATTTCCTCGCGCTGCCACAGCATCGTCACCGGCCACCACGACGGCGCCGACTGCCACCACTTCGGCGGCGCCTCGACCTTGGCCGCGAACGTCTGGTTCTGCTGGAACAGGTACTGTTCCATGCCGAAGAAGGCGAACGGAATGCACAGCAGTCCAAGGACCACCATGGCGATCCAGCCCGAGGTTTTATCGCGGAGTTTCTGCAGCATCGGTCGGTGACGTCTGGGTGAAAGCTGGCCAGTTTACCCGCATTGGCCTCGCCGGGCCTCAACGCGTGCGCGGCACAAAAAAAGAGGGCACCGTTTCCGGTGCCCTCTTCAGGTAACTGGCGGAGCGGACGGGACTCGAACCCGCGACCTCCGGCGTGACAGGCCAGCATTCTAACCAGCTGAACTACCGCTCCGCTTTTGAAACCTTGAAACTCTGGCGCCCCTTGCGGTGGTGGGTGCTGAGGGGATCGAACCCCCGACCCTCTCCGTGTAAAGGAGACGCTCTACCGCTGAGCTAAGCACCCGCGCCTGGGGCTTGGGCCTGGCTCCCGGCGATGCCTGCCGGTGAGCGGGCCGCTCAGTTTACGGCATCCTTCAGCGCCTTGCCAGCCTTGAAGGCAGGATTTTTTGCGGCGGCGATCTGGATTTCTTCCCCGGTCCGCGGATTGCGGCCGGTGCGGGCGGCGCGCTCGCGCACCTCGAAGGTGCCGAAGCCGATCAGGCTGACGTTCTCGCCGGACTTCAGGGCACCGGTGATGGAGCCGACGACCGCGTCGACCGCGCGCCCGGCGTCGGCCTTGGACAGGCCGGAGTTGGCCGAGACGGCGTCGATCAATTCATTCTTGTTCATTGGACTGCAAACTCCCTGCGCGGACAGCGTCCGCTCGATGATGGTGGCCGGATTGCCCCTGAGGATACGCAGGTCTACCGGCCTGCGTGGACCCGATGCACGTGAGTGCGATGCCTCGTGGTTGCCGCCGTTTATACCAGCGGGGTATGGGGGGTGCAATACGAAAAAACCGCTGAAAACGCCGGGCTTGAAGGCATTTTCAGGGCAAACCGTAAAACGTCAATGCTTGACATCGGTGGCCGTCGTGGGCTTGCCTGCCTCGCGCCGGACCTCCTTCACGCCCTCGGCGACCACCTTGGGCGCGAGCGGGCGCTCGAGCGCGAGGTCGAGGACTTCGTCGATCCACTTCACCGGAACGATCTTGATCGACTGGGTGACGTTCTTCGGGATGTCGGCCAGGTCCTTGCGGTTCTCGTCGGGGATGATCACCGTGCGCACGCCGCCGCGCAGCGCCGCCAGCAGCTTCTCCTTGAGCCCGCCGATGGCCGTGACCTTCCCGCGCAGGGTGATCTCGCCGGTCATCGCCACGTCGGCGCGGACCGGGATCTTGGTCAGCGTCGACACCAGCGAAGTCGCCATCGCGATGCCGGCGCTGGGGCCGTCCTTGGGCGTGGCGCCGTCGGGCACGTGCACGTGCACGTCGAGCTTCTGCAGGAAGTCCAGTTCGATGCCGAGGCGTTCGGTGCGCGCACGCACCACCGACAGCGCCGCCGAAGCCGACTCCTTCATCACGTCGCCGAGCTGGCCGGTCAGGATCAGGTTGCCCTTGCCCGGCACCAGGGTGGATTCGATCTGCAGCAGGTCGCCGCCGACCTCGGTCCAGGCCAGGCCGGTAACCAGGCCGATCTCGTTGTCCTGCTCGGCGCGGCCGAAGTCGAAGCGCTGCACGCCCAGGTACTTCTCGAGGTTCTTCGCGTTCACGCTGGTCGCGCGCGGCTTCTTCTTCTTCGCGCCCACCGGCTCGGGGCCGCGGAGCGCGATCTCCTTGACCACCTTGCGGCAGATCTTGGCGATCTCGCGCTCGAGGTTGCGTACGCCGGACTCGCGCGTGTAGTAGCGCACGATGCCCTGGATCGCGTCCTCGGCGATCTTCAACTCGCCGTCGCGCAGGCCGTTGGCCTTCATCTGCTTGGGCACCAGGTAGCGCGTCGCGATGTTGATCTTCTCGTCCTCGGTGTAGCCGGGGATGCGGATGACCTCCATGCGGTCGAGCAGCGGACCGGGGATGTTGAGCGAGTTGGACGTCGCCACGAACATCACCTCGGACAGGTCGAGGTCGACCTCCAGGTAATGGTCGTTGAAGGCGTTGTTCTGCTCCGGGTCGAGCACTTCCAGCAGCGCCGAGGACGGATCGCCGCGGAAGTCCATCGACATCTTGTCGATCTCGTCGAGCATGAACAACGGGTTCTTGGTGCCGACCTTGGTGAGGTTCTGCACGATGCGGCCCGGCATCGAGCCGACGTAGGTACGGCGATGGCCGCGGATCTCGGCCTCGTCGCGCACGCCGCCCAGCGACATGCGCACGAACTTGCGGTTGGTCGCCTTGGCGATCGACTGCCCGAGCGAGGTCTTGCCCACGCCCGGCGGGCCCACCAGGCACAGGATCGCGCCCTTCATCTGCTTCACGCGCGTCTGCACGGCGAGGTATTCGAGGATGCGTTCCTTGACCTTGTCCAGGCCGTAGTGGTCGGCGTCGAGCACTTCCTGCGCTGCGGCCAGGTCCTTGCGCACCTTGCTGCGCTTCTTCCACGGCACGCCGAGCAGCCAGTCCAGGTAGTTGCGCACCACCGCGGCCTCGGCCGACATGGGCGACATCTGCTTGAGCTTGCCGAACTCGCTCTTCGCCTTGGCCTCGACGGCCTTGGGCATGCCGGCCTCGGCGATCTTGCGCGCGATCTCCTCGATGTCGTTCGGCGCGTCGTCGATCTCGCCGAGCTCCTTCTGGATCGCCTTCATCTGCTCGTTGAGGTAGTACTCGCGCTGGCTTTTTTCCATCTGCGACTTCACGCGGCCGCGGATGCGCTTTTCCATCTGCTGCACGTCGATCTCGCCGTCGACCAGGCCGACCAGCAATTCGAGCCGGTCGGCGGTGTCGATGGTGTCGAGCAGGCGTTGCTTGTCGGCCAGGCGCACGCCCAGGTGCGCGGCGATGGTGTCGGCCAGGCGGCCGGGATCGTCGATGCCCGACAGGGTCTGCAGCAGCTCCGGCGGCAGCTTGCGATTGGTCTTGACGTACTGCTCGAACAGCGACATCAGCGAGCGCGCTACGGCCTCGACTTCGCGCGGATCGCGGGCGGCGGTCGAATCGACCACCGCGCCCTGCCCGACCAGGCAACCATCGATCTCGTCGACGCCGTCCACGCGCGCGCGCGCAACGCCCTCGACCAGCACCTTGATCGTGCCGTCGGGCAGCTTCAGCAACTGCAGCACCTGCGCCAGCGTGCCGATCCCGTACAGGTCGCCGGCGCCCGGGTCGTCGGTCTCGGCCGACTTCTGCGCCACCAGCAGGATGCGCTTGTCGGCCTCCATCGCCACGTCCAACGCGCGGATCGACTTCTCGCGGCCTACGAACAGCGGGATCACCATGTGCGGGAATACAACCACGTCGCGCAGCGGCAGCACCGGCAGTTGCAGGGTTTCGTGGTCGGGACGGTCAGGCATGCGGGCTCCAGATCAATACGACTCGCGGCCCGGTCGGGCCGCCACGGTCGAGTTATGGGGCTGGCGCCGGATGGATGCAAGCGCAGGTCGCGGGCGAGGCGGCCAATCCAGCACAAATTCACGCAAAAACAACAAGTTGCGTGATCTCGCAATCTCGGAGACGCGAATACACGTACAGCGACGCTTCGCAGCAGTCACCAACGCACGCCCGCTGCGCAAGCATTCCAATCGCCACCATGCACCTGGTGCGGGCGAAGCCCCTCATCCGTGTCGATCATGCAGAAGGGAGTGCTACCGACCTCGCACCACGGTCGCGTCAACTTGCAGCACCTGCCAGCGCCCTTCCTCAAACGAGAGCGTTGCGATCGGAATGAGCATCGACTTGCTTCTTTGCACCGTACGTACGAGCACTACCCTTCCGGCCTGCTCCCGAAGCGTCCAGGCTCCAATGTGACCCACGCCATCCTCGGTAATAAAGCAAGGCTCGGAACTGGTTGCCTCGTGCAGAGAATTCAGATCCTCTCTTTCCGGATGCTCACCCAGTTTCTGCAACAGCGCACCCTTGATCTGCTCCAGATCAGCAGGAGTGACCGAGACCGGCTTCCCGTCAAGGGTGAGCGTAGCTTCTTCAAGGGACTGAATTTCATGGTCCATGGGTGCTGCCTCGATACTGTAGTTTGCACAACCCGCCGCGATCGCCAGCAAAAACAGGATTGAAATGCGCAGTTCGACGACAACCGCATCCCCGCTATCGCTGTCGTGAAGCGAACGACAGGAGGCCATTCCACTTGGTGGTGAAAAGTGCGACCTCGATGAGCGGCTCGAACGCGCTTGTGCAGATGCGTTCGGCCTTACAGTCACTATGAGAATGGGGACGCCTCCGTCGACGATGGGGAATGCGCCCTTGCGGTTCGGGCACGTCGCCTGGTCGGCGACGCGGGCGACGGAAATGCCATTGATGCCGGTGGATGCGAGTGTCGCCATAGCTGTACGGCGATCACCAACGGACGCCCACGCCGCAGGCACTCCAATCATCCCCAAGCACCTGGTGTGGGACCAGCCCGTTGTCAGACTCGATCATGCAGAAATAAATGTGGTACCAGCGCGACTGCGCTTCCCCGTCCAGCGTAAGCGAGGCCCAGAGCGTGGCGCTGTACGCCTGACCTGGTACAAGCGTCTGGCCGTGCCCGCCGCCACGACCGGGGTACTCGATGCACTCGCCCGGCTGCAGCCGCTTCACCACAGCCCCGGTTTCGGCGCCGAATGACTTCTCCCAGATTCGTTCCGCGTGTCCATCCACCCGCTTGTACAAGTCAATCAGGGTGATCAATGGCCCGGAACTGCGCGTCTCCCGATTGTCACCAACGGAAAAGCAGGGTTTTCCCCCGGACGCCTTGACGACCCCTGCCTGATGCCGGGCGCCACTACTGGCAGTGGAAGAGACGCAACCCCAAGACAGCAGCAGCGCGCAGCCGGCAAGCAAACAACTAACGATGTTCCCCGTGCTCATACTCGGAAACCCAAGTGCAGAGCATTCAGGGCAGAATCATTCCTTCTCGGCAGCATCCAACAACTGCCTGCAGATGGCCGGCGTAACCACTGCCGCCTGCTGAGGAACCGTTACAACCGTGGTTTGTCCAACCGATTGCCGAACGCAAAAGGTGCCCGAATGATTGCGCGTGCCATGCTTTCCCCAGTGCGGTGACCTGATCGCGAACGAATAGGGCCAGTCGTTCCGAAGTTCGACGTCGAGAGAGACGTTGGTATAGCCATCGGGATTTTGCCCGTACGCCAGACATTCCCCCGGCGCAAGCCGGAACTTTGGCTGGCCATCTTCAGAAGAAATTCCCCACGGCTTCGGCAAACCCTGTCCGTTGACCCACACCGCCGACACCCCTGCAGCCTCCACCGCAACACTTTCCCCCTCATCGAGGGGGATGCAGGCAACAACCCGCATCCCCTCGGAACGTATTTCGAGCGGTCTCGGGGCCCGTGAGGTTGCGCTCGCGCATGATGACGCAAGCAGTGAGACGAGTACGGCCGCAGCGACAAACCATTGCATAGGAAACCTGTTTTCAATGCTTGGGGAGGTTGGCCCTTGATGATGGGTCATCCAGAAACAGCCTCAACACTTCCTTGAACTGCAGTGAGGATGCGCCTGACCCCCTTGCGAACTCCGGTTCGCCCGAAATCACCGTCATGTAGTAGTCGGAAATGATGTCACCCTGCTGTTCCATGTTGTAGTCGGAAAGGGATGAACCGGGGGAAAGGCGATATTCGTATGCTTCTGCCCCCTTGGATGAAACAAACAGCCCATGCCACCTTACGGAGTAACCGAGCTGGTATTGCCATACATGCACCATCTCATGCATGAACAATGCTCGGTGGTCCGCTGCCGCGGAAAAATCATCCACATGGATCGGCTTCGGGAAATACATCTGGCCATTTGGGGTAACAGCAGTCCTGTCACGCTGGAAGCCGAACAGCATCCAGTATCCGTGGTTGTGAATCTTTATTTTCGTGTAGTCCACCGAATCGCCAAACACCAGGCGCGCAATTCGCAGCTCGCCTTGGGTCAGCTCTCTCTCATGGCCCTCCGCCCTGACCTCGACAGTCGACTGCCCCAGACCACTCGCATTGGTCCGCACATCCTCCAGTTCGATGACAACCTCGTCCCCGCCATCGCTGCCGTGGAGCGAACAGCAGGAAGCCATACCGTCTGGTGGTGAAAGTACGACCTTGAGGAACGGCTCGCACGCACTCGTGCAGATGCGCTCGGTCTTGCCGTCACTGTCGGTAACACCGTTGCGTGTTTCCCCGCTTGCCAAGTGCACCGTGTATCGAACGCCGGCCAATGGTGTTCCGGACTCACCGCAAAAGCGAAGGGCCTCGTCATATTCGTTGTTCTCTTCGGCCTCGGGCTTGCCAGCCGCTGCCCCGGCCATCAAGCCGGAGACGGAAGCAATCGCGGAAGCAGCTATACCACTTCCGCCGCTTCCGCCACCGCCCGGCTCCACGAACGCCCGCATCTGCTTCGCCGACAGCACCTTGCAGCCGCAGGCGAGCGAGCTGCCGTGCAGGGCGACGGGCTGGCCGTCGATGATGATCGTGGCGTCGCCGTCGACGATGGGGAACGCGCCCTTGTGGCTGGGGCACGTCGCCTGGTCAGTGACGCGGGCGACGGGCAGGCCGTCGATACCGGTGAAGGACGAGCCTGTGAGCACGCTTCCGCCACTGCTGGTGGGGTCGCCCACCACGATCCAGTTCTTCGCCATCATGCGCTCCGTGCATGACCGGCGGCCTCGCGCCGCCGGTGGGTGTCCCTTCCGCTATTCGGCCGCGGCCACCTTCGGGGCTGCCGCCGGCGGCGTCTGGTAGATGAGGTACGGGTCGGACTTGTGTTCGATCACCGACTCGTCGACGACCACCTTGCTGACATTGTCCAGCGACGGCAGGTCGTACATGGTGTCCAGCAGCACCGACTCGACGATGGTGCGCAGTCCGCGCGCGCCGGTCTTGCGCTTGAGCGCCTTGCGGGCGATCGCCAGCAGCGCGTCCTGGCGGAATTCCAGCTCCACGCCTTCCATGTCGAACAGCTTGTAGAACTGTTTGGTGATGGCGTTCTTCGGCTCGGTGAGGATCTTCACCAGCGCCGCCTCGTCGAGTTCCTCGAGCGTGGCGACCACCGGCAGGCGGCCGACGAACTCGGGGATCAGGCCGAACTTGATCAGGTCCTCGGGCTCGACGTCGGCCAGCACCTTGCCGACCTCGATCTTGCGCTCGGCGCTCTTGAGCTTGGCGCCGAAGCCGATACCGCTGGCGTCGGTGCTGCGCTGCTGGATGATCTTGTCCAGGCCGGCGAACGCGCCACCGACGATGAACAGGATGTTCTTGGTGTCGACCTGCAGGAACTCCTGCTGCGGGTGCTTGCGTCCACCCTGCGGCGGCACGCTGGCCACGGTGCCTTCGATCAGCTTCAACAGCGCCTGCTGCACGCCTTCGCCGGACACGTCGCGGGTGATCGACGGGTTTTCGCTCTTGCGCGAGATCTTGTCGATCTCGTCGATGTAGACGATGCCCTGCTGCGCCTTGTCGACGTCGTAGTCGCACTTCTGCAGCAGCTTCTGGATGATGTTCTCCACGTCCTCGCCGACGTAGCCGGCTTCGGTGAGCGTGGTGGCATCGGCCATGGTGAACGGCACGTTGAGCATGCGCGCCAGCGTCTCGGCGAGCAGGGTCTTGCCCGAACCGGTCGGGCCGACCAGCAGGATGTTGGACTTGGCCAGTTCGACCTCGTCGTTCTTCTGCCGGCTCTCGATGCGCTTGTAGTGGTTGTACACGGCCACGGCCAGCGTCTTCTTGGCGCGCGCCTGGCCGATCACGTACTGGTCGAGAACCTCCAGGATCTCCCGCGGCTTGGGCAGCGAGCTGCGCGCCGACTGGGCCTTCTCCTCGAGCTCCTCGCGGATGATGTCGTTGCACAGCTCGACGCATTCATCGCAGATGAACACGCTCGGGCCCGCGATCAGCTTGCGGACCTCGTGCTGGCTCTTCCCGCAGAACGAGCAATACAGGATCTTGCTGCTGTCGCCGGAACGGCCCTGTCGATCTTCGGTCATGCCCTTGGTCGATCTTGTTGGATCATGGTTCGAGAATAGCATAGCGTCCGCTCCCGCAAAGACGGGGGCGGAACACCGGATGCTTCAATGAAATCAGCCAGTTACGCCGGCTGGATGGACTCTTCTGGACGCCGCTCCAGGACCTCGTCGACCAGCCCGTATTCACGGGCGGCCTCGGCGCTCTTGAAGTTGTCGCGCTCGGTGTCGGTGGCGATGGTCTCGATCGACTGCCCGGTGTGGCGGGCGAGGATCTCGTTGAGGCGCTGGCGCAGGGTCAGGATCTCGCGCGCCTGGATCTCGATGTCGGTCGCCTGGCCCTGCGAGCCGCCGGACGGCTGGTGGATCATCACCCGCGAATTGGGCAGGGCGTAGCGCTTGCCCTTGGCGCCGGACGCCAGCAGCAGCGCGCCCATGCTCGCCGCCTGGCCGATGCAGATCGTGCTCACGTCGGGCTTGATGAACTGCATCGTGTCGTAGATCGACATGCCGGCGGTCACCACGCCGCCGGGCGAGTTGATGTACAGGCTGATGTCCTTCTCGGGATTCTCGGCCTCGAGGAACAGCATCTGCGCCACGATCACGTTGGCCATGTGGTCGTCGATGGGACCGACGAGGAAGATCACACGCTCCTTGAGCAGGCGCGAGTAGATGTCGTAGGCCCGTTCGCCACGGCTGGTCTGTTCGACCACCATGGGGACGAGGTTCAGGGCTGTTTCGGGCTTGTGCACTGTCATCTGTCCGCCTGGCTGTTGTTGGAAAGCCCGCACGTGGATGCGCGGGCTCTTGCGAGGGACCCGGGTCAGTTCCCGATGGCTTCCTGGAAGCTCAGGGCCTGCTCGGTGTGCTGGGCGCGCTCGGCGATCCAGTCGATCACCTGCTCTTCCATCACCCGGTTCTGCAATCCCGACATCAACTGGGGATCGTTGCGGTACAACTCAATGACCTGGTCGGGCTCCTCGTAGGTCGAGGCGATCAGGCGCAGCGTCTCGTTCAGGCGCTTCGGGTCCAGGCGCAGCTCATTGCGGCGGGCGACCTCGCCCACCAGCAGGCCGACCAGCACGCGCTTGCGCGCGGCGTCCATGAAGCCTTCGTGCGCGTTTTCCGGCACCTCCGGCTGCGGCTGGCCCTGGCGGCGGCCCTGTTCGACGGCCTGCGCCAGCATCGCGCGGGCCTCGCGCTCGACCAGCTTCGGCGGCATCTCGACGTCGGCATAGGCGGCGACCAGGTTCTCGCCGACCTCGCGGCGCAGGCGGTTCATCAGTGCGCCCTTGAGCTCGCGCTCCAGGTTGGTGCGGATGTCGGTGCGGAACTGGTCCATCTCGCCACTCTTGACGCCGAAGCTGCGGATGAAGGCCGCATCGACCTCCGGGAGCACCTGCTCGGACACCTGCTCGATCTTCACGTGCACCTGCGCCGACTTGCCGGCCAGCTGCGGCACGCGCCAGTCGGCCGGGAAGGCCACGTCGATCGCCTTTTCGTCGCCCTTGGCCATGCCGGCCAGCGCCTTCTCGATCTCCGGGTACATGCCGCCGGTGCCGATCACGGTCACGCCGCGCTCGGTGCCCTCGGCGGGCAGGCGCTCGTCGCCCACCTGCGACCAGGTCTCCACGTCGACCGCGTCGCCGTCCTTCGCCGGGCGCGTCACCGCGGTCCAGCTGCGGCGCTGCATGCGCAGGTTCTCGATCATGCGGTCGATGTCGGCCTCGGTCACTTCACCGGTGTGGCGGGTGACGTTGAGCTTGGCCACGTCGATCTCGCCGAAGTCCGGCACGACCTCGAAGGTGGCCACGTAGGCGAGGTCCTTGCCTTCTTCTTCGGTGCGCTCGATGTTGGGGCTGCCGGCCAGGCGCAGCTCGTTCTCGCGCACGGCCTCGTCGAAGCCCTCGCGCAGCATGCCGTCCAGGATCTCGTCGCGGACCTGCTTGCCGAAGCGCTGCTCGATGACCTTGGCCGGCACCTTGCCGGGACGGAAACCCTTGATGCGGGCCGTGCGCGCGATCTCGCGCAGGCGACCGCCGACCTGGTCCTCGAGGCGCTCCGCCGGCAGGCGGAACGTCATGCGGCGCTCGAGATTGCCCAGGGATTCGACCGAAACTTGCATACCCACTCCTGCAGCCCGCGAGGCCTTCGCGGGGATTGATGATGGAAACCAGCGACTGTCGGCGGGAGCGCGGCGCGAAGGCAGCCGGCGGCCCGACCGGACAGTGGAACGGACTAGTTTCGCCGATTCCGCGCTTCGCCGCCAGCGAAAATCCCCGTCCGCCGAGAGCGCCATGCCCCGCGCGCGCGTTGACAGCGCGAGGCGCGCTCCGGACAATGGCCGGCCTTCCGCGACCGTGGCACTGGCCGGGGAACCCGAACCAACCGTGCGGCACCGGCGGGGTATAGCGCAGTCTGGTAGCGCGCCTGCTTTGGGAGCAGGATGTCGGGGGTTCGAATCCCTCTACCCCGACCATCCGCCGACGGCTCTTCCGGCCCGCTATCATGCGTCCTTCTCCGGGCGCCCGTAGCTCAACCGGATAGAGCACCGGCCTTCTAAGCCGGTGGTTGCAGGTTCGAGTCCTGCCGGGCGCGCCACGACGCCGGACAGTTCGACCGGTGCCTTCCGGCATCGGCGGGAATCCCGAGATGGATCTTCCCGGAAGCGTTCCAGTGGTGGCTGTAGCTCAGTTGGTTAGAGTCCTGGATTGTGATTCCAGATGTCGGGGGTTCGAGTCCCCTCAGCCACCCCACCCTTTCGCACCGTTTCCCGGCCCTGCCGGGGCGATGCAAAAACGATTGTCGCGCGGCACGGGGCTGCGTTATCATTCGTCTTCCGGGGCCGTTAGCTCAGTTGGTAGAGCAGTTGACTCTTAATCAATAGGTCCAAGGTTCGAATCCTTGACGGCCCACCAAACCCGAAGCGCCCGGCCCAGCCGGGCGCTTTTTTTTGACCGGGTGCCGGCCCGGAAACATCGCGAAAGTGGCGGAATTGGTAGACGCCCCGGCTTTAGGTGCCGGTGCCGCAAGGCGTGGGGGTTCGAGTCCCCCCTTTCGCACCATCCCCGGGCCTGCCCGACGGCATGCCGCCGTTCACCTTGACGCGGCCTTGAAACCGTTTGCCCTGTATCCTCATATCTTCGGACTGAACACCTTTCCTGAGGATCCATCCCCATGCGCAGCGGCAACCCCGTCCTGAAGGAATCCACCTTCCTCGACCTCGGCAGCGGCACCGTCGTCTCGCGCGCCGACGGCGGCGCGATGACCCTGAACGGCACGATCGGCAAGACCGCCACGCTGCTGGTGCTGGCCGTGATCACGGCGGCCTTCGCCTGGAGCAAGGTCGAGGTCACGCCCGACGGCATGACCGGCGGCCTGTACGTCTGGGGCGGCCTGATCGGTGGCTTCATCCTGGCCATGGTCACCGTGTTCAAGAAGGAATGGGCGCCGGTGACCGCGCCGATGTACGCGCTGGTCGAGGGCTTCTTCCTCGGCGGCATCTCGGCGGTGTTCGAGGCCCGCTACCCGGGCATCGCGTTCCAGGCGGTGATGCTGACCTTCGGCACACTGTTCGCGCTGCTGATGGCCTACCGCTCGGGCCTGATCAAGGCCACCGAGAACTTCAAGCTGGGCGTGGTCGCAGCCACCGGCGGCATCGCGCTGGTGTACCTGGCGACGATCGTGCTGGGCTTCTTCGGGGTCGAGATCCCGATGATCCACGGCAACGGCCTCGTCGGCATCGGCTTCAGCCTGTTCGTGGTGGTGATCGCAGCGCTGAACCTGGTGCTGGACTTCGACTTCATCGAAACCGGCGTCGAGCGCGGCGCGCCGAAGTACATGGAGTGGTACGGCGCGTTCGGCCTGATGGTCACGCTGGTGTGGCTGTACATCGAGTTCCTGCGGCTGCTGTCGAAGCTGCAGTCGCGCAACTGAGGCCACCGGCGGTTCATGGAAAAAGGCGCTTCGGCGCCTTTTTCCGTTTCTGGTCCGGCAAGAAGCCGATCGCACGGATCCGCAGGATCGGCTCCTGCAGCGGGACGGTCATGCGGCATCCGGCAGCGCAGCCGCCGGCCGCCGCGCCGGCCACAGCATGAACCCGATCGTCACCGCGGCCAGGATCCAGCAGTAATAAACCTTGCCCGCCAGCGCCAGCGGCGACACCGCGGCCAGCGAGCCGGCCAGCAGGATCTGCGCGCCGTAGGGCAGGACGCCCTGGACCACGCAGGCGAAGATGTCGAGCAGGCTGGCCGAGCGCCGCGGCGAGATCCCGTGGCGCGTGGCGATGTCCTTCGCCACCCCGCCACCGACCAGGATCGCCACGGTGTTGTTGGCGGTGAACAGGTCACCCAGCGCCGACAGTGCGGCGATGCTGAATTCGCCGGTGCGCCGCCCGACATGCCCTCGCGCAAAGCGGGCGATCGCGTCGGCCAGCCACTGCAGGCCGCCGCTGGCCTTGGTCAGCGCCGCCAGTCCCCCGATCAGCAGCGACAGCAGGGTGATCTCGACCATGCTCTCGTAGCCGCCGTAGATGTCGCCGGCGAAGGCCTGCCAGTCGTAGCCGGGCGAGAAGGCGAAGCCGCACACGCCCGCCAGCGCGATGCCGATGCCGAGCACCACGATCACGTTCATCCCGCACAGCGCCAGCACCAGCACCGCCACGTACGGCAGCACAAGCCAGCCGGTCGCCGCATCCGGCGCCTGCACGGGCGCCGCATCGCCCAGGAACCCCAGCAACACGGCGGTGGCGAGCGCGGCCGGTGCCGCGATCCTGAAGTTCTCGCGGAACTTGTCGCGCATCTCGCAGCCCTGGCTCCGGGTGGCGGCGATGGTGGTGTCGGAAATCACCGACAGGTTGTCGCCGAACATGGCGCCGCCGATCACTGCGCCCACCACCAGCGCGCGGTCCAGCCCGGCCGCGTCGGCCACGCCCAGCGCGATCGGCACCACCGCGGCGATCGTGCCCATCGAGGTGCCGATCGACAGCGATACGAAGCCGGCCACCAGGAACAGCCCCGGCAGGATCAGCGCCGGCGGCAGCGCGCCCAGGCCCAGCGCCACGATTGCATCGACCGCGCCGATCGCCTTGGACACCATCGCGAATGCGCCGGCCAGCAGGAAGATCAGGCACATCAGCACCACGTTGCTGTCGCCCATGCCGGCCAGCAGCGTGTCCATCGCCGGCAGCCGGCGCCGGTGCGCGATCCACGCGGCCAGCGCCAGCGCCGGCAGGATCGCCACCGGCGCGCGCAGCTGGTAGAAGCCCATGGCCTCGCCCTGCACGGTGAACCAGATCCCGGCGCCGAAGAACAGCACCAGGAACAGCAGCAGCGGGGTCAGGGCGACGGCGCTAGGGCGGGACTGCTGCATCGCTTCATCCGGATAAAAGGATCCGCGATTGTGCGGAGTCGCCCGGATGCTGTCCATCGCCGGCGATGGGAAGGCGGCGTTCCAGCAGCGGGACGACGGCAGCACGGGACGGGCGGGAATCCCGCCCCCGGAAACGGAAACGGGGCGCCGAAGCGCCCCGTCCAGTGGTCCATCTGGCGCGGCGGGATCAGGCCGCGGCGCGGCCCGCAATCGCCCTGGCGAACGCCATCGTGGTGCCTTCGCCGCCCAGGTCCGGGGTCAGCGAGTCCTTCGCCTCCAGCGTGGCGACAATGGCCTCGCGCAGCTTCGTGGCCTGCTCCGGCATCTCCAGGTGGTCGAGCATCTGCGCCGCGCCCAGCAGCAGCGCGCAGGGGTTGGCGACGCCCTTGCCGGCGATGTCGGGGGCTGAGCCGTGCACGGCCTCGAAGATCGCCACGTCCTCGCCGATGTTCGCGCCCGGGGTCAGGCCGAGGCCGCCGATCAGGCCGGCGCACAGGTCGGAAATGATGTCGCCGAACAGGTTGGTGGTGACGATGATGTCGAACTGCTCTGGCCGCATCACCAGCTGCATGCAGGTGTTGTCGACGATCAGCTCGTTGCACTCGATCTCCGGGTACTGCGCGGCCACTTCGCGCGCGACCTTCAGGAACAGGCCCGAGGTCGACTTGAGGATGTTGGCCTTGTGCACCACGGTGACCTTCTTGCGGCCGGTCTTGCGGGCCAGGTCGAAGGCGTAGCGGACGATGCGCTCGGAGCCCTTGCGCGTGACCTTCTGGATCAGGGTCGCGGTGGCGCCGTCCTCGGTGACCACCTGGCCCTCGCCGATGTAGGCGCCCTCGGTGTTCTCGCGCACGGTGATCAGGTCCACGCCCGACGGGAAGCGCGACTTCGTGTTCGGGTAGCTCCTGGCCGGGCGCACGTTGGCGTACAGGTCGAAGCGCTTGCGCAGCTCGACGTTGATCGACGAAAAGCCGCCGCCGACCGGCGTGGTCAGCGGGCTCTTGAGCGCGACCTTGTTGCGGCGGATCGACTCCATGGTCGCTTCCGGCAGCAGTTCGCCGTGCTTGTCCAGCGCGACCATGCCGGCGTCGGCTTCTTCGTAAACCAGCCCGAGGCCCATGGCGTCGAGCACGTGCAGGGTGGCGTCCATGATCTCCGGGCCGATGCCGTCGCCGCGGATGACCGTAATCGTGTGGGGCATTTTCGTGGGGTCCATGCAGAGAGGACGCCGGCCGGGGGCGCGGGCGTCAAAAGCGGGAAAATCAGCCGCCTATTATGCCGGATGCGGCGATTCCACGCCCATCGGCTCGCGGCGCGGCAGGCGTCGCGATGCAGCGGAAGCACAGTGGGAGCGGCCATGGCCGCTCCCGCAACGCCCGCAACAGGCGAGACTCAGTCGTGCGCGTGCTGCGCGGGTGCCGGCTCGCCGCCTTCCAGCCGGTCGAGGAAATCCACCGCCCGGCGCAGGTGCGGGATGACGATGCTGCCGCCCACCACCAGCCCCACCGAAAACGCCTCGAACATCTCGTCGCGGTTGACGCCGGCCTCGCGGCACTGGGCCACGTGGTAGCTGATGCAGTCGTCGCAGCGCAGCACCAGCGACGCCACCAGGCCGAGCAGCTCCTTGGTCTTCACGTCCAGCGCGCCGGCCTGGTAGGCCTGGGTGTCGAGCGCGAAGAAGCGCCGCACGACCTGGTTGGGCTCGGCCAGGATGCGCTCGTTCATGCGCTGGCGGAACTCGGTGAACGCCTGGACGCGGTCGGCCTCGCCTTCCCTCCCGCTCACGGGGTTTCACCTGACAGCAGCGGATCGAGCTTGCCGGCGCGGTGCAGTGCCATCATCTCGTCGTAGCCGCCGACGTGGGTGTCGCCGATGAAGATCTGCGGCACGCTGGTGCGGCGGGTGCGCTCGACCATCTTCTCGCGCTCGGCCGGATCGGTGTCGATGCGCACCTCCTGCCACTCCAGGCCCCGGCTGCGGAGGAAGTTCTTGGCGGCGACGCAGTAGCCGCACACGGCGCTGGTGTAGAGGGTGATCGGCGGGGTGGACGGGGCGTTCAACACAGGCTCCTGAAACTCTGGTGGGCAAGATATGGTCGAATGATGCGGCACGGACGCGCCATTTCAACGCGCGTGCATGGAACGTAATGATCGCCCGCGCGGGGTTAACCGCGGATTCACACGCCCGACCCCGCTCCTCGCCATTCTGCATGTTGCATTCCCGCCCGCCGGACCCCTCCCGATGCCGATGCGCCCCCTGCCCGCCATTGCCGCCCTGATGCTCGCCGTCGCCAGCGTGTGCGCGCCGGCGCAGGAGGGTGCGCGGCTGCCGGATATCGGCTCGTCCGCGGGCACCGTGCTCAGCCCCGCCGACCAGAAGGCCTACGGCGAGATGATGCTGAGCCAGCTGCGCAACTACGACTACATCCTCGAGGATCCGCTGGTCGACAGCTGGCTGCGCGGGCTCGGCAACCGCCTGGCCGCGGCCAGCGACGATCCGAAGCAGGACTTCACCTTCTTCATGATGGCCGACCGCCAGGTCAACGCCTTTGCCACGGTCGGCGGCTACGTCGGCGTCAACGCCGGCCTGGTGCTGGTGGCCGAGCGCGAGGACGAGGTGGCCGGCGTGCTCGGCCATGAAATCGCGCACGTCACCCAGATGCACGTGCTGCGCAGCGTCGAGCGCGCGCAGCGCGACAGCGTGCCGATCCTGCTGGCGATGCTGGGCGCGATCGCGATCGCGCAGTCGGGCAGCAACTCCTCGGGAGACGCGGCGATGGCCGCGATGGCCAGCGCGCAGGGCATCGCCGCGCAGCGCCAGATCAACTACACCCGCAGCAACGAGTCCGAGGCCGACCGCGTCGGCATCCGCACGCTTGCGCGCTCCGGCTACGACCCGGAGGCGATGGCGGACATGTTCGAGCGCATGCAGGCGCTGGAACGCAGCAACCGCGGCGGCGAGAAGGAGCGCACCCCCGACTACCTGCGCAGCCATCCGGTCACCACTACCCGCATCGCCGAGGCCAAGGAGCGTGCGGCCAGGGTGGAGGCGCAGGGCAGCTTCTCGCCCACTTTCACCACCAGCGCCAACCCGCTGCTGCCATCGACGCTGCAGATCAGCACGGCGTCCGCGGGCGGCGACGGCGTCCGCTTCGGATGGGTGCGCGAGCGCCTGCGCGTGCTCAGCGCCAATACGCCCAGCGCGGCGATCAACGAATACGAGCGCATGCGCCGCACCGCGGAACTGGACGACGCGCAGCGTTACGGACTGGCCTATGCGCACCTGCTCGCCGGCCACGGCAGCGAGGCGGTGAAGGAACTGACCCCGCTGCTGGAAAAGCATCCCGGCGACACCTGGCTGCTGCTGGCGCAGGGGCAGGCGAAGGCTCGCGCGGGCAACCCGGCCGAAGCCGACGCGATCTTCGAAAACCTGGTCGCGCGGATGCCGCGCAACCGCGCGGTGGCGCTGACCTACGCCGCGGTGCTGTCCGAGCGCAACAACCAGGCCGCCGGCAAGCGGGCGCAGGACGTGCTGCGGCCGCTGCTGGCCAACGCCGGCAACGACCCGCTGTTCCAGTCCACCTACGCGCGCATCAACGAAATCGCCGGCGACCCGATCCGCGCCGGCGAAGCCTGGGCGGAAGCGGCCTACCTCAACGGCCGCCCGGAGCGCGCCCTGGTCCAGCTCAACAACCTGAAAAAGCGCGACGACCTGGACTACTACGCCCGCACCCGGATCGACGCGCGCATCGCCGCGATTACCCCGGTGGTGCTGGAGCTGCGCCGCCAGGGCGTGCGCGACCCGGACCTCCAGCGCCGGTAACCACGCAGCCGGCGGCTGTCATGCGGCTGTCACAAAAACGTAGTCTACTGGCCGCACCGGAAAACCGGGGAGTGAAACACGCGGCCCGCCATGCACAAACGCATCCTGATCGTCGACGACGAACCCGCCATCCGCGAGATGGTCGCCTTCGCGCTGCGCAAGGGCGAGTACGAACCCGCCCACGCCGGCGACGCGCGCGAAGCGCAGGAAGCCATCGCCGAGCGCGTCCCGGACCTGATCCTGCTCGACTGGATGCTGCCGGGTACCAGCGGCATCGAGCTGGCCCGCCGCTGGCGCCGCGAGGACCTGACCCGCGAGATCCCGATCATCATGCTCACCGCGCGCGGCGAGGAAAACGACCGCGTCGGCGGCCTCGAGGCCGGCGTCGACGACTACGTGGTCAAGCCGTTCTCCTCGCGCGAACTGCTCGCGCGCATTCGCGCGGTGATGCGCCGCTCGCGCGAGGACGACGAGGACGGCAGCGTGCGCGTCGGCGACCTGCGCATCGACGGCACCGCGCACCGCGTGTTCGCCCACGACGAGCCGGTGCAGATCGGCCCCACCGAATACCGCCTGCTGCACTTCTTCATGACCCACCCCGAGCGCGTGTACACCCGTTCGCAGCTGCTCGACCACGTCTGGGGCGGCAACGTCTATGTCGAGGAGCGGACGGTCGACGTGCACATCCGGCGCCTGCGCAAGACGCTGGAACCTTCCGCGCTGGACGGCATGGTGCAGACGGTGCGCGGCTCGGGCTACCGCTTCTCCGCGTCTCCGTGAAGCGCCGCGGCGGGCCGTCGCGGGGCGGCTCGCATCCTGTCCGTGGTGCCGTCCGCGGCCGCGGCCACGTGGCGCCCCACGCGCAGCGCGCTTTTCCAAAGCGCGCCCGCGGCCCGTACCATCGACCGGGACCCGCTTTCCCGATCGACGTGCCCCACGCCCCGCCCGAACCCCTGACAATGCCGCCACAGACCCGCAGCGCATGGACCAGGACGCTCGGCCAGCTCGCCATCGTGCTGGCCGTGGCGCTGCTGGTTGGGTTCGCGCTTGGGCATCCATGGCCGGCGCTCGCGATCGCCGCGCTCGGGATGTCCGCCTGGCACGGCTGGAAGCTGCACGGCCTGCTGCTGCGCCTGGCCGCCCGCCAGCGCGTCGCGCCCACCGGCGACGGCGGGGTGTGGAACGAACTCGACCGCCTGGTCCATCGCGGCCAGGAGGACATGCGCGGCCGCAACCGGCGCCTGGTCGAAATGCTGCGCGCCTACAGCGCCGCCGCCGCGGCACTCCCCGATGCGGTGGTGGTGCTGGAGCGCAACAGCCAGCGCGTGCGCTGGTTCAACGACGCCGCCACCGGGCTGCTCGGCCTGCGCTATCCCGACGACATCGAGGCCTCGCTCGGCGAGCGCCTGCAGCCGCTGCCGCTCTCGCACTGGCTGGCCGGCGGCCGCCGCGCCGAGCCGATCCTGGACGCGGCTTCGCCCGTCGACCCGGCCGTGCGCCTGAGCCTGCGCCTGATCCCCTACTCCGACGCGCTGTGGCTGCTGGTCGCGCGCGACGTCAGCAAGCTCACCCGCCTGGAGCAGATGCGCCAGGACTTCGTCGCCAACGTCTCGCACGAGTTGCGCACGCCGCTGACCGTGGTCCACGGCTACCTCGACATGCTCGATCCGGAAGACCAGCCCGAATGGGCACCGATCCTCGACGAGATGCGCCGCCAGTCGCTGCGCATGACCCAGCTGGTCGAGGACCTGCTGACCCTGTCGCGCCTGGAGGCGCAGGACGGCGTGGCCGACGAGCACGTGGCCATGGACTCGATGCTGGTGACGCTGCGCCGCGAGGCCGAGGCGCTGAGCCAGCGGCGCCATGAAATCCGGGTCGACGACGACGCAGGCATCGACCTGCTCGGCTCCACCCGCGAGCTGCACAGCGCGTTCTCCAACCTCGTCGCCAACGCCGTGCGCTACACGCCGGCCGGCGGCCATGTCGCCATCGTGCTGGCGCGCAGCGAAGACGGCGGCGCGACGCTGTCGGTGCGCGACAGCGGCTACGGCATCCCGGCCGCGCACCTGCCGCGCATCACCGAACGCTTCTACCGCGTTTCGACCAGCCGCTCGCGCGAGTCCGGCGGCACCGGCCTGGGCCTGTCGATCGTCAAGCACATCCTGCACCTGCACCAGGCGCGCCTGGACATCGAAAGCGAGGTCGGGCGCGGAAGCGTCTTCACCTGCCGCTTCGGTCCCGGGCGCGTGATCGCGCGCGACCGCGCCGGTGCGGCGCCTTCCCCGGTGGAACAGCCATGAATCCTCCAGTCCCCCCTGCGCCCGCGCTCGACAACGATCCACTGCGCGACCCGATGCTGTACTTCAACCGCGAGTTGTCGCAGCTGGACTTCAACTTCCGGGTGCTGGCGCAGGCGCGCGACGAATCCGTGCCGCTGCTCGAACGGCTGCGCTTCCTGTGCATCTCCTGCACCAACCTCGACGAATTCTTCGAGATCCGCGCGGCCACCGTGCGCCACGCGCAGGACTTCGCGGTGCCGTTCTCGGCCGATGCCATCCCGCCGGCGGTACTGCTGCGCCGGATCCACGACCGCGCCGCCGAGCTGGTCGACGCACAGTACCGCTGCTGGAGCGAAGAACTGCGCCCGGCGCTGGGCGACGCCGGCGTGCGCGTGCTCGGGCGCGAATCGTGGAACGCGCGCCAGTCGCGCTGGCTGCGCGCCTATTTCCGCGAAGAGATCATGCCGGTGCTGTCGCCGCTCGGCCTGGACCCGGCGCATCCGTTCCCCAAGATCCTCAACAAGTCGCTCAACATCGTGGTGGTGCTCGACGGCACCGATGCGTTCGGACGCAGCGGCCACCTGGCGATCGTGCGCGCACCGCGCTCGCTGCCGCGGATCATCCAGCTGCCGGAGAAGGTATCCGGCGGCGAGCACGACTTCGTATTCCTGTCTTCGGTGCTGTCGGAATTCGTCGCCGAAATGTTCCCGGGGATGGAGGTCAAGGGCGCGTACCAGTTCCGCGTGACCCGCAACTCCGAGCTGATCGTCGACGAGGAGGAAGTCGAGAACCTCGCGCTCGCACTGCGCGACGAACTGATCGGCCGCGGCTACCTGCGCGCGATGCGGCTGGAGATCGCCGCCAACTGCCCGAAGCCGATCGTGCAGACGCTGCTGGACAACTTCGAGCTGCCGGCCAACGCGGTCTACCGCATCCACGGCGCGGTCAACCTCAACCGCATCATCCAGATCTACGACCAGGTCGACCGCCCGGACCTGAAGTACCCGCCGTTCGTACCGCGCCAGCTGCCCGCCAGCGATGCGATTTTCGAGCGCGTAGCCGCCGGCGACGTGCTGCTGCACCATCCGTTCGACGCATTCACGCCGGTGCTGGAGCTGATCCGCCAGGCGGCGGAAGACCCGAACGTGCTGGCGATCAAGCAGACGCTGTACCGCACCGCCAAGGACTCGGCGATCATCGAGCACCTGGTGCAGGCGGCGCGCAACGGCAAGGACGTCACCGCGGTGGTGGAGCTGCGCGCGCGCTTCGACGAGGAGGCCAACCTCGCCTTCGCAGACCGCCTGCAGGAGGCCGGCGTGCAGGTCGTCTACGGCGTCGTCGGCTACAAGACCCACGCCAAGATGCTGCTGGTGGTGCGCCGCGAGGGCCGCAAGCTGCGCCGCTACGTGCACCTGGGCACCGGCAACTACCACGCCGGCACCGCACGCGCGTACACCGACCTCGGGCTGATTACCGCGGACCCGGCGATCGGCAACGATGTGCACCTTGTTTTCCAGCAGCTGTCGGGGCTGGCACCGGCGATCCGTCTCGAACGCCTGCTGCAGTCGCCCTTCACCCTGCACGCCGGCGTGCTGGAACGGATCGAACGCGAAGCCGCGTTCGCGCGCGCAGGACGCCCGGCGCGCATCATCGCCAAGATGAACGCACTCAACGAACCGCAGGTGGTGCGCGCGCTGTACACGGCTTCGCAGGCCGGCGTGCAGGTCGACCTGATCGTGCGCGGCGCCTGCACGCTGCGCCCCGGCGTACCGGGCGTGTCGGAGAACATCCGCGTGCGCTCGATCGTCGGCCGCTTCCTCGAACACAGCCGCGTGTACTGGTTCGGCAACGACGGCGACCCGGAAACCTTCTGCGCCAGCGCCGACTGGCTCGAACGCAACCTGCTGCGGCGCGTGGAAACCTGCTTCCCGATCCTCGATCCTGCCGTCGCCGCGCGAATCCGCGACGAGGTGCTCGACAACTACCTGGCCGACAACCTCAATGCCTGGGAACTGCAGGCCGACGGCGAGTACCGCAAGGCCGAACCGGCCGGCGACGAAACGCCACACTCCGCGCAGGCCGCGCTGCTGGCGAAGATCTGCGCATGAAACCGTCCCTGCCCATCCCCGCCTTCGTGCCGACCACCGCCGAACCACTGCGCGACGGCGACATGCTGGCCGCCATCGACCTGGGGTCGAACAGCTTCCACATGGTCGTGGCGCGCTACACGCTGGGGCAGCTGCGCACCGTCGACCGCCTGCGCGAGATGGTGCGGCTGGCCGAAGGCCTCGACGGCAAGGGCGGCCTGCACGCGGAAGTGCGGCAGCGCGCGTTCGAATGCCTGTCGCGCTTCGGCCAGCGGATCCGCGACATCCCGCGCGAACGCGTGCGCGCCGTGGCGACCAACACCGTGCGCGCGCTGTCCGCGCCACAGGCATTCCTGGTCCCCGCGGAAACCGCGCTCGGCCACGCCATCGAAGTGATCGCCGGCCGCGAGGAGGCGCGCCTGATCTACCTCGGCGTCGCCCACGCGCAGCCGCCGAAGAAAGGCCACTTGCGGCTGGTGGTGGACATCGGTGGCGGCTCGACCGAGTGCATCATCGGCGCCGGCTTCGACGCCATCGAGCGCGAAAGCCTGCAGGTCGGCTGCGTCGCCAGCACCCGGCGTTTCTTCGACAACGGCAAGCTCACGCGCAGGAAGTGGGACGAGGCACTGGTCGAAGTCAGTGCGGAGTTCCAGCAGTTCGCCGGCACCTACCGCACGCTGGGCTGGCAGGAGGTACTGGGGTCGTCGGGCACCAACAAGGCCATCGGCGAGATCTGCGCGGAGCTGGGCCTGACCAAGGGTTCGGTCACGCCCGAGGCGCTGGCGGTCGTGCGCGACCGCCTGCTCGACGCCGGCCGCATCGACGCGATCGACCTGCCGGGGCTGTCGGAAGAGCGCCGCCCGATCATCGCCGGCGGCGTGCTGGTACTCGAGGCCGCATTCGCCGCGCTCGGGCTGGAACGCATGGCGGTGAGCAAGGCGGCACTGCGCGAGGGCGTGCTGCACGACATGCTCGGCAGGAGCCGCGACGAGGACCCGCGCGACACCTCCGTGGCGGCGCTGATGCTGCGCTACGGCATCGACGCCGACCAGGCGCTGCGGGTGGAAACCACCGCGCTGCAGCTGTTCGACCAGGTCGCCACCGCCTGGAAGCTGGGGCCCGACGACCGCCTGATGCTCGGCTGGGCCGCACGCCTGCACGAGGTGGGGCTGGTCATCGCGCACAGCCAGTACCACGTGCACGGCGCCTACGTGCTGGAAAACTCCGACATCGCCGGCTTCTCGCGCCAGGAGCAGCAGTACCTGGCCGCGCTGGTGCGCACGCACCGGCGCAAGATCCCCAAGTCCGCGTTCAACGCCCTGCCCGACCGCCTGCTGTCCCCCGCGCGTCGATGCGCGGCGCTGCTGCGCATCGCGGTGCTGTTGCACCGCGGCTATGACGCACGCGAGATCCCGCGCCTGGATGCTGCCGCCGAAGGCCGCTCGCTGGCGGTCGCGCTGGCCCGCAGCTGGCTGGAGCCGCGTCCGCTGCTGCGGACTGACCTGGCGGGAGAGCCGGCGAACTTCGCGGCGCTGGATATCGCGCTGGCGTTTGAGCCGATCTAGGTTGCTTTTGCACTTTTGCTCTTCTTCCTCGCGTCGCTGCAACGCAAGATCAAGATCCACGGCAGCGGCAACGGCCAGCATCGGGACGTGTGGAAGCCATGCGCTGTCATCGTTCCGCTACACAGCTGCAACACGCGTTTCACCGCGCCCCGCGACGATGCCCGTATCCGCCGCTTCCGCCGGGTCACCGATGCGCCATGCGATCGTCACCGAAACCTGGCCACCCGAGGTCAACGGGGTCGCGCTGACCGTGGAATCGCTGGCACAGGGGCTGCGGTCGCGCGGGCACCAGGTGTCGCTGGTGCGGCCGCGGCAGTCACCCGGCCAGGTCGCCGACGCCGGCGAAACACTGGTGCGGGGCGCAAACCTGCCGCGCTACCCGGGACTGAAGTTCGGCCTGCCGGCAACGCGTACGCTGCTGCGACTGTGGTCCGGGGAACGGCCCGACGCGATCTACGTCGCCACCGAGGGGCCGCTGGGCTGGTCGGCGCTGCGCGCGGCGCGGCGGCTGGGGATCCCGGTGGCGACCGGTTTCCACACCCGCTTCGACCGCTACATGCGTGATTACGGCGTCGCCTTCCTGCAACCGGTTGCGCTGCGCTGGATGCGCCACTTCCACAACCTCGCCGACGCCACGCTGGTGCCCACGCGCGAGTTGCGCGACTTCCTGCTCGGGCACGGGTTCCACGACGTGGTGCTGCTGCCACGAGCGGTCGACACGCGACGTTTCAATCCCTCACAGCGCGACGCGGCACTGCGCGAATCCTGGGGCGTCGCGGCGGATGCGCCGGTGGCGATCCATGTCGGCCGCATCGCCGCCGAGAAGAACCTCGGGCTGGTGGTCCGTGCCTTCCGCACGCTGCAGCGCGTGCGGCCGGAAGCGCGCATGGCGTGGATCGGCGACGGTCCCGAGCGCGCGCGCCTGCAGCGCGAACACCCGGACTTCATCTTCTGCGGCGTGCAGCGCGGACAGGCGCTGGCACGACACTTCGCCAGCGGCGACCTGTTCCTGTTCCCGAGCCTGTCGGAAACCTTCGGCAACGTCACCCTCGAAGCCATGGCCAGCGGCGTGGCGACGGTCGCCTTCGATTACGGCGCAACCCGCGAGCACCTGCGCGACGGCGCCCACGGCGCGGCGGTCGCCCCGGGCGACGAGGAAGGATTCATCGCCGCGGCGCGCCACATCGGCAGCGACGCGGACCTGCGCCACGTCATGGCCACGGCCGCGCGCGAAGCGGTGTCCGGCCTGCGGCCGGAGCAGGTGGCCGCCGCCTTCGACGGGATCCTCGCCCGCCTCGCCAGGAGCAAGCCGCATGAACGCCTCGCCGCCGCTTGACCGCATCCGCGCCCGCGAAGCCCGCTGGTGCCTGCGCGCCAATCGCATGTGCGCCAGGAACGGGGTACGGCACCTGTTCGCCATCGTCAGCCGGCTCGGCGACGGCGTGTTCTGGTACCTGTTGATGGCCGCGCTGGTCGCGGTGGACGGCGCGGACGGGCTGCTCGCGTCGTTGCACATGGCCGCCACCGGGGCCATCGCCCTGGCGATGTACAAGGCACTCAAGCGCTGGACGCGCCGGCCGCGGCCGTATGCAGCCGACGGTCGCATCCGTGCCTGGGTGGCGCCGCTGGACGAGTTCAGCTTTCCTTCCGGCCATACGCTGCACGCAGTCGCCTTCGCCCTGGTGGCTGTCGCCCACTACCCCGCGCTGGCATGGCTGGTGCTTCCGTTCGCCGCCGCAGTGGGCGCCTCGCGCGTGGTGCTCGGCCTGCACTACCCCAGCGACGTGCTGGCCGCCACCGGCCTCGGCTGCGCGCTGGCGGGTGCCTCGCTGTGGCTGGCGCCGGGCGTGCAGTTGTTCGCCTGAGGGCTTCTGCCTTCAGTGGAAATCACGCGACTCGGCGCGCAGGCCGCCGAGCAGGCCGCTCAGGTCTTCCAGGTCGCGGGCGATGAGGTGTTCGACGCCATCCACGCACTCCCAGCGCCCGCGCACGGCGAGCAGCGTGGAATTGAGCAACGCCTTGCGCCGCCGCTGCGCCACGCGCGGCCAGACGATCACGTTGACCATGCCGTGTTCGTCCTCGAGCGTGACGAAGATCGTGCCGCTGGCGGTCTGCGGGCGCTGGCGCTGGGTGACGATGCCAGCGGTGTAGACGCTGCGGCCGTGGCGCTGGCCGTGCAGGTCCTTCGATCCGAGCACGCGCCGCGCGCGCAGGCGTTCGCGCAGCAGCGACAGCGGGTGCGCGGCCAGCGACAGGCCGGTGGCGCGGTAGTCGGACAGGATCTCCTCGCCCATGCCGGGGGCCGGCAACGCGATCGCATCCTCGTCGGGGCTGCCCGGCAGCAGCGGGCGCTGGCGTTCGATGCCGGCGACGAGCCAGCGCGCGTCGTTGCGGTGGCCCGCCAGGGTGCGCAGTGCGCCGGCTTCGGCGAGTGCACTGCGCGCTTTCTCGTCGAGGTTCGCGCGCAGGCACAGGTCGGCGACGCTGCGGAACGGATGCTGCCTGCGCGCGGCAACGATGGCAGCCGCCACCTCTTCGGACAGCCCGCGGATCTCGCGCAGGCCGAGGCGGATCGCCGGCTGGACAGGATGACTGTGGGAGCGGCCATGGCCGCGATGCTTTTTGCCAGGAAACCGGCGGCTCACTCCTGCCCAATCGCGGCCATGGCCGCTCCCACAAGGAGAGGGATTGGAGTTTTCTCCATTTCCCGGTCCATCGACCAGCGTGTTGTCCCAGTCGCTCTGCACCACATCGACGGGCAGGAACTCCACGCCCTCGCGCGCCGCCCTCCCCCGCCGCGCGTCCTGCACGATCTGGCTGGGCGAATAGAAACCCATCGGCTGCGAGTTGAGCAGCGCGCAGGCGAACGCCGCGGGTTCATGACGTTTGAGCCAGCAGCTGGCGTAAACCAGTTTGGCGAACGAGGCCGCGTGGCTCTGCGGGAACCCGTACGAACCGAAGCCCTTGATCTGTTCGAAGATCTGGTCGATGAATTCCGGGGCGTAGTCCTGCTTCAGCATCAGTTCGCGGATGCGTTCGCGATGCGGCTCCATGTCGCCGCCGTGACGCCAGGCGGCCATCGAACGCCGCAGGCCATCCGCCTCTTCCGGCGAGTAGCCGGCATGGATCACCAGTTCCATCACCTGTTCCTGGAACAGCGGCACCCCGAGCGTGGGACCGAGGATTTCTTCGATGCCCGCCGACGGGTATGTCACGCGTTCCTTTCCCTGCCGTCGTCGCAGGTAGGGATGCACCATGTCGCCCTGGATCGGCCCGGGCCGCACGATCGCCACCTCGACCACGAGGTCGTAGAACTTCCTCGGCCGCAGCCGCGGCAGCATTGCCATCTGCGCGCGCGATTCGATCTGGAACACACCGACAGTGTCGGCCAGGCAGATCATGTCGTAGGTGGCCGTGTCTTTTTTCGGGATCGTTGCCAACTCGTAATCGCGCCCGCGATGCACGCGCACCAGGTCCAGCGCCTTGCGCAGGCAGGTCAGCATGCCCAGCGCCAGGCAATCGACCTTGAGCAGCCCCATCGACTCCAGGTCGTCCTTCTCCCACTGGATGATGGTGCGGTCGGCCATCGCCGCGTTCTCCACCGGCACCAGCTGCCACAGCGGCTGGTCGGAAATCACGAAGCCGCCGACGTGCTGCGACAGGTGGCGCGGGCGGCCGCGCAGCATGTCCGTCACCGCCAGCACGCGCGCAATGAGCGGGTTGTCGATGTCGAAACCGGCCTCGCGCAGGCGCTGCTCCATTGGCGTTTCACCGTTGCCCCAGCCGTAGCACTCCGCGAGCAGTGCAATCTGGTCAGGCGGCAGGCCGAAGGCCTTGGCCACGTCGCGCACCGCGCTCTTGCCGCGGTAGCGGATCACGGTGGCAGCCAGTGCGGCGCGCGTGCGTCCGTACTTGTTGTAGACGTACTGGATCACTTCCTCGCGCCGCTCATGCTCGAAATCGACGTCGATGTCCGGCGGCTCGTTGCGTTCCTTCGACAGGAAGCGCGCCAGCAGCAACCGACTTTCAGTCGGGTCCACCGCGGTGATGCCCAGCGCGAAGCAGACCGCTGAATTGGCAGACGAGCCGCGGCCCTGGCAGAGGATGCCGTTTCGCTTGGCGAAGCGGACGATGTCCTCGACGGTGAGGAAGAAGGCTTCGTACTTGAGTTCGGCGATCAGCGCCAGCTCGTCGTCGATCTGCTTCGCGACCTCGGGCGGCACGCCTTCTGGCCAACGCTTGCACATGCCAACCCTGGTGAGCTTGCGCAGGTGCGATGCCGGCGTCTCTCCCTCGGGAACCAGCTCGGCGGGATAGTCGTACCTGACCTCGCGCAGGTTGAAGCTGCAGCGCCGCGCCAGTTCCACTGCCGCCTGCAACAGCGCGCGTCCGCCTTCGGCCGATGCATGGATGTTGGCGAGCGCGCGCCGCGTGCGCAGGTGGCGCTCGCCGTTGCGGAACAGGTGCGCGCCGCATTCGGCCAGCGGCCGGCCGTGGCGGATCGCGGTCATCGTGTCCTGCAGCACGCGCTGGCGGCGGGTGGCCATGTGCACGTCTCCGGCGGCGACCGGCGCCAGCTGCAACGCCTCGGCCAGCGCGAGCAGGTCCGCCAGGCGCGTGGCATCGTCGTCGTCGCGGTGCAGTTCCACCGCCAGGTGCGCGCGGTCGCCGAAGAAGGTGCGCAGCCAGGCGCCCTCGCCCGGATCCAGGTCGGCGCCGGGCAGCCACAGCGCGAACAGGCCCGTTGCGCCGTCATCGAAGGCTTCCTTTTCAACATCGACGCGGCTGAGGCGATATTCGCCCTTTTCCGCCGCGCGCCGGGCGACGGTGATCAGCCGGCACAGCTGCGAGTAACCGGCACGGTTTTCGACCAGCAGCACCAGCCGCAGGCCATCATCGAGGCGGAACTCGGCACCGACGACGAGATGGATGCCTGTGACCTCCGCCGCATCGCGCGCACGCACGATGCCGGCCAGCGAGCATTCGTCGGTGATTGCCAGTGCTTCGTAGCCACAGCGCGCGGCGCGTTCGAACAGCTCTTCCGCGCTGGCGGCGCCGCGCAGGAAGGTGAAATCGGAGAGGCAGTGCAGTTCGGCGTAGGCAGGCGCATCGCCATGGGGATCTTCGTTGGCGGCGTCGCGCAGGCGCGCACGCATGCGGACGATGCGCGGGACCTGCGCGCCCGGGGTGTCGGGGGCGACGCCGGGAGGCAGGCCGTAGTCGCGGTCGGCGCTCATGGTGCTTCCTCCACCGGGAAGGCCTTCACCTCGCAGCGCCTGCCTTCATCCACGCCAACCTCCTGTGACCATGCGATCCCTGTGGGAGCGGCCATGGCCGCGATGCGGTTGCTCTCA